>CAZPND010000122.1:0-6038 GCA_964587975.1 uncultured Candidatus Bathyarchaeia archaeon
CATTCACCGGAGAAGCCTTAATCACCGATGCTAAACTATTCACACCGCTGTATAATTTTCACACTTTAAGAAAATAAAAGTAATCAGCCTCCTCCACAAAAATTAGAGCAAGAGGCAAGAAGCATGGAAAGCGAAACTGAAAAAAAAGAACGACGCTTCTCTATAGAACTCAAATCGAAAGCCAACCTAAAAACATCGCCATAGCAAACGGCTCCAACGACAGCGTTCTCATTGAGGGCACCATAGGCGAACTGGTGCAAGCCACGTTCGCAGAAGAAATAATTCTGGAAATTATCGGCAAGAAAGGGCTCCTGAGAATAAACCTTGGAGAAGATGAAATCAAGAAAGCTATGCGGAAAAACCAGACGGAGGTGAAAAACGAATGAAAATACTTAGCAAAGCACAATCACCGGTAAGCATCAAGCCATTGATGAATCAAATGCTGAGACAGAAGACTCCGCTTGGAAAAGTCTCTACAAAGTTAGTGCATCAGCTGCCCTCATTATGGTGGTAGTTTTTTTCCCAATCCAGATCATCGCCTTCTCTATGGCGCCGATACCTACCACCGCGGTCGATTGGTTCACGCTACTTCGGAACAACAGACTTCTTGGACTTCTAGACCTTGATCTCTTGTACGTTGCTGACCAAACTCTCCTCATCCCGATCTTTCTCGCCCTCTACGTTGCTCTCCGACGAGCCAACAAAGCTTACATGGCACTTGCTACAATCTTCGGCATCCTAGGAGCTACGGTCTACTTCGCAACGAATAATGCCTTCTCTATGCTTTACCTCAGTGATCAGTACGCGGTTGCGACAACAGATGCGCAGAGGTCACTTTTTCTGGCGGCTGGAGAAACGACAATCGCCGTAAGTTTGGGAACTGCCTGGTACGTGTTTAATGTTCTCGCCTCCGTTGCCCTTCTGATAGTCTCAGTTGTCATGCTGCGATGCACTGTCTTCAGTAAGGCAACCGCTTACGTGGGAATTCTGGGAAGTGTATTTGGATTAGCCTTTTTCGTGCCGACAGCTGGTATCTTCTTCTTACTCATTTCTGCCTTTGCACTGCAGATATGGTTCGTTCTGATTGCCCAAAGGCTCTTTCAGATAGGACAGACCGTCTCGAATCAAGAAGCGAAACGGAATTGAAAATAGTCAAGCCAACCTGTCAGAATCAACGTTGAAAATTTTTCTATATCATCATGGCAGATAAGGGCGTTACTATTTTTTGCGTGGGCGAAGATTATATTAGGCGAAAGAAGCGTATTCTGAAAACATGAAGCCGTGTGTACTGTATTTCTCAAGAACGGGAAACACCAAACGCATGGCGGAAGCTATATCCGAAGCAACAGAAGCGCCCGTTTTCAGCATAACCTCTTCTGAACCGTCAGCCGTTGAGGACTTTGACATGTTGATTGTAGGCACGCCTGTCGAGGGGTTCAGACCCGCGAAGGAAACAATTGACTTCGTGAAACGCTTGCCAAACGCCGAAAGCAAAAAAGCCATCATATTCTGCACCTGCGCGCTGTGGAAGGGCAGAACCTTTAACGTTTTAAAGAATGAACTATCCCGAAAAGGCTACGACACCAAGCTGACATTATCGAAAAAAATGAAACAGGACCAACCTGCAGACTTTGCAGACAGCATAAACAAGATAAAACAAGCACTTGAAAAATAGCCGCGATACTTCCGCCCTTGATTGGATATTCTATTAAACACATACTGTAGCATTTACAAGGCGTTATAATTTCCAAGAAAAGGAAACACCAAACTGTCATATTTGGAGCCTATTAGGATCCTAATAGAGATTCTATACAGAAACTATAGAGGGGTAGAGAAAAACATAGGTGGCGCCCATAGGCTCTAAAAGTTTCTCGAACAATAAGTCTCTGTCGAAAAATCGTAACTTAGACTTTCTAAAAAAGAAAAAAGAGAGGCTGATACTTTACAGTTTACAGCTCTTCGGTCTCAGTTTCTTCATCTGCTTCTGCGTCTGCCGTTGCTTCTTCGGTTTCTTGTCCCTCTTCCGCGATTGCCTCGACGCTTATTTCCGGTGGCGCCTCTTTGGGCGCTTCTGAAGGGTGGACTTCCTCAGGCCATTCCGCCGTGATCTGGGGCGCTTCATCAGGCTCTAACGGCGAGGTCTCAGTCACTTCGGGCGTTTCCTCCAGAGGCTGAGGCATCTCCTCGGTTATCTGAGGCTGATCCTCAATCTCCTGCGGAAGCTCTTCTATGATTCCTGAGTTGTTCTCGGTAATTTCTGGCGTTTCATCCATGATCAGCGGCATGTCTTCTGCTTCTGTAACCTGGTTTTCCTCAACGGTCTCGGGCGCTTCATCTGTGAACTGTGGCATTTCCTCGGTTACTTCCTCAGTTACTTCGGGCGTGTATTCAACTTCTTGTTGTGCCTCTTCTACGACTTCAGGAGCTTCAGGCATCTCAGCATAAATGCTGGTTTCGCATTCAATTTCGGGCTGTTCCGGAACCGCTTCCTCCATGGTTATCATAGGCTCCTGCGAACTTGGCTCTGTTGCAACTTCCACTTCCTCCGGAGCGGTTGGAACGCTTTCCACGAGTTCCTCTTGAACTGCTGGAACCGCTTCGACCGCGTTCTCCTCAGCTGGCATAACTGCCTCGGCTTCTGTCACTGGCTCTTCTACAGGGGGTGGGCAAAGCTGGATTGTAGCTTCATTTATTACGCTTAATTCGCGCTTGGCGCTTTCAAGTCCTGTTGAAAGTAGGGTTATCTCGCGCTGGTAAGCTTCTTCTTCAATTTCGCCAACCACATGCTGTATCTCGTAGTTGGCAAGAAGTGTCTCCAAAGTCTTTATCTGACTTTCTAATTCCGCTACTTTACCATGCATCTTCACAAGAAGGTCTTTCTGCTGCTTCTCAATCTCCGTTATAACCGCGTTTATGTCGTTGTCGAACGAATCGCGTGTAGCCTGAGAAATTCTGCCGTTTTCAAATAAATTGTCTAAAGCTTGCTTCTTTTTCTTAGCTATTTCATATTCTTCGTTTAATCGCTTAAAGGAGTGTTTCCACGAAATCATTTTTAACACCTTGCCCTTTCTAAGCCTAAAAGAGAAAATAACGTTTGTTAACATGCATGTATATCGCTAACTAGTAAAAGCAGCCTCATTTATCCTCAAAATGAAAATTATGCATTAAAAATTTCGCTGACTCAACGTTACTTATATAACTAAAAATTGAAATTTTTTTCAACAAAACCTTCAACGAAAACCGTTTTCCACATAACAACACGCTTCCACAACTATAAGAGGACGCTCAACACACGCCTTAAAACGCTTAATTAAAGCGAACGACACCAGTTTTCATCATAACACAACAATTTTTCAAAGCAAAAAGGTGAACGCCACGGACAAAAAAGTGTTAGCAACGCTTCAGCTAAGCATCAAAAAGTATATACAATTCAGATTTTGTTCAAACATCTAATTCTAAATTCGAATAAACCTTAAATATCTAAACATGAATAAAACAGTCATAACGTGAATAAACATGGTGGCACTAACAGAAATACTGGACGGTGGAAAATTAGAAAGCAGAATCCTCAAAAAAATGCATGAACGCATAATCAAAAACTTCATGGACATAATAATAATGACCGAACTGCGAAACAACTCCCTAAGCGGCTACGACGTCATCTCATACATACACAACAAATTCAACCTCCTTGTCAGCTCAGGCACCGTATACTCACTGCTATACTCACTCGAAAGAAACGGCCTCGTCGAAGGAGTATGGGAAGAAAGAAAAAGAGTCTACAAACTCACACAAAAAGGCGAAAAAACAATAAACACGCTACTCGGAGCCAGCGATAAAATCAAAGGCTTCATGCCAAACATCCTCAAGGCGCCAAACACGCCTTAAATTTTTTTACCCATTCAAATTTTTAAACACCCTATTAGGCGTAAAAGAAGGCAACTTTTAAGTTTAAATTGAGACTCGAATCGAAACGCTAAAAAACCCCCTTTTTGTTTCTCATATAAGCAACACATTTGATAAGGAGGGCCCGTAGCTCAGCCAGGCTAGAGCACCGGACTTTTAATCCGGGGGTCGCGGGTTCAATTCCCGTCGGGCCCGCCACTCCAGAAGCGCATTTATCTTACTTTCTCTATTTTCCCCTCTTTTTCTTTTGTTAAGCTATACGGCAACTTTTCAGGTCTTTTTGAAAAGGACTTGGATAGAAGTCCCAATGGAGCTTCTTATATGACAAATAACCATGAAACCAACTATCATGCGCAAGTTCAAAATAAGTTCAAACATTTTTGCTCCAAATTGGAACTTAGCGATTGTTGTTCAGGAACTGCGCTGAAAATCCTCAGGCTAGCAGGTGAAGGACACTATCAACAACAAATCGTTCAGAGTCTCTTTTTTGCTAACAATAATTGGGGAGTTGAAGCGGTTTTAAAAGTTTGTGACTGTGGACGTGTAGTCAAAGTTATTGGAGTTTCACTGAGCACAGCGCGCTTTGTTCCAAAAAATATTGAAGGAGAGAGAGCATAAAAAACGCCTCATAAAGTGAGAAAAAAGGTTTAGTTGAGACTTATTTCTTGGGTTTAGGTTTTACTTTAGGCTTGGTGTCGCAATCTTCGCAGCCACAGACAGCAGAATTCAAACAATAAATCGTTCGAAAGAACATTTTCTTGGCTGAAGGAAAACTAATTATGGGTGAAAGTAGCACTATCTTCTAGCGAGGCTTTTGCTTTTATGTCTACTATTAAGGACCCGGTTTGTGGAATGCCTTTAGACCCTTCTAAAACTCAGTTTACAGCGAATTTTTTGTCTAGGCAATATTATTTTGACAGCGAGTACTGCATGAGTAGCTTCATCGAAGGCTCAAAAATCGCGTACTTCTCAATGGAAATCGCGATGAATACCGATATGCCTACCTACAGCGGAGGGCTAGGCGTTCTTGCTGGCGACGTAATTAGGTCAAGTGCAGATTTGAGAATTCCTCTAGTTGCAGTGACTTTAGTCAGCAAGAAAGGCTATCTTAGACAGAAATTAACGCCTGATGGGCGGCAAATGGAATACCCTGAAGAATGGGATCCCTCGAAATTCATGACACTGTTGCCCGAAACTGCGACTGTCAAGATTGCTGGACGTGATGTCAGAATTGGCGTGTGGGTTTATGAGCAGGAGAGTTTAACGGGCGGAACAATTCCGGTGCTGTTCCTAACGACAGATGTTGAAGGGAACACACAAGAGGATAGAGAAATTACTGATTTTCTTTACGGAGGCGACGAAAAATACCGATTAAAGCAAGAAATAGTGTTGGGAATAGGCGGGTTACGCATCCTAGAGGCGTTGAAGATCAATGTCAAGAAATATCATATGAACGAAGGTCATTCTAGCCTTCTTACCCTTGAGCTGCTAAAGAACAATGATTTGGACGCTGACAAAGTAAAAAATCTATGTGTTTTCACTACCCATACTCCTGTGGCAGCTGCATTTGACAAATTCTCCTACGACCTCCTTTCGCAAGTTCTTGAAGCCGAAGTGCAAGAGAAAATCTTGAAAGCATATGGCGGATCCGACAAATTGAACACAACACTTCTAGCCTTAAACCTAAGCAAGTACACCAATGGCGTTACGGAAGCGCATATGGAATACTCAAGGAAACTTTTCCCAGGATATCACATACAAGACATAACCAACGGGGTCCATTCCTACACCTGGACATGCTCATACTTTAGGAAACTATTCGACAAGTACATTCCCCGATGGGCCAATGAACCCGAGCTCCTCGTGAGAGTTGACAACATTCCCGATGAGGAGGTATGGGAAGCCCACGTGAAGGCAAAACAAGATTTACTCGACTTTGTCCACACTAGTTCGGGGCTCCAGATTGACCTCGACGTTTTAACATTAGGCTTTGCCAGAAGAGCCACAGAGTACAAACGAGCAACAATGATCTTTTCAGATCTGGAAAAACTTAAAGAAGTTACGATCCAGGACAAGATTCAACTTATTTTCGCTGGAAAGGCACATCCAAAGGACGAGATGGGAAAAAGCCT
>CAZPND010000123.1:0-6026 GCA_964587975.1 uncultured Candidatus Bathyarchaeia archaeon
TTGATTGCAAACATCAAAGACACCATGCAGCATGTGCAGTCAGTTGCCAGCGCCTTCATCGTCAGCACCAGCTACGAGCATTACATCAGGGCGCTCTGTAAGACTCTGGATTTTCCTTATGAAAACACGTACTGTACCAAGCTAAGCCTCGACAAATACGGCGTCACCGAAAAAGAAAAAACGCGGCTGAAAAAAATCACAAAGGAAATCGCGCAGATGCAGATGATAGCAATGCCGCCAAAAGCAAAAACGATAGAAGACTTTTCGGCTGCCGATCAAGAGACGATTAGGCGGCTGGACACGATTTTCTGGAGCGAAATCGCAGGCATGGACTTAGGCAGAGTCTTCTCTGAAGTAACGACGGTGGGTGGGAGCCAAAAAGCCGCCGCCATAGAGGATGCAGTGGCAAAGTTAAATGCGCCTTTAAAAGACGTGATGTACGTGGGCGACAGCATAACCGACGTAGAAGCTTTTCAGCTGGTCCGCCAAAATGGCGGGTTAACGGTTTCATTTAACGGCAACAGCTACGCGGTGGGGAACGCGGAAATAGCGGTTTTGTCCGTAAACAGCATAATCACAGCCGTAATTGCCGACGTTTTTTGCAGGCAAGGAAAACAAGCCGTCCTGAATCTGGTGGAGAACTGGAACCTACAGTCTCTTGAACGCAGCGGAGTGGTGAGCCTCGCGCTTCTGGACCACCTTTTCACGCTTTACCCTCAAGCCCTGCCCAAAGTTCAAATAGTAACAGCGGAAAATATGGAAACGCTAGCAGAGGAAAGCAGCGAGTTTAGAAAAAGAGTCAGGGGAGAAGCCATTGGCAAACTCGGGTAAAATGACAGCCCACGCGGAAATCGAGGATACTTACGCGGAAGCTTTTGCTGGTATCTTTTGCCGCGTAACTGTGACGGCGGATGATGAACGCACGTTGCGCAGTGCGGCTGAAGACGCGACTGCCACGCCTTCCGTGGTGATTGGTAGGGTTGAAGGCGGCGTCGAGAAATGGCTGAGCGAGAAAGAAACTCCAGACCAACGCAAGGGTGCAGTGTTGCAGTTCTGGGGCGCAATAAACCGCGAGACACCTTTAGCTGAGTTGTTAAGCAAATTTGAAACTGAACTGTCCTACAGGATACGTCAGGATATCATGGTTAAGCCTTTCACAGCGGTTTTTGACGCCTTGCAGGAAGCTGAGGGAAAAATGGATATGATGGAGCGTGTAGGGCACTGCGGCGACGGGTACGAGTGGATGGAAAACCGCCATGGCAGAGAGGTTATTGTGGTTCCCCTGATGGTTCCGGATTTCGTGATTGAACGGTATTTAGGTTATGCCCGAGGCGTCATGGGTGCCAACTTTTGGGTGATGTGCAAGACAAAGGACGCCGTAAAGGCGGTAGGTGAAAAAGCCTTGGAAGCAATAAAGCATATTGAGGGCGTGGTCACGCCGTTTGACGTTTGCTCTGCGGGTTCAAAGCCTGAAACCCATTTCCCATCCATAGGACCCACCACGAACCATCCGTACTGTTCTTCGCTTAAACCGAAGCTGGGCAACGCTTCCTTAGTTCCTGACGGCGTGCATTACGTCCCAGAGATAGTGATTAACGGAATCTCAATGGAGGCTGTTAAGCAAGCCATGAAGGCTGGAATTGAAGCCGTGCTAAACGTTGACGCTGTGGTGCGAGTTTCCGCTGGAAACTACGGTGGCAAACTGGGCGAGTTCAAGATTAAACTACGAGAGTTGTTTCCATGAGCAGTTTTGACGCTATCGGTTTTGGCGCGCTTAACGTGGACAAACTCTTCAAAGTGAACAAGCTTGCCAAGGCTGAAGAGGAAAGCTTCATAGAGGATTACACCGAAGCCTGCGGAGGGTCAGCCGCGAACACCACAGTCGGATTGGCGAGGCTCGGCTGCAAAGTAGGGTACATAGGTAAAGTAGGCTGTGACAGAGAAGGTGACTTGCTTTCCCAAGATTTCTGCAAGGAAGAGGTTGATGTAAACGGGTTAATCCGTGCGGCGCAGGGGAAAAGCGGTGTGGTCTTGGGATTCGTGGACAAGAAAGGCGCACGGACATTGTACATTGATTCAGGCGTTAACGACACCATAACATTAGATGATGTGAACACGAGATACGCCTCGCGAGCACAGTTTTTGCATTTAACTTCGTTCGTCGGAGACCAATCATTCCAAACACAGAAAAAGCTCTTGGACGGTCTACCAGACAGTGTCAAGGTAAGCTTCGACCCTGGCTCTTTGTATGCAAGGAGAGACTATGTATCGCTGGAACCTATCTTAAGGAGAACGTACGTTTTGATGCCTAACGCCCTTGAGCTGGGGCTCTTGACGGGAAAAATTGATTACTGCAAAGCCGCCGATTTAATGGTGGGAAGAGGCGTGAAAATTGTGGCTGTCAAGCTGGGCGCCGACGGCTGTTACGTTACAGATGGTCACGAACAGCACTTGATAGAACCCTTTAAAGTGGACGTTGTGGACACGACGGGTGCGGGGGACGCGTTTTGCGCTGGTTTCCTTTACGGCCTAATCAAAGAAAAAAGCCTTGAGGAGTGCGGCAGGCTGGGGAATTTTGTGGCTTCACGCTGCGTCATGCAAATGGGCGCCAGAGCTGGGCTACCGTTCGCCAAGGACTTAGAACTTCCTAGTTAAATGGTCGATGAGGCTTTCAAAAACCAGTTTTCCATCGCCATACTGCGGCATCCGCTCCTGCCTCGTCCAGTCGGGCTGCTGCCACCAGAACATTGCCCTTTCAGGATGAGGCATCAAACCGAAAATCGTTCCATCCCTGTTGCAGATGCCAGCGATGTCATGGAACGCGCCGTTCGGGTTCGTGGGGTATTCGCCGTCGGCAACGTTGCCCTTTTGGTCGCAGTAGCGGAAAACCATCATGTCCTCATCAATAAGCCTGTCGAGCATTTGCTGCTCTTTTTCCACTGGGAACAGGAATCTGCCTTCGCCGTGAGCAATGGGCATCCGCAGAACTTTTCCAGCCGGCACTTTACTGGTGAAGACGCATTTTCCTTTGTTCTCGTTTTTAAGGTGAATCCACTGGCACTTAAAACCCTGTGGCACGTTCGTTGTAAGCGCTGCTTCGGGGTAACGGCTGGTGCCTTCAAAACCAGGGAGCAAGCCGTATTCAACTAGGATTTGGAAGCCATTGCAAATCCCCAAGATAGGTCTGCCCTCGTCCACGAAGGTTTCAATTTCCTTGCCTAGCTTGACGCTGAGCGACCTTGCAAATATTACTCCTGAGCGCACATAATCCCCAAATGAGAAGCCGCCTGGAAAAACCAGTACATTATAATCCAAGAGGTTCCCGCGTTTGACAAGTTCGTTCACGTGTAACGTTTCAGCCTGAACACCCAACTCTTGGAAGGCACGCCGCGTTTCCGCGTCACAGTTCGTTCCGCCCACGCGTAGAACACAGACTTTTATCTCTTCCCGCCTCACCTGCTACGCCTCCCTGTTCAACGTCTCTTTCCAGCTTTCACGCAAATCCTTAAGCGAAGCATCCACAGCCACCGCGCCATCCAATCCATAAACCATTAATCGAGGATTCTTGGCGACCCAGCCTATTTCAGAGCAAACTGCACCTTTCATCACCGCCTCGAAATCGCCTCTGGATTTTTCTGGAACTTCCAAGAGGAAGCGGCTGTTTGACTCGGAAAACATCACGAAATCGTTACGGCTTAACGCCTCACGCGGAACTTTTCTCAGGTCTAGTTCCACGCCGTAATCGCTTGCCAGCGCCATCTCCGCCGCCGCCACTGCCAACCCACCTTCAGAAAGATCATGACAAGCCTTGACCAAGCCCAAGTCTATAGCTTCGGTGACATTATTGAAGGCTTTTTTGGCTTGTGCCACGTTCACTTTCGGAACCGTTTTACCCGTATGCCCTTTCAGCTTGTAATATTCTGAGCCGCCCAGCTCCTTGAACGTTTCACCCACAATGTAGAGCAGGTTGCCTGGCGCTTTCAAGTCCATCGAGACGGCTGCACGTATGTCGGGAACTATGCCCAGCGCGGTGATTAGAAGGGTTGGCGTAACTGGACCTAGAGGCGACTCGTTGTAAAGGCTGTCTTTTCCCGAGATGAACGGGGCTTTGAAGGCGGTGGCGAAGTCGTAGCACGCCTCGCAAGCTCTTATGAGTGAGCCGAGCCGTTCGGGTTTTTCAGGGTTGCCCCACGTGAAGTTGTCCAGAAGTGCTATTCTGCGTCCGCCAACCGCCACGTTGTTTCGCATTGCTTCGTCTATGGCTGAGGCTGCCATCCAGTAAGTGTCAATTTTCCCATAATTTGGGTTCATACCGCATGAAATTGCTATGCCCATCCAAGAGTCATCGAGAGGCTTCAGGACCGCGGCGTCGTTTGGTCCGGCGTACGTGCCTTGCAGGGGCTTCAGCACAGTGTTCCCCTTAACCTCATGGTCGTAAGTGCGTACAACGCTTTCTTTGCTGGCGGTGTTCGGCGAGGAAAGAATCTGCAAGAGTGTGCCCGTAAGGTCTTCTGGCTCTGGAAACTCTGGTTCCTTAAGGCTGACGGTCTCGTGTACTGCGGTTTTCATGCTTTCTGGTGTTTCAAAGAGGAAGCGCATGTCCATGTCCGCCACGACTTCGCCGCAATAACTGAGTTGCAGACGCGTTTCTCGCGTTAGCTTTCCTACCGCTGTGGCTTCCACGTCTTCCTTCTCGAAGATTTCCAAAACTTTCTCAAGCTTCTCAGGCGTCACAATAAGGAGCATGCGTTCCTGGGATTCGGAAATGTAGATTTCCCAAGGCGCTAAGCCTTGATACTTTAAGGGCACTTTTTCCAGCGCCACCGTCGCGCCGCAACCAAATTTCTCCGCGGTTTCGCCCACTGCCGAGGATAATCCTCCACCGCCCAAGTCCGTTATGGCTGAGGCGAGTTCGCGGTCGCGGACTTCGATTATAGCACGTTTCAATTTCTCCTCTTCGATGGGGTCTGCGATTTGCACCGCGGGCCTGGAGATTTCCTCGGATTTTTCTGTAAGCTCTGCAGAAGCGAAGGTTACGCCGTGGATGCCGTCGCGACCCGTTTTTCCGCCCGTCAGAAGGAGCACGTCGCCTGTTTTGGCGTTTTTCTTGAATTTTTTAAGCGGCAAAAGCCCGATGCAACCGCAGTAGACAGTGACGTTTCCTGTGTAGCTTTCGTCGAAGTGTATGGCGCCGTTCACAGTGGGGATGCCCATGTTGTTTCCGTACGCGCTTATGCCCGCGGTTACGCCCATGTACACGTACTTAGGATGTTTCACGCCCGCGGGAAGCTTAGCGTAATCATAATTTAAGGGTCCGAAGCCTAAAACGTCGGTGCACGCAATCGGGTCCGCCCAGACACCGAGTACGTCGCGTATTACGCCTCCTACGCCTGTGGCTGCGCCGCCGAAAGGTTCCACGGCGGAGGGGTGGTTGTGGGTTTCCACTTTGGCGGCTATGCCGTAGCCTTTGTCGAAGAGGACGATGCCTGCGTTGTCTTCGAATACGCTGAAGCACCAGTCGGGGTTGATTTCTCGTGTGGCTTTGGCGATGTACGTTTTGAAGAGACTGCTGATTTCCTTGTTGCCAACGAGTATTTTGCCTTTGAAGGTTTTGTGGCAGCAGTGTTCGCTCCATGTTTGAGCGATTGTTTGGAGTTCCACGTCGGTGGGGTTTCGCCTTGCACGCCTGAAATAAGCTTGGACAACCTTCATTTCTTGCACGCTTAAGCCTAAACCCAGTTCGCGGCTTGCTTCGGAAAGCTGCGCCTCTGAAGCCTGAGCCAAAGCTATCTCGTACATGGTGAAGGCGGGTTTTCCATGGACGTAGATGTCAGAGTTCATTTTTGCTCCTCAATGGCGATTGTGTAGTTGTCTTTGGTTGGGTTTGCCAGAAGCCTCTTGCACATCTCTTCGGCTTTCGCCTTGGCTTCTCTCGGCGTTTCAGCTTCGAGAAGGATTGTGTATACTTTGCTGACGTTTACGGCGTTAACCGCGTAACCCAGCTCTTTCAGTAACCGTGCTGCTGT
>CAZPND010000124.1:0-5929 GCA_964587975.1 uncultured Candidatus Bathyarchaeia archaeon
CTTGCGCTTCATGTCCTCATCCACCTTCAGCTCTTCAGAGGCCTCAACATCAAGCGCAAGTTCAAGCAGTACTGGACCGTGGAATACGAAAACTATCCAGTGTTCGACCACTACGTCAAAATTTCCGATCCAATAACGGTTAAGGCGAGCGTCTAAAATGATAGTGTTAACACCTCTCAAGAAATTCCAGTTCCCAGTCCAAGCTGAAAACATAAGCCCTGACGTGTTCCAAGGCAAATCCGTGAAGAAAATCGCTTCTTTAACCGTTTGGGAAGGCAACAAACAGAAAAAACTCGGCGACCTCTTCAAAATCGAAGAAACCCCCGCTGAGGCACCAGACATAACAATCAACGGCGACGCAAGCGAAGTGCGACGAGTAGGACAAGGCATGAAAACGGGCGAAATCATCATAAACGGCAACGCGGGCATGCACCTTGGAGAAAAAATGGCGGGCGGCAAAATCACCGTCAACGGCAACGCATCAGGCTGGACAGGCAGCTCCATGAAGAAAGGCTTAATCGAAATCCACGGAGACGCCAGTGACTACCTGGCTTCGCCGTACCGTGGAAGCAGCGAAGGTATGCGCGGCGGCAAAATAGTCGTGGACGGAAACGTCGGCAGCGACTCAGGATGCTACCTGCGCGGCGGAGAAATCATAATCAAAGGCAACTCAGGCCCATTTCTAGGTTTCCACATAAGCAAAGGCGCCATCTACGTGGAGAAGAACGCTGGACCCAGACTCGGCGCCAACATGACCGGAGGCAAAATAATAGTTTCAGGCGTCGTGGAAGACCTCATGCCCACCTTCACCGTTGACGGCGTAAAGAAGAAAGCCAAAGTCGACGACGACCTGAAAGTAGAAGGCCCATTTTACGTGTTTCTCGGCGACTTGGCCGAACATGGAAACGGCAAGCTCTTCATCTCTCAACCAAGCAATCCTCAACTAGGTCCAATATACGATAAGTACCTGTAGGATGTGAAACGTTGCACGAAATCCTAAGCGTAAACCAGCTCGCATGGAAACTCGCAGAGAAACTCTTGAATGACCAAGCGTTCTACGGCGTCCACGCCTCCAAAACCACCGCGGGCGCCACAGTCATCGACGCAGGCGTAAACGTGCCTGGCGGTTTTCAAGCAGGCAAAATCCTCACGGAACTCTGCATGGGCGGCGCGGGAAAAGCTCAGTTGGGCTTCAAAGCCTACGGCGACCTGACGCTTCCATCCATAACCGTGTCTTCGGACCATCCCGTGGTTGCGGCGTTGGGCTCCCAGTTTGCAGGCTGGCGCATAAAAGAACCAGACGGCACCATAGCCATCGGGTCAGGTCCAGCGCGTGCCCTGGCGTTGAAGCCTAAAAACGTTTATGAAAAAATAGGTTACAAGGACGCTTCCGACAAAGCAGTGTTAACGCTGGAGAGCAACACTCTCCCATCAGACGCGCTCATCGAAAAAGTCACAGGCGCCTGCAACATCACGGCTGAGAACCTTGTTGCTGTGGTGGCGCCGACCGCAAGCATCGCAGGATTAACTCAGGTCGCTGGCAGAGTAGTTGAAGTCGGCATCCACAAGCTCAGGACGCTCGGCTTAAGCCCTAAACTGATTCGTTACGCCGTGGGTTACGCGCCGATTCCGCCCAGATGCGGCGAGTTCGAAGTGGCGATGGCGCGGACAAACGACGCCATACTTTACGGCGGCACCGTCTACCTTGTTGTTGAGCATGACGATGAGGCTGCGTTGAAGAAAATTGTTGAGCAAGCGCCTTCAAACACTTCGAAAGATTATGGTAAGCCGTTTTTGCAGATTTTCCGCGAAGCCGACCGCGACTTCTACAAGATAGACCACAACCTGTTCGCGCCCGCCGTGCTTATGGTGAACAACGCGAAAACCGGCAAGGTCTTCAAGGCTGGAGAAATCAATTCGAAGGTTCTGGCGGAATCTCTGGGCTTTTAATTCTCTTTTTTGTTCTGTTTTTAGTTTGTAAGAAAAGAATGTGGGTGTTAGGGCTAGTTTTCTTTGGGTTTTGTTTTTGTGAAGTGTGCTCTGACGAAAGTGTTGAAGCCAGTATTTCCCATGAGCGCAGCTATTATTATGCTTATTATGGTTATTTCAACGAGTGATTTTGGCAGTATGGCGGTGAAAAATACGGTGCTTCCACTTGTGATTCCGCCCAACAGGAAGATAAAGTAGCCAAGGGTGAATATTGCTTCAGGAACGTATGATAAGTAGGTGGCTGGAATTCCCAGAAGTGATGAGCGCTTTTTTTCATCCAGTTTCATTACTTTGCCTACGAGTCCTGATGTTAAGCCTGAGAGTCCTTTTCCGAATGGCAAGCCGACTAGTCCAGCTACTCCGCCCATGCCTAACGGGCCGAACATTATTCCTGGCAGGATTCCAGCTATTATTCCTGCGAAAAAGCCTGTGGTTGGTCCTGCGTAGAAGCCTGCTATAAAGACGGCGAGTATTGAAAAGTCAAGTGCTATTCCTGGCGCGATTGGTCCTGCATAGTAGGAGATTGCGAAGAGGGCGCTTCCGAGGGCGCCCATCATTAAGGCGAATGTGAGTCTTTTGGTGTCCATGTTTATCGTCTCATTTTGGTTCCTATTGTCGCGGTAATTATTTAAGCGTAGCTACTCACCATTGAGTATTGAATTTTGGAGTAAATCTGGCTAAAATTGATAAATAAGCCCCATCCAATAATATTGTTGGAGTGAAAAATTATGTCAGAAACCATCAAATTCTCTTCCACCGACATAAAAAGCTGGCTTGAAAACGAAACCAGCTCCGTTCTCACTCCCGTACAAGAGCAAGCCAAGAAACTCAGAGACGACATGCGTGATGCCATCCAAACCGTCACCGACGTCAGCAAGATGCTTCTGGAGAACAGCACCAGAGAAATCGAAAAAAGAAACAAACGCGTTTACAACCGCGCCCGAGCCATGAACAAGCTGGCTCGCCTGTTCACCGAAAGAATCAGGAAAGTTACCGTGCCCGAGCAGGTCTCTTATGACAGCTTAAACAAGTTCGCCCAGGAAACCCAGAAAGTGTTTATGGTTACCGACATAGACATCAAAAACTGGTTCCCCCGCATCTCCCCCTTCTTCATCATGGACCGAAGAAAATTCTTAACGGTTCACGAAAAAGCCAAAGCGTCGCTGGAGGCTCTCAGCGATTTTCTGACGAAAGAGTACGTTAAAACCAAAACTTTAGAGGAAACTTTCCAACTAATCAACGAACTTCACGACCTAGAGAATCACCTGTCAGAAGTTGAGGCGGAAAAGACAACCATAAAAAACGAGCGGCTTCCCATTGAGGACGAGCTGGCGGAACTGGAACAGAAAACCGCCAAGTTGAAAGGCGAGGGTCCTGTTGACCAGCTTTTTCTCGTAGAAACAGAAATAGAGAAAATAAACAAAGAGTTGAAACACGCGTTGCGGCACCTGCAGAAACCGTTCAAGAAAATGCAGGCTTTAGCGCTTTACCGTGGCGGTGCAGGATTGGCACCTGACGAACGCGACAAGCTTGATCAGTACTTGCAGAAGCCTTTCAAGGCGTTGGCAACCGAAAAGGCGGGTTACCCCTTGCTGAAGCAGATTTTGCAGAAAATGCTGCGTTTGATGGATGAGGGCAAGCTGAAATTAAAGTCCGACAAAAAACGAAAAGCCGAGGAGGACATAAACGGCATTCTTGAACGTGACTCCTTGGGGAAACTCTACAGGCGCTGCGCCGAAGTTGCCACGCGAGAAAGGCAGATTCTGAATTCAGAGAAAATGGAAGAGACTAAACATAGTCTATCCACTTTTCAAGAGCAAACCCAACAGCTTAAAGCCAAATTAGCGCGAGTTGAAGCTCACGAGGCCGTTAAAGAACGCGCCTACAACGAGGTAGTCAGCCGAATCAGCAGCCACAAGAGAGCAATCGAGAATAACGTGTATAGCTCTTTAGATCAAAAAGTTCAGATCACCTAGTTCTGCGGTGACCTTGTCCCCATGAATCTTTCTTTACTCGTCAAAGAATCCCTTGCTGTGCAAAGCAAAGATTTCATTGAAACTGTGGAAAAAACAATCAGCCTACTGCGTGGCGAAAGCGGAAAAATCGGGCACATGGAAATTACGGGGCGCCTTGTTCAGCTTGAACCTACAGGCGAGACATTGGTCATCGGCGATTTACACGGAGACCTCGACAGCCTCACCCACATCCTAAGCAACAGCGGGTTCACGCAAAAAATGACCCGACGCGAAGACGCGGTTCTGGTTTTTTTAGGCGACTACGGCGACCGAGGCAGACGCCCAGCGGAAGTCTACTACCTGATTCTGAAGCTTAAGCTCGCTTTTCCCCGGCAGGTCATTCTGTTGCGTGGAAACCACGAAGGACCCGAGGATTTGATGGCTTCCCCGCATGACTTGCCCGTGAATTTCCAAGCCCGGTTCAAGGAAAACTGGGCGCCGGCGTATTTTAAAGTTCGCGAGTTGTTCAGTTATCTCTACAACGCCTTGATCGTGAAGGAGCGGTACCTGATGGTTCATGGCGGCCTGTCACCTGAAATCACCAGCGTCCAGGACTTGGCATACGCCACCAGGACACATCCTGAAAATGAGTTTTTGGAAGACCTGTTGTGGAGCGACCCTGACGACAGGGTTCAAGGGGTTTCGCCTTCTCCGCGAGGCGCAGGAATACTTTTCGGCAAAAACGTCACAGAAAAAGTTCTGCGTAAGCTGGACGTTAAAATCTTGGTAAGAGGGCATGAGCCGTGCGGGGAAGGCTTTAAGCTTAACCATGATGGCAAGGTGTTAACCTTGTTTTCCAGGAAGGGTGCTCCGTACTTCAATTCTCATGGTGCTTACTTGCAGGTGCCGCTTTCCAAGAAGTTCGAGAACGCGAAACAGCTGGTTCCGTGGATTCACAAGTTTTAGCTGTAACACTTACTTTGTTGTTTCTTTAACCTTTGATTTGGGGTCGCCAATTTTCTGATTGACTAGAAACTATACACAGCAAGTTTCAACCGCTCAGGACCAGGAACCGACGGATTCTTATTCAGAGATTTCTTGGCAACCACATATCTGCCAACTCCTTCATAACCCACTGAAGTTTTCTGTGATAACCCAATGCTGGTTTACGCTCGGGTTTAATCTATATTTAGAGGGGGTATAGACAAAAAAACACACGTCAGAGCCCCAACGCCAAGCTAGCTCATGAACTTCTTAACAGTCTCGTAGAGCACACTTGCCCCGAAAACAAGATTCTCCACACTAATGCACTCATCTATGCCATGCTCACGCTTAACTACCCTACCCGAAGATTCTTCCGGATACATCGGCTGAAAACCGTAGCACACGCTACCTTTCCGACGGAAGAAACGCGAATCCGTCCCACCAGTCGTAAGCATCGACGTCACCCCACAACCAGGCTCAAACTCCCTAAGCACCTCAGAAATCACACCGTAAAGCGGAGTTTCCGCCGTTGACTCCGAAGGCTCCTGCACCTGCAAGCTTTCAAACACAAGCTTCTCCGAGTCAACCTCAGCAAGCAACGCTTTGATTAAGTCAATGGCTTGCGCTGACTCTTGCCCAGGAAGTATCCTGCAGTCAAACACCGTCTCACATTCGGAAGGAATCACGTTCTCCTTCACGCCGCCACGAATAATCGTAGGAGTAATAGTCATCCGCAAACGTGGACGAATCTCCTCCGCCAACTGCGGCGAAACCTTCGCCAACTCATCCAGTATCTTGTCGCTCAGTTCAGGATTCGCCAGCAAACGCCTAAACGGCTCCTGCAAAACAGCGTCTTCCCGCGCAATTTCCGCTAGAAAACTTTTCACGGTCGGAACCAGCGAAACCTTTGAACGGTAATTTCCAAGCTTCGAGATAACCTTGTTCATGCGCATTATAGCGTTGTCCGCCACGTTAGGCATCGAACCGTGACCTGGAGTTCC
>CAZPND010000125.1:0-5904 GCA_964587975.1 uncultured Candidatus Bathyarchaeia archaeon
GCCAAAGAGACAAAGCAATCTTCGCCAGAATTGTTGACGCCTACACCAAACACGATACCGCACGCGCAAACGTCTTCGCCAACGAACTCGCAGAAGTCCGCAAAATGGAAAGGCTCATCATAAACGCTAGGCTCGCACTCGAACAGATAGTGTTAAGATTACGAACCGTATCCGAACTTGGAGATGTAGTTTCCACCTTAGGACCCGCAGTTGGCGTACTAAGAACAGTCAGGTCAGGACTAGTAAGCGTTTTCCCTGAAGCAGAAAACGAACTCGGAGACATCGGCAACATGCTAAGCGGAATAATGATCGAAGCAGGCCAAGGATCCGGAATGACACTAAACTTCGACAGCGTAAACGAAGACGCCACAAAAATACTCTCAGAAGCCGCAACAGTCGCAGAACAAAAAATCAAAGACAAGTTCCCAGACTTGCCAGCAGGCATGCCATCAGCCGCGCAAACCGAGAAAACAACAGAGAGCTACTAAACTAAGGAGAAAAAAACATGACCAACAACTCCAATCTTTTTCTTTCCATCGGTAAACCAATCAAAGACGAATACGGCCGCACAGTCGGAAAAGTCGCCTGCTTCGCGTTGACACCCAGCGGAAAATTCGACGGTGTCTACGTCGAATCAAACGACGGGAAATTCGCCAAAAAACCAATGGGCCACCTGAAATTCAACGGAGCAGAAGTCACATTTACCTCAACACTCAAACAACAAGCAAACGTCCTATGCGATCAAATACCACTCATATGGCGCAAAAACCAAGCGCTTAGAGACCTGGCTGAAAAAAGAAAAATCTCACCAGACCTCTACCAAGAACTCCACAACAACTTCGAAGGTGTCCTAACCCAACTCAAAAAAGACGCGCAAGCACTCTCAGATGAAGCAACCAAAGAAGTCGTAGTCTGCAACCAAGAAATAAAAACACTAGGATACGCAATTGTCAACTTGGAACTAGAACATGAAATTGGACAAATAGACGACGAAGCTTACACATCAGCCTTCGCCATGCTTCAAGAAAACCTCAGACGCGCCAACACAGAAAGAAGCGACACCGAACTCATCAAAAGCAAACTCTCAAACATAATGCTAGGCGACACTTCAAAACCAGAACAAAAAATCACCATCGACATCCCAACCTCACCCGAACCAAGCGAAAACGAAACGCCAACTGAAGCAGCCAACGAAACCCCCGCAGAACCCTCTGAAACAGTAAACACGGAAACAGCAGAAGACAACGAAGACGCTAACGAAGCCCCCGAAAACGTCCCAGAAGAGGTAACGGAACTTCCCGAGCCCCCAGTGGTTGTCTACGTGAAAGAAGTCGGAAAGGCTGGAATATAACTCAGAGTGAAGTAGCGGCGGAGGGAAAAAACAATAAAAAGTCTAACACGTTCCAACCCTCCACCGATACGTGAAATCGCCTCGAAATCCATATACACGCTTAAGATTCAGCAAAACAAGATAGAGCAAGCAAACTACAGACTAAAAGAAAGAGACCGCTTACTTTTCGAATCATGCATGGGTGCTTTAAAGAAAAATAACAAACAAAGAGCGGCGATGTGCGCTAACGAAATCGCCGAAGTCAGGAAATTGATAAAGTTTCTTTACAGCGTGCAGTTAGCCATAGAACGCGTAGTTCTTCGACTGGAAACCATAAAAGAACTCAGCGACATCGTTGTAGACTTGAAACCTGCTCTGAAACTTCTCCAAAACGTCTCGTCAGACCTGTTTCAGGTTTTACCCGACGTCTCCAGCGAACTGAACAACGTCAACGAGGCAATACATGAAACTCTCTACGCCACCAAATTTTCAGCAGATGAATCCCTGATCCCCGTTGGCAAAAAAACAGCAGGCGGCGAAGAAGTGCTGAACGAAGTTTCAAACTTCCTGGAACAGAAACTTTGCGAAACTCTTCCCGAACCGCCCGAAGCTCTTGCAGCAGAAGAGAAAGCGGCTCCGATTAGAGAACTTGTTGCTTTATCAGCTAGCTCCTCGCAAGTGGTCGGACGCAAAACTACTGAAGATTTCGGTATGGATGCGTCAAAAACCCTGTTTTCTTTTAAAAAATCTGAGATTAAGGAAATTTCATTGACGGTTGAGAAGCCCTCCATAGAGGACATGCTTCTTGAGTACGTGAAAAAGAGCAACGGCGAAATCGATTTAACCCGTTGTTCGAGTGAATTGAAGACTTCAAACGCAGAAATCGAGAAGGCCCTTGAAAAGTTAGGAACCCAAGGGAAGATAAAAATTGAGTTAAAGTCACCTGAATAGAAAATGGTGTAAAAACCATGAGTGCATCACACGAACTTGAAAAGGCCGCAACGTCTTACGCGTTAGACGCGGTGAAAATGGACAAGGCAGGACAAAAAGGTAGAGCCATAACGCTGTATCAGAAAGCTATCGAGAGTCTTTTGCAGCTTGTCCAACTTTATCCTGAATATGGTCTGAACAAAGTTTACGTTCAGAGAGCAATTGCGTATCAAGAGCGAATTAAAGCTTTGCAGGGCGCGGTTTCTCCGGTTGAGATGCAGATGGAGTCTAATAACGGTGGAGATGGCGGTGAAGCAGCGGCTGGCGGGAGCGGTAAACCGCCTGGAACGGAGCTTGTGGTTACTGAGAAGCCTGAGGTGAATTGGGAGGAGGTTGTGGGTTTGGATACGGCTAAGAAGGCTGTTAAAGAGGCTATTGTGTATCCTGTGCAGAGGCCTGATTTGTTTCCGTTGGGTTGGCCGCGTGGGATTTTGTTGTTTGGTCCGCCTGGTTGTGGTAAGACTTTGTTGGCTGCTGCGGTTGCTACGGAGATTGATGCGAATTTTTATTCGATTGATGCGGCTTCGATTATGTCTAAGTGGTTGGGTGAGGCTGAGCAGAATGTTTCGAAGTTGTTTGGTTCGGCTCGGAAGTCTTCGAATGAGGGTAAGCCTGCTATTGTTTTTGTGGATGAGTTGGATTCGTTGATGGGTGCGCATTCGAATGAGGTTGGTGGGGAGATTCGTGTGCGGAATCAGTTTTTGAAGGAGATGGATGGGATTGTTGATAAGGGCAGGAATCTTCATGTTTATGTTATTGGTGCTACGAATAAGCCGTGGGATTTGGATTGGGCGTTTATTCGGCGTTTTCAGAAGAGGATTTTGGTTCCGTTGCCGGATCATCATACGCGGTTGATGATGCTTAAGCTTTACACGTCTAATCTGGGGATTGATCCTGATGTGGATTTGCATGAGTTGGCGCGGTTGTCTGAGGGTTTTTCGGGAAGTGACATTCGGGATGTGTGTCAGTCGGCGCAGTTGAAGCTTATTGGTGAGTTCTTTGAGTCTGGTAAGGCGATGGATAAGGAGGCTAAGCCTCGGTCGATTACGATGGGTGATTTCAGGCAGATACTGGAGGAGCGGAAGCCAAGTGTTTCGTTGGATATGTTGTCGCTGTATAACAGGTGGTTTGAGGCTTTCAAAGCCTTGTAGAATGGAGGGGAAACAAGAAAACCGTGGAAAACGCGTTGGGTGGAAAGGTTTGGGGAATCATTTTTTAGCACGCTCTCCCTTCTCCCCCTCAAATTATCTCCAAGCCCCACAAGCCAACAACGCGTTTTGAGTTTTTGCGGTCGTGTTAGGTTTCTGGTGTAGACCCCCCCTCTATAGTTTCTGCATAGAATCTCTATTAGGATTCTAATAGACGGCAAATGTGCTGGCTCGCCAATGACTTGGGCGTGACCAAAATCTTTCAATTATATAAAGAAGGTCTTTAATTGAAGAAGTATAGCCCTCGTAATTCCATCTAACCATTGAATTTTTTTTAATTGTCTTAGTTCATTATTTCTTGTTGGAAGATTTCTTTGAGTTTTGTTTTTTTGATGTTTAGTTCTTCTGCTAGGTCTTTGACTAGTTTCATGTATGTTCGGAAGAGGCTTTGGAGGATTTCGGCTTTCTGGTGTTCGGTTAGTTCGCTTTCTTCGGCGAGGAGCAGCGCGAACCATCTGCCGAGGTCGGTGAGCTGGTAGGTTTTTACCCATATGGTTCTTCCTTCTTTCTCGTTTTTCTCCATGCATTCGGTGAGTACGCCGAGTTTGGTGAGGGCTTTGAGGTTGGCGATGATGGTTTTGTTGGAGTAGTTGAGTTGTTTGACGAGGTCTTTTTGGTAGATGTTTTTGGCGATGCCCTGCTTAAGCGAGAACCGCAGCACGTCAACTCCTGCTTTGGAGCCGAAGATGGCGCTGAGTATCTTGTCTTTCTGTTCGACTGGAAGAAAAACTACATAAGGATGTAATTTTACAGTCAAATGTAACCCTTCGTAACCATGTTGCGGCTTAAGCATTTAAGAATTTTGGCTTTAGACTATTGTTTGGCTCTTTACGCTTTAGATGGTTTTGCCAATTACGATGATGTTGTTCAGGATAGCGCTCAAAAGAACAGCTGTAATAACAACGTATCCGACTCTGAGGGTGACGCGGGCAAACAGAAAAGATTTGCTTTCCTTATCTTTTAACCTCATCAGCATTCTATCCCCCACATAATACAACAAACCCACAAAAATCGTTGTCGTGAGTTTTATAGCCGTAAACGCCACAAGATTTGTTCTGACAATATCCGCGAAGAACGGGTTAACCTCAACGGCTCCGAAATAAACTATTCCGATCATGGTTGTTAACCAATCCATGTACCCCATAAGAACAAGAATCAAACTGGGAACCGTTCTAACTCTAAGCACAAGCGCCTCCTCCTTTCCCTTCTCAACTGAACCCATAAGCGCAGCGTCGTTTAAGTAGTGAATTGCGAGTTACGATATATTCCTCAACTCAAACTGGACAATAGAACGCTCTCTTCGTTTTCCGACTAACTCCATGCCAAAACAAAAACGCGCTTCCGACTGCAATAGCTTTTTTAATCCTCAACCAACATTCTTTCCGCGGTGTGTTAAAACGGCAATGACAGAATGGCTTCCCGCCGACGGAGACACGTTCGTAACCAAACACGGCTTCATCTTCAACACCTTCGGCTACGAACACCCCGCGGACCGCGTGTTCGCGTTCCTCAAGTACATCCCCGCCGAATTCAAAACGCTCTTCAACGTCCAAATGCTGGAGCGCACCTGGAAATACGGCGACACCCAGCTTTTCCGCGCGGAAAAACTTTATACCGCCAAAAACTACAAGACATTCATCGAGGCGTTCCGAAAGAACTTCCCCGACTACCTCTACTACTGTTCCCTGCGCAACAAAGAGCTAATCACCGCCCCGCTGGAATTAATCAAGCGGGTTTTCGTTCCGAGAGACCGCCTAGAAGCCCTCAGGCAAGTGGAGAAGCCTGACAAACTGCAAAAACTCGCGCTGGAACTCCTCAACATGCTTTCCGCAGAGTCAGGCGTCAGCTTAAACGAACTCGGAATCCACGGCTCCATAGCCCTAAACATGCACGCGCCCGAATCCGACATAGACTTCGTCGTCTACGGCACAGAAAACTTCCGCACCGTAGAAGAAACCATCGCACACCTCGTCAACACAGGCAAACTCAGCTACATCATAAGCAACCGCCTAGACGCCGCACGCAAATTCCAAGGCCGCTACAAACGCAAAATCTTCATGTACAACGCCACCCGCAAACCCGAAGAAATCAAAACCCACTACGGCGACGCACGGTTCAGCGCCATCGACCCCGTACGCTTCAAATGCACCGTCACCGACGACACCGAAGCCATATTCCGCCCCGCCACCTACAAAATCACCAACTACAACCCCCTCGATGCAGAGTCAGAGCTGCAGCTGGACAAGATTCCAGACCGCGTAGTCAGCAACATAGGCTGCTACCGAAACGTAGCCCGCAACGGCAGCGAAATCAAAGTCGCAGGGCAGCTGGAACGCGTCGAAGAAATCAAAACAGGAGAAGTCCACTACCAAGTCG
>CAZPND010000126.1:0-5816 GCA_964587975.1 uncultured Candidatus Bathyarchaeia archaeon
TCTTACAGTTGAATTGAAAGATGTCGAAGGTTATTAAGATTTACATTTGGGGATTGACCTTTTAAAACAGTTTATCAATGAAAAATTTCCTTCAAAAATGAAGCTAAGTGCAATCTACGAAGCAGCATATATTACATTACGAGGACTTGGGACCTTAGAGGGTGAAGAGAAAAATATCAGAGAATACTTTGCGGCGATTCATAGTATGGAAAATGCTGAAGAGTTGGGCGCGGCTGCGGCGTTATGGAACTGCTGTTTTGGAGCTGTTGCTCAACACAAGCTCCTTGTCACTCTCGATGAAATAAAAGCTTGGCGAACCCTGTTGTTTACTAAAGTTGAGGAAAAACTGAAACTGGTGCACCACAGGGGAAGTGGGTTTACGGGAACGGGTTTCATAGGAGGTAAGAGTGTGGCAATCTACGGTTACGCGTCTGTTGACGGTGGAAGGCGTTCGAGAAGGTTTGAGTTTAGCGGAAGCAGAAGAGACCTGTACAGAGCCTTACGAATGGCTCATCGTGTGGTGCCAAGCAACAGACAGAGATTTGTGACAGTGTCGGCGAGACAGTTTCTGCGTAGTCCTTACCGCTACGGTGTGGAGGGGGTTTGGGTTGACAAAGAAATCGAGTCGTAAACCCATTTTTGGCTACTCTGACAGGACAACGGTGAAGCTAGACTTCGACGGCGAGCTGTTTAGGAAGGTGAAGTACTGGGCAGAAAGGGCTTTGAAGCACTTCAGGTTGGGCGGATACGTAATCTTGAAGTCAAGCAGAGACCACTATCACGTTCTCTTTAACAGGACGGTAAGCTGGGAAGAAAACACAAAAATTATGGCATGGGTTGCAGTGTTATCGAGGAACGCTGGGTTGAGAAAGTGGGTGCTTATGCAGTTGATTAAGGTCGCATCAACACTGAGGGTATCTTGCAAGGGCGATAAGGGTTCGCCGAGGATTGTGTGTCGCGAAGGCAGGCAAGACCACGAAATTAAGAGTTTTTTGGCGTGGCGTAAACGTATTAAAAGAGCAGATACGACAAGAATGTTTTAGGCATGTACCTGAGAAACCAAAAGAAAGACTGGATGCCAAGAACAGGAGGTACCCAGTAGAAAAGAGGATGCACACGTATAATTCGGTTCATTGCGGTTGGTAAACAGATTTCTGTTTAGTATTATCTTGGTCAAAGCGAGATTTCCGCGTGCTATCTTGCTCGAACTCCATCCAATTACTGATGTGGTCAGCAGCCTCCTTGTTCAGATGTTTCCTGACCGCCTGCAGCAGCTTTCGTATTTCGAAAGGTTTCAAAATATATCCGTCGGCACCCTCGTTAACCGCCCCCATAGCATTCTCTATGGTCGGAAAGCCCGTGATGATTATCATAACTATATGGGGCTGCTTTTCCTTCAGCCTGTGAAGGAGCTCGGTTCCCTCCATGTCAGGTAACTTAATGTCAATCAGGGCTAAGTCAAAACGTTTTTTTTCAGAGACCTCAATCGCCTGCTTGCCATTTTCCACAGTTTTAACAGAGTATCCCTCCTCGGATAGGATTGAAGAAAGCACCTTTCTAATCTCAGTGTCATCGTCAACAACCAAAATGTTTTCGTTCAACCACCATGCCCCCGCTTAATCAACTGCTACACTCGTACATTTTACCATGGATAAGATAAGTCTCTTATGAAATAGAAATATGAATTATTTATTTTGCTCGTTTGAAAAACAGAATCAGAAAAACCAGCCTAGTCATCAAACAAACTAGCGCGCGTTTTGTGTGTGTTTTTTTATTCTATTTTTTACAGGGGGTGAGAGTAGGCGAACGCAGGCGAGCGGGCGGTCGGGCGATAAAGCACACGGGGGCACACACGCGCGTACGTACGCGAACATATGCACGTGTATGTAAGTGGGTTTGGGTTTGGGGATTAAATTTTAATCCAACCAACCAAAAACGGACTAATGTCTGGCTACGGCTAGGTTGGATAACCAACATTAGCCTACGGAAGGATAAGGAAGGAAAGGATGGATAGGAAGGATATTGTAGATAGTGTATGAGGGGTAAAAAACAAGAGAAAAATTACCCCTCATCTACGCGCAATATCCTGACAGAACTCGAAAATCTTCAGGTTGACTCTTTGGGTAAAACCAAATGGCGCTTAAGTCCAATTATGACATTGTGGACGCAAAATATTTCTATATTAAGGTATCACACCTAAGCTAAATTTTTAAGCTTAAACGATTATGTTTGGGTCGTGGGAAGTTGAAGACGATTAGAATTTCGGATGCCGCTCACCGAGAGCTTACCCGTTTGCTTGGAGAAATGATGGCTAAAACCGGGAAACCCAAAACATACCGCGACGTCATGGACGTTTTAACTGTTCAATCGGTAGCAATATCCCCTAAATTGCTTGAGAAAATAGATGCTGCGATAAACGCGAAGCAGCTTGGGTACAAAACTCGGGAACAGTTCATTAAAGAAGCTGTGACGGCAATGCTCCGAAACTTTTCTCAAAAATAATCCAGAAAATCTCTTCATGTGATATTTTCCAAGTTTCGGTTTTAGGTTTCTCCGGAGCGTTTAAGGTCGACGGAGTTTTCTCTTAACTTCAGGAGTTTCGAGAATACTTAATGCTTGAAGCAAAAGCGTCGTTTTTGGGTTGTCCTTGTTCAGACTGATTACTCGCATGCGACCGAAGTGCTCATCAAAAATTATTCCTTCCTTCTGTAAAACATGGAGGTTTAAGTTAACTTGATTGTAGGTGCTGTTGACTTTCCGCACCAACTCCATAACGTTGATTCGCCTGCCGCGCAGAAGCGTTTTAAGGATTTTTCGTCTGCAAGAAGAAGACACCAACGTTTCTAGATCCATATCACAAACCGCGCTAACTTGGTGCAAGGCAAAATATAACAACTGAGAAGAAACGACTACTCATAGCCGTAGAGAGATTGATTAAAGTAAATTGCAAAGTTTTTCACTTTAACTTACCTCCCTGTTTCGGAAACTTTTCGTCTTCCGTTTATAATTGATCTTTGAATATGCCTGTGAAGAAAGTTTGTCTTAATTTTCTTCAAAAGACCTTAAACTGGAGCTGCAGTGCTGCAGAAGTAGGTCACTGCTTAGTTCCAATTTAGGAACAATAAAAAGAACAGATAATATGGGAGGTGATAGAGAAAAATGAAAAAAAGGAAAAGTCTCGTCGTTGCTTTTGCATTTTCCATAATTTACTTTTTGTTGGCTACAAGCTGCAGTAACGCTTTTGCAAGTGCAATAGACAATAAAGCTTCGCTTCCAGATTGGGCTATAAACTATATAACATGGGCGCTAGGTCCCAATGCTAGTTCGACTAAAATAGCGGAAGTTGAAGGTCATTGGCTGAACCAAATGTTACTAAAACAGGAGCGAATTGCATCCACTAATGGAGCTGTTCTGAGGGCCGCACCTGAATCTCTGACCGACTCATGGAGTTACATGTCTCAGTGGCTTCGTGATGAGCCACTTTACGGAGGACAAATAATAGGAGGTCCCTGGTTAGTCGGCATACCTAATGGCTGGTTCGCAAGATGGTATACCCCTAACATCAACCAAGGGGCAACTACAATAGGGCAAATGAGTAATGCTTATTCAACGGGAGATGTTTACGTACGCGCTTGTTTGGGACCTACTGGAGCGGGACAAAATGGTAATTACTTAATCGTATATGGAAGCAATGATCCAGACGCATCACTTGAAGAATGGATGGAAAACGTAATAGGCTGGGCGCAAATCGGTTATCCTTATACATGGCCATGGTCAGGTATAAATTATTTCATTGGTTTTACGCATAATACTTACAGATATGTCGCAGTAGGCGTCACCACTTTTACAGGCGGTATCGATACATACAATGACGTAATGGGCGATTCCATTTATTTCGACATGCTTTAACAATTTAGCCTAAAGTCTTGACTTACAATCTTAATTGACAGTATTTGCATCAAGAAAAGCAACAAACAGCATTTTCCATTTTTTTACCTGCGTTTCAATAAAAAGCTTTAGTTACACTTCGGATCTAAAAAACTTCAGCAGCATTAAGAAATAATCCACCCCCTTATAACGTATATAGATTCAGGTGCAGGAATAACGAAATCGATTGCCCTATTTAGCAAAATTCTGTATTCCGAATTTATGTCTGTTGAGGAGACTTAATATAACTCTTGGAGATACATTCTTGAGGGGTTTAATGAGACAATCGAAGTGGGGATGTATGATCCTACTTTTCATTCTTTTCGTCCAAGTTTACGGCGTGTTAACGACACACCATGTCAGCGGCAGTTCTAACAGCAACAACTGGTTCATGTTCCATCACGATTTGATGCATAATGGGTATTCAGCGTCAACGGCGCCAAACACAAACGTAACCCTCTGGACGTATGCAACAGGTGGTGGGGTGAGTTCATCTCCCGCGGTTGTTGACGGTAAAGTCTACGTGGGGTCAGATGACCATAATGTATACTGCTTGAATGCTATTAATGGCGATATGATGTGGAAATATGCGACTGAGGATTCGGTGGGGTCTTCTCCCGCAGTCGCTGACGGCAAGGTGTACGTGGGTTCAAATGACCACAGCGTTTATTGTTTGGATGCTTCAAGCGGGATTTTAATATGGAATTACAGCACCGGCGGTGAGGTGGGTTCTTCTCCTGCGGTTGTTGACGGCCGAGTTTACGTGGGATCCTATGATCATCATATGTACTGTTTTGAGGCTTCCAACGGCGCGCTGATTTGGAACTACACCACAGGCTATGTTGGCTACGGTAATGATGTCAATTCTTCTCCTGCGGTTTCTGACGGCAAAGTCTACGTCGGCTCATATGACGGTAACGTTTACTGTTTGAGCGCTTCTAATGGCGATTTGGTATGGAAGTACAACACGGGCAACTGGGTGTCGTCTTCGCCAGCCGTTGGCGATGGGAGAGTGTACGTGGGCACAGAAGGCGGCAGCGTCTATTGTTTAGATGCGTTTAACGGCGATTTCGAGTGGAAGTACAGCACTCCCAGCAATGTTTTTTCCTCGCCTGCCGTGGCTGAGGGCAAAGTGTATTTTGGCAATTTCTACCAAAGTGTTTACTGTCTGGACGGCTCTAGCGGCGGTCTCTTATGGGAGTACATAATTAGCGATTTTAAGGTTGGGGATGGCGTGAATTCGTCCCCTGCGGTTGCGGATGGCAAAGTTTACGTGGGCGATCTTAACTATGACGTTTACTGTTTGGACGCTTCTAGTAGCACTTTGATTTGGCAGTACACCACCAACGGCGGAGTACGTTCGTCTCCCGCAGTTGCAAACGGCAACGTTTATGTGGGTTCAAACGACGCAAAAGTCTACGCTATCGGTACCAGCCAAAACCCTGTTCCTTCGCCTTCCGTTCCCGAGTTTCCATCATGGATAATTCTGCCATCATTCATAATTGCAACATTGATGACGGCAATATTCCTCTTTAAGAAACGCAAACACTAAGAAAATCCCCCTTTCCTTGGGAAAGGCGCATAAGCACGCCTTTGGCTGTGGGGGATGGGGCAAGCCTTGCCTTCAGAAATCAAAACTACGCCATCCTTATGACTCGCAAAACTCACTCCTCTTTCTTAAGACGGTGAATCAATTTGAATTGGGAGGACGTTTTCTGCTCGAAAACGAGGATGAAAATTTTGAAGTTGCTGTTTCGGTACGGCCAATTGAACACTTCAGACGTGGCAAGCAGAGTCGGCGTCAACTATGAGACCGCGCTAAAAAATTTACGGCTTCTCGAGATTGAAGGACTAGTGAAACACAGATTAAGTGGGCGAAGCAGGTTCTT
>CAZPND010000127.1:0-5780 GCA_964587975.1 uncultured Candidatus Bathyarchaeia archaeon
TCGATTCTTAGGATGTACGTTCCGCTTTCCAGCCAGTCCAAGATTAAGGAGTAATTTGCAGTCCGAACTCTTTGGAGATGTGGGTCTAAGAAATGATAAGTAACGTTTCCGTCCAAGTAAACCCAGACAATGTAAGAGCCGATGACGGGAATGAGTTCACTGACACCTGTATACCAATAGACGTCCCATGAAACAGGCTTTGTCACCGTAAAAGCCAATTCCGCCGTGCCTTCTGTGTAAGCGGTTCTGTTCTGTGGAGACTCCAACTTTAGCGTGGGCAATTCCTTGTTGGGTTCAGACGGATAAGGTATCTCATACATCGGGTTGGCTGAAGCAAAAAGAGGAAAATGCAAAACCACCGTTATTAATAGAAGTGTAAGAATGAATGCCAATGCGGTTAACCTTTTCGTCATATCTTAACCACTAACGCTTTCGCTTCTTGAAGTAAACCATCACTCCCGCAACAACTGATACCACGACAATAGCGGAGACAGCAACGAAGGGCACTACTGGAAACTCGAGCGTTAACATTAAAAAAGAGCGCTTCAGATAGTCCAGAATAACCATACTCGTCTGTTGTGTAAATCGTAACGTTGTGGCGACCGTTAGCCAAATCAGCGAAGGTTATGTTTCCGCTTAGCTGCAGAGGTTCTTGTCCATCAAAGCTGTAAGTCATCTCTGTGACTTCATGGTCAACTGTAAAGTTTAGGGGAAAAGACGACTTTGACAAGTTTGCGTTTTGAGCGGAAAGAAAGGTGATGATTGGATTAGCGTGGACGAAGAATTTTACGGATGCCGTTTTGTCTATTTCAAAATGACATTCGGTGTAATCTTTCATGTATCTGCCTTGCGTGTGCGCAGTGATGTTTAAGGTATGTTCTCCGAAAGGTACGTCACCGACGGTAAAGTTGTATTGGCGGAAATGGACTATCTTGGTTTGGAATGAGGACGACTGTGCGCTTGCTTGCATCCAATCGCCTTGATAACCCGTCGCATAAACGCTTGCGCATAACGCGTCAGCGTCAACGACCCTTACGCTAAAGCAGACATTAACTGTCCCGTCCTCATATAATGCGTTTTCCGTGGGGGATACAAAATCAAAGATTAAGTTGATGTTGGCTGGTGGAGGCACAATTTCGGAAGGTGTCCAATTGGGATTTGCAAGAACCAACGCGGGCGAAAACATTAACCCAATAAACACAAGAATCAACAGCACCGCTGGCTTGCGCATTCTAACCCCCATAACACAATACGTTAAACTTGCCCTTATTTCTTGCGCCTCGCTGTTGCCGTGTTGGTTTCGCGTGGTGCAAGGGGGCAATGGGGCTTGGTCAAGAAATCTTTACTAAGAAAAAGCGGGTTAGTCAATAAACCTTGATAAAAACGCTTTTAAATACCATAACAGCCCAGCATTAAGTAGGGATTGCTCGTGAACAAGAAAACGGTCTTTGTATTCATCATAATAATCTTAATCGTTGCAATCCCTATCTCTCAATACTTACAAACAAACGAAAAGAACAATATAAAACCCAGTGAGCCAACAGTGAAAATTACTGATTTTGTTGTAGACAATCAATGGAGTTATCTTGGTGGCTTAGTATTTGACCGCAGTTTTAACCTAACAATAGAGAACAAAGGAGCGGATAATATGACTGATTTAGAATTGAAAGTGAAGGTATATTCTAATAATAGCGAGGTTCAAGTTGGAAATTACTTCGTTGGTACATATGAAAATGGCACAATCACGCAACCACTTGGTGCCTATGAAGTCATGGAGTTTAGGGGTACGCTTATGACGCATGTGGGTGATGATGCATATGGACTGAACTTTGCTTCAAATGAAACCTCTGTTATAGCTATGGTTCTGCTTAACAACACCGTGCTTGATGAACGACCATTGACATAATAATATAGTATGGAACTTTTCCATCAGCGCTAGTTGCAGAAGTTACAGAAGTCAGAGTATAAATCATTGGCGTTGCTTCGATGGTCTACTTCAAGAAACGCAAACACTAAACACTGTGCTTAGGTTAGCACTTTATGCTTTTACACTTTAACTGTCAAATAGTACACACTTTATGAAAAACCACACTTAGAGTGTAGGTTTTATATATAGAGGGGGTATAGACAAAAAATCGCACGTCAGTCACAGATACTGACGTCGCTAAGATTCCCTGCGCAAAAAATCGCCAATATCAGAAACATTTCGAACCACAAGCTCACTTCTCTTCGCCGCCTCATCCAAGCTGCCGATTATCTTGCCAAAACCCAAACACTCACCAAACTCGTTCAACACCAACGTGTGGTCACCTTTCTTCCGTGAACCACGCACCGCCATCACGCCCTTGCGGAAAACGTCTCTCCCGCAAATAAACAGCCACGCCGCCTTCTTTTCAACAACAATTTTGTTAGCTTCACCCCTTGCCAGCATCGCCAACAGGTTAAAACTCGGAAAAAACTTGCCGTTCTTGACCTTGCCAAGGTAAGTTCCCACATAATAGAAATCTTTCCGGGCAACTTTCTGCAGAGCCTCGCTCAAAAGAAAATAACGCCCAGCTTTATCCACCACGAAATCCGCGTTTAAAACGATTTTTGCGCCCAGCTGAAACGCAAACCTCACCACAGCCTTCACTGCGTATTCACCGCCTTCTTGAGTTTGCAGACGAAAAACCCCTGAGTTTCACCCGGCCAAATACGCCTGCACCGCTCCACCGTAACATCCAATTGGCTTCCGAAAACCGCGGTTAATCCTTTTTTGCCGTAACAGTCAACCTCTTCAATCTGAAGACCCAAGTGCTTAACAGCCCAATCCATGTTAACCTCGTTTTCCTCAGGCTCCAAAGAACACGTTGAATAAACCAGTTCCCCATCATCACGCAGGCACTCCACCGCTTCAGTTAAAATCTCCCGTTGCAGCTTCGCGTTCCGCCTCACATCCGCCAGCGTCCTCCGCTTAAACCAGTCCCGTTCCCCCACGAAATTTCCAGAACACGGAACATCCAGCAAAATCCCGTCAAACTTCAATTTCAACCGCGAAACCTGCCTCGCATCCATACCGTAAACAACAGCGTTGCTTACGTGACAACGCTCCAGATGATTGGACAAAGCAACCAAACGCCCTTTTTTAACATCCAAAGCCACCAGCACACCAGTGTTCCCCATCAAATCCGCCAACTGCAGAGTTTTCCCGCCTGGAGCCGCACAGGCATCCAACACTGTCTTACCCCTCAAGCCGCTGAACAGCGTAGCTGGGATTTGCGCGGCAGCTTCCTGAATCGAATATAAACCTAACAGGTACTCGGCTGTGGCGCCCACAGAAACCTTAGAGCTGCGAACCCAGTAGCCTGTTTCAAGGAAAGGAATTTTCTCAAGCGTAACGCCTATGGCACGCAGTCTTTCTTCAAGGTTTTTCCCTTTACTGTTGACGCTGTTTATTCGAATGGCTTGTCTGGGCTGAACATCCGCGAACTCCCAACCTAACTGCCTATAACGGTCTACAAAAAATTCCTTGCCAGACATCAACCGTAGGATAACGGAACCGCGAATAAAAACTTTTCAACACGCCGTCCAGGTGAACGGAATTTAATGCTAAGGTGCTTTAAGCGCCGATTAGTTTCAGCAGTATTGCTTTCGCCGCGTAAAGCCTGTTCGCGCTCTGCGCGTAAATTACGGAACGCGAATCTTCAACCAAGTCGCCTGTTATCTCGTATCCCCTGTGAATAGGCATGTCATGCATTACGCAGGCACTGCTGCCCTTGAGAAGCTCCTTGCTGACTTGATAGGGCATCATGAGTTTGAGGCGTTTCTCTTTCTCCGCTGCGAATTTAGGGTCTGTGAAGAATTCCATGTCAATCCACGTGTCGGTATAAACGAAATCCGCCTCTGCAACAGCCTCTTTCACGTCCAACGTGGTTTTCCATAACCCCGTCTTCATGGCTGCCTCCAGCAACTCCTCGTCACGTGAGTTTTCATTAACGATCGGCGTCACAGTGGTAATCTCCACGCCAGTCTTGGTGCACCCTTCAATCAGCGAGTTGCACACGTTGTTGTGGACACCTATGAACGTGAGCTTCACGCCCTTCAGCTTACCCGTCTTCTCTTTAATCGTTATCAAATCAGCAATGGCTTGGCTTGGATGATACTTCTCGTCGCAACCGTTCACAACCGGAACAAGCGACGCTTCAGCCATCCTCTGCAGATCCGCGTTCCGAAGCAACCGCGCCATTATACAATCCACATTTCGTGACAGGTACTGTGTCTCATCGTAGATGTCCGCCAACGTGAAGTTCGTTGTTCGCCAATCAATGTATAACGCGTGTCCACCAAGCTGAGTCATCGCCACCTCAAACGCCACTCGCGTTCTCGTGCTGGTTTTCTGAAAAATCAAAGCCAAAGACTTGTGCGCCAACGCTTTCACATACTGCTCACGGCTACGTTTCACTTTTATGCCCAAGTCGATGAACGCGTTAAGCTGCTGAGCAGAAAGAGCCTTAAAGTTAATCAGATGCATGTCTCTCCAGCCTCTCACAGAAAAGGTTCACCCCTGTCAGCAAATAAGCTTTATGGAAACCTTTTTCTCACAACACCACCTTCTCTTATAACGTGAACATAGACATGATTCTGCTGGTGGCTTCACGCAAAGACATAGCTGGCTTAAACATAGCAAAACACATACTCAAGAATTACCCGTTCAAAAAAACCGCGGAAACACACCAAGACAACCCCATGTTCTCAACCGACATCAACGGAAAAAAAATCAGCTACACAATGCTGAACGAGGAGTCAGTTAACGCTCAGCACCTGCCAGACGCCTTCACCAACCTAAAATTAATCGTATTCCTTTCAAGGCACAGCAGCGCAAGCGGCACACCCACCCTTTCAGTTCACACCCCAGGCAACCTCAGCAGGGCAGAACTCGGCGGACTGCCCAAACAAGTTTCCGTCGCGCCCGCCACAGCCATGCAAAACACGTTGAAAGCGCTTGCGTACTTCAAGGAAAGCATGAACCTCCCGTACGAAGTGTCCTACGAATGTACTCACCATGGACCATCGCTGAACGTGCCCACCATGTTCGTGGAACTCGGCAGCTCACCGAAACAATGGAGCGATTCAAGGGCTGCTGAGGCAGTGGCGCATGCCGCCATGTCGGCGATTGGCAAGTTCGGGGCTTCCGAAAAAACGGCGGTTTTAGGCATAGGCGGAACACATTACAATCGAAGGTTCACTCACATGGCTCTGGAAGACAAAGCGGTTTTCGGCCACATGATCCCAAAGTACGCGGTCCCAGATGTAAACGCCGAAATGCTCCGCCAATGTGTGGAAAGAACCTTGGAGAAGGTTGATTGCGCGGTTCTTGATTGGAAAGGCATAAAAAGCGCGGACAAGCCGCAGTTGCTTAAGGCGTTGGAGGAAGCTGGGATTCCATACCAGAAGATTTAAGCTGAACCGCAATGAGGAGAAAATTTAATAGTGATGGCGCAGTTACGTTTTAAACCTTAAAACTTACAGTAACGTTTATTATTCCTTAATGAAATGATGAGTGTTGGTAAATATGGGCATAAGATCATGGCTATCTCAGGCAGCAAGAACCTTGAAGTTGGCGGTGAAGCCGGGAAGGAGCGAGCTTTGGCTATCGATAAAAATTAGCGCGCTCGGCATAGGCGTCGTCGGGCTGGTCGGGTTTGTGATTAAGCTTTTGTCTCTTGCTGCAGGCGGCGCTACAGCAGCAGGTGCCTAGAAGGAATAGTTTATGGAGAAGAAAGAGGACCCGTTTTCAACTA
>CAZPND010000128.1:0-5769 GCA_964587975.1 uncultured Candidatus Bathyarchaeia archaeon
TATTGACATTTCCAATCCCAACAAGGAAGTTTGGGACTACCTGAAAGGGTTCATCCAGAAATACGATCATTTTGTGGTTTCGCTGCCTGAATACAAGAAGGATGACCTTAACATGCCTCAGAGCGTTATCCACCCAGCCATAGACCCGGTGACGGCTAAAAACAAGCCTGTTTCCGAAACCAAGATCACCAAGTATCTTGACAAGTTCGGGATAGATAGAAAAAAGCCCCTTATCTCGCAGGTCTCAAGGTTTGACCCATGGAAAGACCCGATAGGCGTGGTAAAAATTTTTGAGAGGGTAAGAAAAAAAACGGATTGCCAACTGGTTCTTTTGGGGCAATTCGCTACTGACGACCCTGAAGGTCACAAGATACTGATGTCTCTTCAAAAGAAAGTTGATAAAAGCCCGTTTAAACATGACATTAAACTGGTTGTAGTTGATAACGCGTTCTTAGTTAATTGTTTGCAGCGAGCTTCATCTGTTGTTATTCAAAAGTCCTTGAAGGAAGGCTTTGGATTAACCGTTGCGGAAGCCTTGTACAAAGGCACTCCCGTTGTTGCATCAAGGGTCGGTGGAATTCCTCTTCAGGTTTTGGATGGCGTGAACGGTTTTCTGCATAGTCCTTATGACCTTAAGGGTTTCAGTGACAGCGTGATAAAACTGTTGAAGGATGAAAAACTTTGCGATAAGCTGGGCAAGGCGGGAAAAGAGCATGTGACAAAGAACTTCCTGATTACGAGGTTAATGCTTGACTGGCTGCACTTAATGAATAAGGTGTTAGCTGAACGTGGCAAGTGAAGTTGAGTTTTGATATGAATAGACTTCTAATTGTGTCGAATCGGCTACCCGTGACCATTCAGAAGAAGAAAGGTGCATTGTATTTTAATCAAAGTGTTGGAGGATTAGCTACTGGTTTAGGTTCCTTTTACAAATCCTTCAACAGCAAATGGGTAGGATGGTGTGGAATCCCCTCAGACAAAATAGGTGCCGAAGAGAAGAAAACTATTGAAACAAAGTTGGAGCAAGACTTTTCTAGCTACCCCGTGTTTCTATCAAAAAGAGACGTTGAATTATACTACGGTGAGTTTTGTAACAAGACATTGTGGCCGCTGCTCCATGGCTTCATTCAATACGTTACTTACGACAGGAATTCGTGGAGAGCCTTTGAGAAGGTAAATGACATTTTCGCCAATAGTGTTTTAAAAATCGCGGAACCCGACGACATGGTTTGGATACATGATTATCATCTGATGCTTCTTCCAAACCTGCTCCGGGCGGAACATCCCGACATGACGATAGGGTTCTTTTTACATACGCCTTTCCCGGGTTCAGACGTTTTCCGTTTACTTCCGTGGCGGGAAGAAATTTTGTACGGTTTGTTGGCGGCAGACCTCTTAGGGTTTCACACTTACAATTACGTTCAAAATTTTCTCATGACTGTTCGCCGTTTGCTGGGTTTCAACCACACTTTAGGGAAAATAATCGTTGGCAACCATCTGGCAAAAGTGGATTCTTTCCCTATTGGCATCGATTATCAGCTATTCGCCGATGCAGAGACTAAACCCAAGGTGCAAGCAAGCATCGATAAACTGAGCAGACGATTGGGAAACACTAAGAAGATTTTGTCGATAGATCGGTTGGACTATACAAAGGGCGTGCTTCATCGGCTTAAAGGGTTTGACCTTTTTCTTAAAAGCTATCCTGAATATAGGGGAAAAGTAACTTTGGTGCTTGTGGCGGTTCCCTCCCGTACAAAAGTTAAACGTTATCAATCTCTCAAGAAAAATGTTGACGAGCTTATAGGTAAAATCAACGGGGATTATGGAAAGGTAGGTTGGACGCCGATTCAGTACATGTATCACTCTTTGCCGTTTCACAGTTTACTTGCGCTTTACCGCATTTCAGACGTTGCCATGGTTACGCCTTTGGCAGACGGAATGAACCTAATCGCCAAAGAATACATAGCCACAAAAACTGATGGCAAGGGCGTTCTGGTTCTTAGCGAAATGGCTGGAGCCGTTGAGGAACTCAGAGAGGCTATCATAGTTAACCCAAATAACATAGACGAAATTGCGGAAGCGTTGAAGAAGGCGCTGTCCATGCCTGTAGAGGAACAGATCAGACGAAATAGGACAATGCAGGAAAGGCTTTGTAACTACAACGTCAATGTTTGGGCTGATGATTTCATGAATAGCTTGTCACAGGTTAAGAAGGACCAGCAGGAGTTAAAAGCTAAAGAAGTGGGAAGCAAAATAAAAGCTAAAATTGTTGATGACTACCTCAGAAGCAAAAGTCGATTGATTTTTCTAGATTATGATGGAACTCTGGTGCCGTTTGCCTCCAAACCTGAAGCGGCAAAACCAGATCAGGAACTTCAAAATGTGCTGGTTTCTCTGGCTGAAGATGCCAAGAACCAAGTTGTAATCATAAGCGGACGGAACAAAGAGTCTTTAGAAGAGTTCTTCGAGCATGTTGACATCGGGTTAGTGGCTGAGCATGGTGCGTGGATTAGAGATGACCGAGGTAAATGGGCGACAACAGGCGATTATAATACGGATTGGAAAGAAACGATAAGACCGATTCTTGAACGTTTCAAGCGCAGGACTCCTGGTGCTTTGGTTGAAGAGAAGGATTTCTCGTTGGTGTGGCATTACCGCCGGGCGGACCCCGAATTATCTGCAGTTAGGGTTGCCGAGCTGAAAGAAACGCTTTATTTTCTAACTGCTAATTTGGAGCTTGATGTTGCTGAGGGAAACAAAATTGTGGAAGTGAAAAACGCGGGTATAAACAAGGGTCACGCAGCCATGAAATGGATGTCCAAGAAGAAATGGGATTTCATGTTGGCGGTTGGAGATGACGTTACAGATGAAGACCTTTTCAGCGCGCTTCCCGACTTCGCGTATTCCATTAAAGTCGGGTTAGCACCGTCGAAAGCGAAATTTCGGTTTAAATCGCAAAGAGATGTGAGGTTACTGGTTGAGAATTTGCGTGATGCAAAAGCAAAACGAGCCCTTTCTTCAAACTAAGTGTTCCTTTTTAATGGGCATTAACTAACGTTTGCGTTTTTTAAAGTAGACAAATAGTCCTGCACAGGCAATAGCAATGGCTAAAACTAGCGCTTTTTGAAAGCTGTTTTCTTTTGTGTTCAATCCAATTGTAAGAACTGGGTTGTCTTGGGAAGAAAAGTAAGTTACAGGTTGACTTGACGGCGAAGGCTTGGACTCTGATGGGGAAAGGCTTGGAGAAGAGTTGGATGAAGTTTGTGGGGCGTCTACGGTGAAGTAAACGGTGGCGGTTCCAACTGCCCCGGCAAACCAGGCGTGTGCAGCAGCTTTCAAGGTGTAATTGCCGTTTGGCAACCCCATGAACATTTCAACTCCCTTTAATTCAGGGTCGGTTGGTTGCGCTCTGTTTATCACTCCTGAATAATTTGTTCCCTCAAGCCAAAACTCAATAAATTCCACCCCGCCAATTGGAGCGACAGCTGAAATGTTAACCATAACGTTGTTTGTGGTGTAAGTGGTGCCGTTTTTCGGCGAATTTATTGAGACTGAAGGCGTGCTGGCTACTTTGAAGTACACCCAATCAGATGAGTAACTTTTTCCCTCCGCATCTTTCACGTAAACCACCAAGTTATGTGAGCCCTCAATTACCCTTGTTAAAGTCATGTTTCCCGAGATTGTAACGTTTGCTTTGTTGTCCAAAGAATAAGCTGTCCACGAAACAGGTTTATTCACTGTGAATCTTAAGGGAATATCCTTTGTTGCTTCGTTCAAGCTTTTCTGATGCAATCCTGACGTGGGCGACAGTATTTTCACGGTGATGTCTGCGTTCAGTGCTGGTGGTGGAGATGGCGAAGGCAATGGACTCTGGAAATATGGTTCAGATGGTTCTGGCGAATTTGAAACGAAATTATAAATGTCGTTCGTGTTGTTCACAAGTTCGTTATTGTAAGCTTGAGTGGGTAATGAATCGTAAAATGCGAGGCCGTAATAGTTAGCCTGTATGTAGTTTTCGTGTATTTTGTTGGTTGTGCTTTCGGAGAGGCAGACGCCATCATGATTGCCCGTCATGTTGTTTCCGAAAACGTTGTTTTCGATTGAATTCACGATATTTAAACCGTGAGAGTTGTTGTTTGTTATGTTGTTCTTTGAAACGGTTATGAAACGGGAACTGAAAGTGACTACCATTCCGCTGCCTGGGTTATCAATTATCTGGTTTTCAGTGACCGAGCTGGATGGGCATTGAAAAATAACTGCGCCTGAAATGTGATTATGGGTTATTTCGTTCCCAGAGAGAGTTACCGACGAAGAAAACGCGATTCTGATTCCGCAGTCTCCGTAGCTGCTCGTTATGTGGTTTTTTGAAACTATAACGTTGGAAGCGGATTCGATGTTAACCCCAACAAAATTATCCGTTATAAGGTTGCCGCTGATGTTACAACCCGCGCAGCTGTAAAGGAACACCCCGCACATGTCATCGTAAACAGGGAAACCCGATGGTCCAAATTCTGGAAATTCTGTTGGAATTCTTCTGCCGCTGTTCTGGATGGTGAAGCCGCTTATCTCCACATTGATGGATGCAACCGTTATAACGTCGCCAGTGGAGTTTCCGTCAATTATTGAAGTTTTGTTTTCACCCCTGAGCTTTAATCGCTTGTCAATGACCACATGCTCATAGTAATTTCCAGCCCGCACCTGAATTATGTCACCAGATGATGCCGCGTTTATGGCCGCTTGTATCGAAGAAAAGTCTGCTTCTGGCGAGTCATCGTCTACAATCCATGTTGTATTTTCAGCCCGAGCCAGATTAGTTGAGGCTGCAACGAAAAAACTTGAGAAGACAAGTATCAAAATGAAACCTAAAGCTGTTTTGCGTCCCGCTTGGATTTTCAATTCAAGCACCAAAATACCCTTACCCTTTTACGTAATAAAAACCTTTTTGTAAAGGTTTCTTGACTAAACTTTTTTTCTTAGTCGATTTCTTGACTAACAAATTCTGAACATGAAAACAGGCTCTGCTATAGAGAGGGTTTTAAGCTGAAGTTGCATTAACCACGTTTTTTGCCGACTTCTGCTTTATAGCCTTGTTTTATGAATTATGGGCTGTTTGCTGAACGAGTTGAGGTGTGAGGCTGGGAAATTGTATTTAACTTGTTTGCGGAAGATATAGCTGTTGAAGTCTCATGCCGACGAATCTGCCTCCCGAAGCTATGGATAAGTGGGAAGAGGTTGAAGCTGCCCGTACCCCCAGAGAAAAAATGGAAAAGATGCAGGAATTCCTAAAGTACGTTCCGCAGCACAAGGGCACAATGAAGCTGCGCGGCGAAATCAAGAGGAAGATCGCGCTTATCCGCAATGACTTGGAAGACAAAAAGCGTAAGGGCGTAGGCAAGAGCAGTGGTGGACCAAAACTTTTCATTGAAAAAGAAGGTTCAGCGCAGATAGCGGTGATCGGCATGACAAACGTGGGCAAAAGCTGCCTGATGAGCGCCACAACAAATTCAAAGGTGCTTGTTACCCCTACCCCTTACAGTACACATGAACCAGTGCCTGGTATAATGGATTATGAGGATGTGCAGTTCCAGCTTATTGAAGCTCCAGCGGTAATGAAGGGCAGCGCAGATGGACGGGGAACCGGACATGTCACGCTTGGTTTAGCGCGAAATGCTGATGGCGTAATTTTAATGGTTGATTTATCACGTAATCCTATTGAGCAGTTAGAGTTGGTCTTGGCTGAGTTAGAGAAGAGTCGGGTCTTGGTAAACA
>CAZPND010000129.1:0-5588 GCA_964587975.1 uncultured Candidatus Bathyarchaeia archaeon
GGTCCAGTTTGGCGTGGCGGAAATCAGGGTGAACCTGAGCTTGTGGCGCAGGCTTATCAAAACTCGCTGAAACTCGCCTCGGAGAAAGGGTTGAAAACGGTGGCGTTTCCGTCTATAAGCACTGGCGCGTATGGCTACCCTATTAAGCAGGCGGCTCGTGTGGCGATTGGAGCGGTGAAAACTTTTTTGGAGAAAGAGGATATGCTTGACGAGGTGGTTTTTGTCCTGTTTTCGGAGCGTGCGTTTAGAGCCTACTTGGATGAAGCAAAAAGTGTTTTGAAAACTGAGGCATGAGTGAAGAGATACACTTATCGGTTTTTAGCGTTTAAGTCCAACAGCGCATATTTGCCTTCTATTAGGAGCCTAATAACGGTTCATTGCAGAAACTATAGAGGGGTAGGTCCGTAGTGACGCGGAAACCGCCCATTAGCGTGATGCGGAATGCGTTTTATGAGTTCAACCAGTGTTTCAGCCTTTAAATAAGGGGGTATAGACTGCACCGAGCACTAAAGACACTAGACGTTTCTTCTATATTTTAGTTTCACAAACGCTGAAATAACGCCGCGAAACTTGCACTATGGAGAAACAACGGAGAAATGAGGAGGAGAAAATGAAAACCACCTTAAAACTAGCAATGGTAATCATCGCCCTCGTGCTTATAATCTCGCCACTCATCTACGTTTCAGTTGCTAATCAACTGGAAAACGGTTCCCACGGCGTTGGACTGCTAAAATCCGCAGACTCCTTCGCCTACATCGGCGACAACGTAACCTACACCATCCAAGTGTACAATCCCTCAGACTATGACCTTTACAACGTGAACGTAACCGACACAATGCTCGAACTCGAAGACACCATCCCCTACATGGCCGCAAACAACATGACTGGTGTCACTTACACGCTGCAAAGAACCGTTTTAAACACTGACCCCAACCCACTCGTAAACACGGTTTCAGTTGAAGCCGTTGACAGCGAAGGCATACATTCCACCGCCACAACCCAAGCCGCCACAACCATCGCAGAACGATGGCTCAACATCACCAAAACCGGACCAGAATACGCCCACAAAGGCGACTCAATAAAATACAGCATAACCATCGAAAACGTGGCTGAAACAGCAATATCCAACGTCACAGTAATGGATGAAACACTTGGATTCAGCTGGAACGGCGACCTGTCACCCTCAGAGAAAAACACGTTCAACCTCACCTACGTCATCCCCCTGAACGCATCAGACCCCTTAGTCAACACCGCAACCGCCTACGCCGAAATCAACCAAACCACCCTTTATGCCGAAAGCGAATGCACAGTAGACATTCTGCAACCTAAACTCGACGTCAACAAAACAGTCGAACCACAAGAAACCTTCGCAGGAGACAACGTCACCTTCACGATTCAAGTAAAAAACACCGGAGACACCACGCTATACAATCTAACGCTTATCGACTCCATGTACGGCGCAGCACCCCCAGACGTGATTCCATTAACCCTTTCAACACAAGAATCATTCACATGGTCCTTCAACGCCACCATAACCGAATGCAACTTCAACAAAGCCACGGCGACCGCCCTCGACATCCTCGGAAAACAAGTAACCGCATACGACAAAGTATTCTTTAACGTGAAACCCCGCGCCTGCCCCAAAAGCATGGGTTACTGGAAGAACCACCCCGAAGAATGGCCAGCACAAGAAATAAGCGTCTGCAACGCTTCATACTCAAAAAGCCAAGCAATCAAAATACTCAAGGGAGCAAACTCAAAAGACGCAACCAACATGCTCATGGTACATTATCATCGTAAAATTGAACAGACGATGCGGAGTTTCACCCGAATTCAAATACCAACACCAAACACTGAACGTTGACCAAGTTATTAACAACGCTGAAAACTTCCTTTGCACACACCCATTCGGCAGCAATCCACGAGGAAACGCACGACAAGAAGCATTAAACGCCAAGAACATGCTAGACGCTTTCAACAACAACGGCGATTAAAAAGCTTACCAACTAATATCTTCCTACCTTTTTTTATCTTTCTGAATCAGAATACACGCTTGTAATGAATTCACAGAAAATAGAAAGTGAAATCGCTTCCAAAGCTTTTACTGGTTGTTAAATTCTTTTTGACGTAACGCCGTCAAGCACCAAAACTTTTTCTTCGCCAGTCTTCACATTCCTGAACAAAAGCTTGTATCTCGGCGTGTAAATTACTGAGCGCTCTGTTACGTCAAAGATTTCCTCCACGATCCTGCACATGTCTTTTGGCCGCTTAGCTATTCTTTCGCGCATAAAATTGACGTCTGCGTTTTCAGGAAGCTCCTGTATCTTGAATTCCTCAATGACTTTCTCCGGTTTCTTCTCCGAAGGTGCGGAAGGAAGATTTTCAGCGTCAGAATCTCTGCCATTCTGGTCTAAAATTAAAAATGCTTTTGACTGGTTAATCAGGCGTTCTTCGCCGTGCAGCTTGACAACCCTGTTTGACTTGGAATTTTCAGGCACAAATTTGTTGTCTAAAAGAACAACTTCTTTGACTCCGTCATCAACTTTGAATATGTAAGTGCACTTGCGGAAGTAATCAATGAAGTATTTTCCGCTTATCACAATGTAAGGTTCATAGTACTTGTCTAACGAAACAAACTGGATTTCTTCTGATTTAGGCTTGAAAAAGGCAAACCGAGTGAAAAGTTGCTTCTTGAGTTTTTCACCGGAAACCCTTATCACTGTGGGATCAATGTGTGCCTCGTAAACTATAGTTTTCCTTTTAACGATGTTTTCTTTGATTGAAGGAGCATCAGCTGTTATTACAACTGGTTCAGCATTAACTGTTTCTGTCAAGTCCAACGCCTCTACAATTTTGTCAGGTTTGATTCTAATAACTCTTATGAATCCTAAAAATGAATCACAATTAAACGTGCTCGTAGTTCAACAAGCGACCTGAAAAGAAAAAGATTAGAATTGCAGATGCGCAAGTTCCAGTTATTGTTTGTACTACTCGAACGCTGAAAGGTTGGCTTACAATCGCTTTTTGTCATTAAGCGGGTCTAAGATAAATGTGAAGCTGCCCCTTCGAAACTTTAATGTCAATGCCCGTATCAGTGCAGCAAGCAGCTCCTTTTTCTAAGGCTGAAATCGCTATTGTGTTCCGCACGCCTCTCGTTATAGCGGGTGTTGCACCAAGTATTTCTTCAGCTGCTTCTTTAGTCAGCTCAATTTCCAGATGAGTTATTTTCCATTCATCAGTGTCTATCACAACGTCTTTAACTTTTGCAATTTTCTGGTTTTCTACAAACACATCCTGATTTACCAACTTACTAAACTTCATCAAAATCTCTCCCTTTTTCTCAGTGATTTTATAATTTCTTTTTCAATGTATAAAATACTGTGTTGTCACAACTATACAGCAACAAAGAGACGGATATGTTATTCGGATACTTCTTAAATTCTCTCTAACCATTCATTAAGTTGCTTTTCGCTTAATCCACGACCAAGCCTGCCGTCAAGTCTCATGCAAACCTTTCCCTCTTCGAAAAGTATGACTGTGGGAACAGCTTCAATGCAGTATTCATCCCATAACGGATTATCATAATCGTCTACCTTCACGCGGATAGCCAAGTTAAAACCCTGTTTCGCGGCGTTTCTGTCAAAAACTGAAAGGAAACTTCTGCAGAAAGGGCACCAAGACGCGTAGAACAACGCTAGAACTCTCTTGTTTTCCTTCAGTTGCCGCTCAAGTGTACGTTTGTCATAGACTTCTATCATAATGGTCTTTAAAAAACGCGTTTGCGCCGCTCTTAAATGTGACGTTCTCTGCTAAGAAAAAACAAAAATTAGAGACTGCGTTGACTTAACTGAGAAAAAGCTTGGAAATCAGATTGGTTATTTTTGGACTGGTATGTCTAACGCTTTTGCCAGGGCTTCGCATCGCTGTTTCAGTTCTGGTATCTCATGTTTTAAGTTCTCTATTTTGCTCCTTCGGAGGTCGATTTCTTCTCTGATTTTCTGCCTGAGTGTTTCTTCCGTATTTACTAGTTGCGTCCTCTCAGCTAACAGCGCCTGTTCTTCCCCGCCTAATTCTTCCAGCATGGCTAGAATTTTCTCTTCTTCGGTTTGGTATGGCTCTTGAGTGTTAGTTGCTTCGCTTGGGCTTTCTACCGTGATTGTTTCTTCAATCGTCACTTTTTCTTCGACATTCTCGTATGGCTCTTCGGAGTTTAGTTTTCCGTTATTTTGGTCTTCATCCAGCTTTTTGAATATGTCAAACATTATTTTGCACCTCGACATTGTCTAATGTATTAATATATAATATAATCACTATTCCCTAAACCGATATATCTCGAAAACAGAACAACCCCCACAAGAAAAAAAAAGCTCCACCAACCTATATAGCGCACGCTATGATTAAATCCGCACAGCAGAAGTGACCTTGTTGAAGTACAAACGTGGCTATCCCGTCGCAATACTCATCGGTTTAGAAGAAGACAAGGCAGTCCTATGGAAAATCTTCAGCAAAGTCTCTAAGCCCGAAAACACCGTTCGCATAAAAGGACCCCGAAACGACCCGAAAGCAGCGTACAGTTTCCACGAAACAATAATCAACGCACTGCGGCCTACACTAAAAGAAGGCGTACACAGCGTGATCCTCGCATCTCAACCGAGAACCAATTACGCCCAAGAATTCATCAATCACATTCGCGACCATCACAAGTGGCTCACTCAAGGCCCAAACAAAACCGCCTTTTCCATCATAACCGGGTCTGCAAGCTCTCCATCCCAAGTAGCCGCGCTGACAAGAACCCCTGAATTCCACACGCTAATCTCCGAAACCACCGCAGAAGAAACCGAAAACCTCGTACAAATTCTGGAAAAGCGTCTTAACACAGCCGACCAGAACAGCGCCGTGTCGTTTTCGCTTGAAGAAGCAGAAAACCTGATTCTAAAACGGCAGGAGCCAAGCAGGCCAAAACCTGAGTACCTTCTGCTCACCGACCGGTTTCTTGCAGGCAGCCGGCAAAAAAACAGGTTACAACGGCTAATGCAGATCGCCAAAAACAAACGAGTCCAAACCAGGATAATAAACGCTGAATCACCAGCAGGCAAGCGCCTCACCCAGCTAGGCGGAATAGTCTGTTTAACAAAGGTTGAGCAAACTTTTCAGAAACATTAATCCAAACCGTTGTCAAGTGCGATCCAACAAACTTAAAGTGAACAACTTAAATTTGAATGCCATGTAGCAAGCTCAAGCTAGTTTGTAGTCCAAGATTCAGATTTAACTAAAGCAATCCGGCTTGTTTCAGTTCTATAGGCGAGATTTTTCCCGTGTGCAGCGCAGTAGCTACCAAAACCCCGAATACCCCAAGTTTTTTCAGCTCCATCAAATCTTTGATATTCTGCACGCCTCCACCAACGTAAACTTCAGCCTCAATTCCCTCCAAAACATCTTTGAGAAAAGGCTTGTTGACCCCTTCACCACTGCCCACCTTCGCCAAATCCAACACGATAATCTGGGAAACGCCCATATCCCGAAACTCACGCAGAAGCGCCATGGGTTCCACAGGCTTGTCAGGCTCAAACCTGCTAAGAACTCGGTTA
>CAZPND010000130.1:0-5512 GCA_964587975.1 uncultured Candidatus Bathyarchaeia archaeon
ATCTTTCCCAGCTAAGTCCTGGTTTGGACCAGTGTAGAAGTCAGTTCCGTTGTAGTCTCTCCAGAAGTTACCCCCTGAAGGGTAGCCATTATCCCATGTATTGTTGGGAGAGTCCGCTCTGACTTGAGTTATGTTGCCGAGGAAATTATTTTGATAGAACTGATTCAAGGCTGAATCCTCTATGTAAATGTTCTTCCAGCTATCAACAGTGTTCCTAAAAATTCTATTGCCAGAACTTGAAAACACGTTAAATCCCACGCTGTATCTAGAGCTAATTAAGTTGTCATAGATTATATTGCCATTTGAGTTCCTGATACTAATACAGGCTTCAGGGGCACTTCTGCTACTGTCCAAGATTAGCTTATTTTGTGATACTGTGCACTGCGCAGAGTTTATTAGCCTGATGCATTCGGGGTAAGCGTCTGTTTCTATATTCGAAACGGTGTTTCGGGAAAAATCGATCTTAATTGAATCTCTTATGATTATGTTTGTTTTAAAAGTACCCGGTAGGTCGTTGCCGTTTATGTGGATGTCTTCCGAGTTTTCAACGATTATGCTGTTCGAGTAACCCCAAATTCTGAAGTTCCTGATAGTTACATTTTTTCTTCCAGAAACTATTATTCCAGCTGGGGCATCGTCATCAATTATTCCGTCGAGGATAAACCCTTTTCCATCGAATATTATGTTGTCTTTTTCAATTACGATTGAATGGTAATCTAAATCTTCTCCAGCATGACCATGCAAGTTATAGTTCAGGCAGTAGTAGTTTTCCCCGTAGGTTTCTGAAGTTCTTATTTCAGGAGTTGGAGGGTAAACACTTCCATTTTCTCTAATGTAAATTAGATGGGAGCTGGCTCTAGCAAGATGTACGACCTGCGGAAGTGCTCCCATTAATAGAAGTGTTAAAACAAGAAGTGTGAAAACAGAATGGCGATAACTTTTCAGTTTTCTCCCCACAAAATAGTTAACAGAACGGACTATTAAGCAATTTCCAATTCAATTATAGAAGATTGTTCTATCATATCATTCAAGTTAGTCAAAACTCACAAAAAAAGTGTATGCTCTATGCTTTGCGAGCCCGCCGCTCCTGAGAAAAAGTAAATAATGGCACAAAATAGCCAAGGTTACTTGATTTGTGGCCGAGGTGAGATATTTTGGACGTTTTAGAGCCTCGCGTAACCTTTTCCCTTTTTTATTCAACAATTTTTAGATGAATATAGTGCTCCCAAATAATCTCACGCATAGACTTCTCTTGTTAAAGTGATATAAGGACTATTAAGCAAAGATATGCCATGCTCACTTGTGAAGGGAGCAGAGTAAAATGGAAAAAACATTAACAGCGATATTAAGTGTACTTTTGTTGTTGTCGATGTTTTTAATGCTTGCATTTAATACCAAGGCCCAAAATGATACGATAGACTGGTGGCCTATGTTCCACCATGACCTGGCACATTTTGGTTATTCAAATTCTACAGCGCCAAATGTAAATAATACTGCATGGATTTTTGCGACTTCAGGCAACGTACATTCTTCGCCTGCCGTGGTGGATGACAAACTGTATGTAGGCTCACTTGACCGCAAGGTTTACGCTTTGAACGCTTCCAACGGCCAACTAATCTGGAACTACCCGACAAGCAATACAGTCTATTCTTCGCCTGCCGTTGTGGATGGCAGAGTATACATAGGCTCCATGAGCGGCGATGTTTACGCTTTAAATGCAACAAATGGTGGACTACTGTGGAGGTACTCAACCTACAGCTACGTGAGTTCTTCTCCTGCCGTTGTGGCTGGCATAGTATACATAGGCGCTCTCGACCGCAAGGTTTACGCTTTAGACGCCTCTAGAGGCTCACAAATTTGGAGTTACACAACCGAAGGCAGTATTGAGTCTTCTGTTGCTTTTTTTGAAGGCAAGGTCTATGTAGGCTCGTATGACGATAAGGTTTACGCTTTGAACGCTTCCAACGGTCAACTAATCTGGAACTACGCAACGGGAGGTGATGTTGATTCTTCTCCGGCTTTTATGGATAACAAGTTATACATAGGCTCGCGGGATGGGAATGTTTACGCTTTGGACGCTACAAACGGTCAATTGATCTGGAACTACACGACCGGAGATAGCGTGGATTCCTCTCCAGCTGTTATGGATGGCAAAGTCTATGTAGGCTCACTTGATCGCAATGTTTACGCTTTGGACGCTACAAATGGCCAGCTAATCTGGAACTACACAACCCTTGACTTGGTGCGTTCTTCTCCCGCTATTGCGGACGGTACAGTCTACATAGGATCACGAGACCACAACGTTTACGCATTGAATGCTGCAACCGGCGAATTAATCTGGAATTATACAACGGCCAATTTTGTGTATTCTTCTCCTGCTGTTGCAGGCGGCAAAGTCTACATAGGTTCATATGATGGCAAGGTCTACGCCTTCGGCCAATTAAGTCCATCACCGAGCCCTTCGCCAATTCCATCTTCTGAGCCAGAACCAACGCCAATTCCGACCGCAAATCCAACGCCAACGCAAACTGACACACATAGCCCTGTTCCGTCACCAACGCCGCCTACACCCTCACCGACGGTTTCTCCTTCTCCCAAGGTCCCGTCCACATCGCAACCCACTCAGTCCCCTACTCCGCTACCAGAGGACACGCCATTGCTCTTTTACATAGCCGCGGTTGGCAGCGTTTTATTTGTAACCGTTGTAGTCGCATTTTTCTTTAGGAAAAGGAGAAGTAACGCTAAATCTCAGAAGAAATCAAGTTTGGATATAAACAAAAAGCCAGTTGCGGCATGTTTGTTTCATGTGCCTCTTTTTTAGCAAGCAACCGAAGTGACATGGCCTCGGCTAAAATGGATATTTCTCCCACAACCAACTCTCTTTTTTGCTATCTAAAAAAGATTGATCTCAATACCCACACCCTAAAACAACGTCTAAACAACCAAGAGTCTCATTGTTTTCCACGTATTCCTTCAGGTTCGTGTACGCGCAGGTAACACGTGGCGACAGGGTTCAAATCATTATCAGAGGTGGAGATGCAACCCCACGTTTCTTTTTCCGTTTTCGCAAAGACAATTTTAGTTTGTGGAACATATTTCTATTAAGAAAAGACGTTTCTCCAAAATCGTAACATGACGTCGTTGGGAAAGATGAGCTGTACGTCAAACGCTGATGTCAACATGCCACCAACCCATAATAAGGCGCCAATAACGACCCTCATTCCCTTACATTGGATATTGCGCGGCTGAGAAACCAAGTCCTTGACGTTCTTTCGGTTTTTATGCGGCATTTAGCATTACTTCCAAGACCTCGCCTGTAAGACTCTCTTTGTCCGCCTTGATCCGCAGCAGTTTCAGCGTCAACTTAGGTATGGTTATTCGTCCGCTCTTATCCATTTTGGCGTAGAAGTATTCCCAGCCGTAAAGGCTGTTCGTCGCCACCGAGACCTGCAGCACCTGGTCTTGCTCAAGCTTGAACTTCCAACGCACAAGCTTAGGCAACTGAATCCGGTTCCCCCTCTGCAACATCGCCTTAAAACTCACCGAACCCGTTAAAGGCACAAGCTCACCCCAGACTTTTTTCCAGACGAAACAAGCCTCACCAAGACAATTCTAGACGAAAAAAGACTCAACCACAGCCCATATAAAGCTTCCCCCCAAAAAAACAACCCAAAAACAAGACATCAAAACCGAGGGGGTACCCTACCAAAAACACGGGAGAGCAAAAACCACACGAAAACAAAAAAACCTAATGCCACGCATACCCTGAGCTAAACCCTGAAAACAAGTAAAGTAAAAAAAGCGATAAACAAAGATTTTTCAGCTGGTAATTATGGCTGCTGAAGGCGAAGATCCCGTGATCAACGCCCAGCTTGACTGCACGCTGCTGTCCAGGTCCACACTGCAGTGCCAAAGGCTGGAACCGTCAAAACCCTTCACCACCACCTGCAACACATCATCAGTCACGGCTACGGCCGGGCTCTCATTCGTCCAGCCAGACGCAAGCGCTGTCCAACCCTGCCACGAACTCGTCCACGTGTTCACGTAGATCTGGCTGTCCATGCCCTTCACGCACAAGTACACCTCACCACGCGTCTCGGAAGCAGCAAGCATCGGCGTCTCATCCGTCGCTCCGCTCACCATCTCCCAACCAAGGAAGGCGTTGTCCGTCAGGTCTACAGCGCCATGCCACAACGTCTGCCTCTCCGCATCCGTAGCCCCGTAGCCTCGAACCACAAGGTGCAGCTCGTCTCCTAGGATCTCAACTGCAGGCTGATCACTCGTAGCGCCCGGCAAGCCTGTCCACGCGCTCCACGATTCGGCGTTGCAGTCGTAAACACGATAATACACGACGTTGTCCAGTCCCCTCACCGAGAGAACCAAACGTGTTCCATTGCCCGTGAGCGTCGGAGCAGATTCGGTTACGCCGTCAAGTTGCATCCAGCCTGAGAAGCTCTTATCAGTCAAGTTAAGCGAACTAAACCAGAGTGTGTACCCGTCACTGCCCCGAACCACAACGTGCAGTTCTCCTGAGCAGACCGCCGCGGCAGGCCTATCAATCGTAGATCCACTAGGCAACCTATCCCAATCATCCCAAGTATCAGAGGTCGAATTGTAAGTCCGATAATAAATCGCATCATCCATCCCTCGAACCACCAACTGTGTCACATCAATGAAAGTGGCGTAGGGTTGAGAAACGTTGTTTAGGGCTGCTTGTGCGTCGATCAGACCCCAACCGTAAACGTCGTCTCTTCCTGCTGTTCCCAAATCCTCTGCAGTAGACTCTAAAATGTTCCTTATATCGCTGGGAGTCAAAGTAGAATTAACGGATAAAAGCAGAGCCGCCACACCCGAGGCGTGTGGAGTGGCCATAGACGTTCCCTGATAGAACCAGTAAGCGAAATCAACCGTGGTGTTACTAAAGGTGTTCTGCAAAACGCCATCAGCGTAGCCATCACCGTTCTGATCAAGGCCGGTGTTTCCTCCCGGCGCGACAATATCCAAGGAAGACCCATAATTAGAGTACGGCGCCTTACTCTCATCATACTGCGTAGCTCCAACAGCAATCACGTAATCATCATACGCAGCAGGGTAATCACAGCTGCTCACATCCTCGTTACCTGCGGCGGCAAACACCACCACTCCGTTGCTGTACGCATAGGCAACAGCAGCCTCCAACACGGCTGAAGGATCCGGACTGCCTAAGCTCAGGTTAATTATGTCCGCCCCGTTATTCACCGCATAATAAATCCCATTAGCCACCCACTGATCGGTTCCGGTGCCTGCCGCATCCAAAACCTTCACCGGCATAACCGTGACGCCGAAACCAACCCCGGCCACGCCCAAATTATTATTAGTTGATTGAGCCACCGTCCCAGCAACGTGCGTGCCATGACCTCTATCATCGTTAGGATGGGCGTCAAAATTCACAAAATCCCAGCCAGCCACATCATCCACCAACCCGTTACCATCATTATCCAACCCATCCCCGGGAACCTCACCCACATTAGTC
>CAZPND010000131.1:0-5356 GCA_964587975.1 uncultured Candidatus Bathyarchaeia archaeon
GCGTGCAAGGGTGGTGAGGAACTTGCTGGTTTTCCCTTGATGGGCGTTCCTATGGTTGCATGGGTGGACAAGGGTGAAGCAGCAGATGAAGTTGTGAAGTGGCGTGAAGCTTACTCGGCGGCTATGCTGATTGTTCGTTACGCTGACGTGCTTGTTATGCATGGTGCTGACGGTTGGTCGCTTCTTCCGAACACGGTGTTGAGGCAGAACATTTACACCGACCCACGTAAACCCGTGGCTGTGGAACCTGGTTTGAAAGAGTTTGGCACGCCAAACGAGAATTCACCCGTGCTTTTCACTACGAACTTTGCTTTGACGTATTACACCGTGGCGTCGGACATTGAAAACTCCAAGACAAGCGCTTACTTGATTGTGGTGGAAACTGAGGGTTCAGCCGTTGACAGCGGAGTTGCAGGGCGCAAGCTAACCGCGGAAAAAGTGGCAGACGCCATAAAAGAAACAGGCATAGAGAACAAGGTTAAACACCGAAAAATTATCATTCCAGGCAAAGCCTCACGGATAAGCGGCGAAATCGAAGAACTCAGCGGCTGGAAAGTCCAGGTGGGACCACGAGATTCTTCCGAAATCCCCAAGTACATCATAGATAAATGGCAGCCTTAACCCATCTTCCCCGTTTATCCTTTTTTCCGTTTTTCGAATTCAAGCCTAACTGTCTCTATAGTCTCTTATTAGCAGGCTGCGTGCGCTGTTTTCCACATGTTATTGCTTGGTTTCTGCGCCAATACGGACCTACCCCTCTATAGTTTCTGCATCGAACTGCTATTAGGATCCTGATATGCTACAAATATTCTGGTTGGTCAAGAAAATTTGACTAACGCAAAACAGGTTTAGTCAAGAAATCTTGACAAAAACACATTTAGCGTAGCAAAAGCCTGATATTAAATAGGGATGCGCATGAGAAAAACCATAGCCCTGCTGCTTGCCATCTTCTTGACCGCCTCATACCTAATTGTGGCTAAGCCCGCGTTCTCCTCAACTGAAGTGACTGAGAACGCGTGGGTGAAGAAAGCGCCAATGCATCAGGCGAGAGCTAGCTTGGGCGTTGCGGTGGTTAACGGCAAAATCTACGCTATCGGAGGATCTACCGGAAACGATGAATCGTCTCATATTGGGGAAACCGTAAGTACAAATGAAGAATATGACCCCGTTACTGACACTTGGGTGTTCAAAAAGTCTATGCCGACTGCAAGGTACGGGTTTGCCATAGCCGTTTACCCGAACAAAATCTACTGCATAGGAGGGGCCACAAGTTACTCGACAAGTAGTGGGTACGATGTCATTGGGATTAACGAAGTTTACGACCCCGCAATGGATACGTGGGAAACCAAGACACCCATGCCTACAGCCAGAGATTCATTGCAGGCAAACGTCGTAAACGACAGAATCTACTTGATAGGCGGATATGTTCCTGACAATTCGGGCTTAGGTGCAATCTCCTCGCTTAATGAGGTTTATGATCCAGCAACGGATTCTTGGATCACGAAGGCACAAATACCGACGGCAACGACGGGTTATGCTTCTGCCGTCGTTAACAATCAGATTTACATCATAAAACAATCGACACAAATTTACAATACTAAAACTGATGCATGGAGCTATGGCGAACCTATCCCTTCAACTGCGGGCAGTTATTCAGGATACGCTACTGCTGCCGCGACGACAGGGGTTTTTTCCCTAAAGAGAATCTATCTATTTAGCCAAGCTTCGGTTTCCAATCAGATTTATAATCCCGATAGTGACAGTTGGACGGTTGGCGCTGACCTACCCACTAGGCGAGGGGGTGCGGCTGTCGCCGTTGTAAACGACATGCTGTACGTTATTGGCGGTAAGATCTATAATTTTGCTTATCCAGACGATACCTTCGGCGTTTCTGTGAAGGCTTATGCAGTGAATGAGCAGTATACGCCTTTTGGTTACGGTACCGTTCCGCCAGTCATCGATGTGGTTTCTCCGCGAAGCCAGTCGTACAACGAGTCGAGTGTTTCTTTGGTTTTCACCGTGAACAAGCCGGTTAACTGGACGGGCTACAGCCTCGACAGCGGCGAAACCGTAATCGTGGGGGGCAACGCCACTTTGGAGGGGTTAGCTAACGGCTTGCACAATGTCACCGTCTACGCGAAGGACGAGTTTGGCAACGTGGGCGCCTCGGAAGCGGTCAGCTTCACCGTGGAAGTGCCGTTCCCAGGGATGCTTGTGGTGGCTCCTGTGGCTTCGGTGGCTGTGGTGGGCGCGGTGTTGGCGATTTACTTCAAGAAGCGCAAAGGTCATTGAATAGCTGTAAGAAAAAAAATAATCGGCAGTTTCCTAAACGTGGGCGTAGACGCGGTCGGTGGTGTACTTTCCCGTCTCCATTTCCTGTTCTATCTCTCGCAGGAGCAGTATGCGCTTGAACGTGGGGGGGTGCGTGGCAAACAGGCTGTTCAGCTGGTTCCACGTGGATTTCGACTCTTTCTCCATCGCCAGTTCCAGTTCTCGCTCGTCCAAGACGCCGTCCTTGTCCAAATCGTAGCTGTTCTTGTTCTCCATGATTTCACTTATCTCCTGTTTGGCTAGCGCCGGGTCCCCAATATAGAAGGCTCGTGCCCCCTGGGGCGCTTTGGGAGAGATGGATAAGCCATAGGTGATTTTGGCGAGTCCGCTTTCCAGACTTCGCGGCGAACCCGTCAAATAAGCCGAATAAGCGTCAGCGTAGTGTTCACGGAGCCTGCTTAACCGCATCACAGCAAGAAACGTGATTATATAAACTATGAAACAGACAACACCCACCGCTATTAACGCTATGCCCACGTTTCCTTCCTTGTCCCTTCCTCTTGAATACGAGCTGATTACGCCCGCACGGAAAGCGAATTGAGCAATCATGTAAGCGATTAACGGAAGCGCCGAAAGCACCGTCATCACGATGAAGTCCTTGTGCTTAACGTGACCAAGCTCGTGACCTATTACTCCTCTGATTTCGTCTTCGTTCAAGCTCCTTAACAAGCCGTTATGCACGGCTAAGGTGGCGCCGCTTGAGCTTCTGCCGAAGACAAACGCGTTCGGCGTGTTGTTGGGAACCGTGGCGACCTTCGGCATGGGCACCCCACTTTTCTCCGCCAACTCCTTAACGGTGTTTTCGAGCCACGGATTCTCCCCAGGCTTGAGATAATGCAAACGTGAAGTAGCCGCCACAATCGCGGGACCCACCAGATACTGGAAAAGTATGAACAGGGCTATGCCGCCCAAGACAAGGAGCAATCCCGTAATGAGGTCGAATCCGAACAGGTAGTATTGCAGGAGGAATATGATTCCAAGCAGGAACAGGCCGAATATGAAGGAGGCTACAAAAATGCTGGTTCCCATCGCAAACTTCAGCTGAGATAGCCTAGCCAACATGCGCCACTCCTAACTGCAAATGTCAATCAAATATGGAATTAAGTCTTTCTACACGAAAATAAGCTGGCTCACGCTGCACATGAGCGCTTGCAACTAAAAAATAAGAAGAAAGGTTGTTTAGATGGGGTAAGCTCCGCAAACCTTGCAGAAATGAATCTTTGTCTTTATGTAGCTTTTGCAGTACGGGCATTGGATTCCGCCGTTATCAGGGAAGACATCCGACGGTTTTCCGAAGAGCTTCCTGAAATGCTCGTAGTAAAGCAGCTGCTCCTTATCCTGGATTTTAACGTCGTCTTCCGCGAGAATCTTTTTCTTCTTCTCCTCAAACTCTTGGTCGGAAATCATGTCGTTGAAGAAAGTCCGCAGCACTTCGGTGCCTGTTCCCGCCTCCAACGGCGCTTTAGCTCGCCAAATAACGTCTTTCGGAATCACATCTTCGTACGCCTTGCGCATTATCCATTTGCCGTATTTCACGCCGTCATGCATGTTAATCTTGAATTTGATGGGCAGTTTCTTCGCCCAGTCCATAAAATCCGGGTCCATGTAAGGCGCTTTGATGGTCATTCCGAGAGACTCCGCCATGGGTATGGACGAGAAACCCATCTCTGCCCACATCTCCTTCTGCTTCTGCGCGAACTCCTCCTCGGACAGGTGGAACTGCCATGGATACCCGAAAAGCTCGTCCAACGCGTCACCCGTAAAGACGGTTTTGAAGCCTTTTTCCTTCAAAATTGTCAAGCCAATGTAAACAGGCATGCTGTTCCGTATCTCCATAGGGTCAAACTTTTTCAGCGCCACCACAACTTTCGGGGCGTTGCTGAGCACTTCGTCTTTGCCGAACACGTGAGTTTCCTGGTTAAGCTTCAGTAAAGCCACCATCTTTTTCACGTACTCCGTGTCCTTCGGGTTTCCATGCTTAAAACGCATCGTCAGGCACGGAATATCCGGCTTGTACTTCACTGCTTCCGAGATTATGATTTGTGTGTCGGTTCCCGCTGAAAACAGCATGGAGTCCGCCATGTTTTTCTGCACAGCTTTGTTCACTAAGGCTCGAACTTCTGGCAAAAGCTTAACGTATTCTTGAGGGTCAAGTGTCAAGTTATTTTACCTCGCAATACCAACCTTGTCATTCTCGCCTTATTTAAATCTATCCGTATGCGTATAAAAGCCTTAAAATTATAAACATATGTGTGAAAACTGCCCCAAATACTGAACACGCATGTACCCGAGGCTTTTTCCAGCCAGTTTTATGTCCAAGCAGTTAAGTTTAAAAGTTTTCAGGTTCCGTTCTTATCGAAGGTCAACACTCGGTAGCCTGTGAACATGTTGAAAATAAGTCTAATACACATGAAAGTCCGCCGCTCCCTAAAAGGCAATCTCGAAGCAGCCGCGACGGCAGTCCGTAAAGCCGCCGAACAAAACCCCGCGTTCATCGCCCTTCCAGAATACTTCTCGGTTCCAAACAACATGGAACACTTCGATTCCGCCGAAAAAATCAGCCACGAAACATACGAAGAAACCATCAAGTTCCTCGCCGGCATCAGCAAAGAACTTGCATACATCTACATTTTAGGCGGCACCGTACTCGAAGAAGACCACGGCAAATTCTACAACACCAGCACCCTCTGGCGAAACGGCACGCTTATCGGCAAGTACCGCAAAAGAAACCCGATTAACGCCGAGTTAAAAGCAGGCGTAAGCCGCGGCGACAAGCCAGCGGTCTTCACCACGGACTACTGCAAAGTCGGCATGCTCGTCTGCGCCGACATGTTCGACCCGCCCACCATAAAAGCGGTTGTTGACCTATGCGCGGAATTCGTGTTCCTGCCCGTTGCCGCCATGGGCACGCATCCGCACGTGAAGGGGCACCCGCTCACAGAGAAGCTTGCCACAGACAACGGCATCTACGTGGTTAAAGTGGGCAACGTCAGCTCAAGCGCCAGAGGCGGAAGAAGCGCCTTCA
>CAZPND010000132.1:0-5310 GCA_964587975.1 uncultured Candidatus Bathyarchaeia archaeon
CGCAGAAAACCATAGAGGGGTAGGTCCCTATTGACGCCAAAAACGCCCAATAGCAGGCAGAAAAAACGGGACCCGCCACTTCTCGCAGAACCCATGCAGTTTAGTTTATATAAGGGGGTATAGAAAAAAATCGCGCGTCAGATCTACAAAACTCAAAAAAGCAACGGTTAAAACCGCGAGAAATTACAGAAATCTTTAGATAGCTAAACCATCTCTGGTAACATTAATGCCAGCCTCAAAATTTCCATCCAGAAAGTTCGTCTCAGTTGACCCAAGCAAATGCACAGGCTGCGGAATCTGCGAATATGCTTGCGCCCTCGAAAAAGAAAAAGACAACATGAACCCAATCCGCTCACGAATCCGCGTAGTCCGCATGACCCCCATGTTCAACTTCGCCCTCGCCTGCAGATTCTGCGAAGACGCCAAATGCGTCACGGCCTGCCCAGAAAAAGCCCTATCGCAACACGAACAAACAGGCATTATCATGGTCAAAGAAAAACAATGCAAAGGCTGCGACTGGTGTGTACAAGCCTGTCCACACGGCGGCATCACAATCCACTCCGACACAGGCATAGCCGTTGCATGCGACCTCTGCGAAGGAGAACCAAAATGCGTAGAATTTTGTCCCGAAGAAGCCTTAGAACTGGTGTGCACAGATGAAGAAGCTGAAAACCGCTTCAACGAAGCCCTAGAAAAACTTCCTGCAGAAACCGAACGGTTAACCAACATCGTCAAGAACAAAGACTGGAAACCTCTGCTCGCAGAAGCCGAAGAAAGGTCCATGAAAGTCAACGAAAAACTTGAAGCTTTGAACAAAAAAGCAAACTCTAAAAAACAAAAATAAACCTCAGCGCTAACTGAACACGCACCCGTTTTAAAAGAACTTTCTCCAAAGTTGCGCGCTGTTAAACAGCTTTTTCCTCGTAGCCTATCAAAAGCTGATCTATGTCCCTGCCGTTTTGTTCACCCATATACCCGCCTTCCAAAACGAAGAATGCAGGCTTTCTCAGCATACCTATTCTTCTGCCTATTTCTCTATAACCAACCTCTGTCAACCCAAGAGACGCCAAGTCTCCACGATGCGTATCAAAACCCGCTGAAACCGCCACAACCTCAACCTTACCCAAATCAACCATACCCAACGCTTCATCCAACGTCTCCAAATACCGCTGCTCACCACAATCAGCCGGCAACGGAAAATTCAAACAGTTCCCCTCAGAATACGCGCCAGTGCCAGGATAAAACGGAAAACGATGCATCGAAACATAAACCACCTTCCCATCACCCTTAAAAATCTCCTGCGTCCCATTCCCATGATGCCCATCAACATCCAAAATCAACGCCGCCTTGCCAACAGCTTTCACCGCCACCGCCACATTATTCACATAACAGAAACCACGCGTATAAACACCCAAAGCCGCACCACTATGCCCCGCATGATGTCCTGGTGGACGCATAAGCGAAAAACCGTTAACCTCAGCCGCCAAAAGCGCTCCTCCAGCCGAAAGCCGAGCATAATCATAAATATCCGCGTAAGCCGGCGTATCCGGATCTTCAACTAACCCCTTCTTCAACTTCCAAATGTAATCAGCGTCATGAACCCTCAACACGTCTTCCTCAGAAGCCGGCGTTGGCTCCAGAAACTCATAATTTTTTTCCTTCAAAAATTCATGCGCCATCTTCACTCTCTGTGGTCCTTCAATGTGCCAACCGCCATAGTTCAAGCATTTCTCTGAAAAAACTATTTTCGTTTTCATTCCCGCTGCATCCATACATAGATAAGCGACGTTTTTCAAATTAAAATACACCTCCTCTTAAAGGTTTACGCACTCCAAAACCCGCGAGGAAAACAAGCATGACTTCCAAAAACCCCTTCGCCGAGTTCCAAAAAGAATGCGAAACCACATTAGCGCAAGCGCTGAAGAAAACTCTGTCCGAAATAAAAGTTGAAAACCTATCATTCAACAAACCCCCAAACTCAGAGTTTGGGCAGCTTGCCTCATCATTGTGCTTTGAACTTGCAAAAAAACTCAACCAAAATCCAAGTGACCTATCTGCACACCTCGTCAAAGCCATAGGCAAACCAAAACTGGCGCTTCTTGAAAAAGTAACCGTTGCAGGCGGCTACATAAATTTCCACGTAAACTTTTCCAAATTTTCCTCCTTAACCCTTCAGTCAATCAGACAGCAGGATTCAGCTTACGGCTTCGTCAAAACAGAAAAACCCCTAAACATCATCGTCGAACACACCAGCGTCAACCCCCTTCACCCCATCCACATAGGACAAGCCAGAAACCCCATGATAGGTGATGCTTTAGCACGAATTCTTACATGCAGAGGCCACACGGTATCACGCCACTACTACATCGACGACGTTGGACGGCAATCATCAGTTGTCGCCTACGGATACGCCAAACTGGATGAACCCGAACCTGACGAGAAAGCAGATCACTTCGTGGGCAAAATATACACAATCACATGCTGCTTAGTGGAGCTTAACCGTCTAAGAAGAGACCTTGAACTCGCCAAACCCTCTTCGCCACCTGACGAAATTGTTAAGCTAAACAAGCAAATTGACGAATGGATGTCAATCGCCGCCGAACTTGAAGAAAAGTTCCCAACACTCTTCAGCAGGCTTCTGGAGAAAATAAGCAAGGAAGAAAACCCTGAAGAAGAGATCAACAATCTTAACCGAGCTTACGAAGATGGCGAACCAGAAGCCAAGCGGCTCATAAGAGAGGTAAGCGAGCTGTGCCTCAACGGTTTCAAGCAAACACAGGAACGCGTGGAAATACGCTATGACTCATGGGACTGGGAAAGCGACTTCGTATGGAGCAACCAGGTTTCTGAGGTTCTGCAAAAACTGAAAACGTCACCTTTCGTCTACACCGAAGGTGAAGTATGGGAGTTTGACGCCGAAAAAGTAACCCGCGTTTTAGACCTAAAAGCCAAACTGGGTTTAAGAGAAAATCATGAGGTTCCACCATTAACACTTGTGCGCGCTGACGGCACAACACTTTACACTACACGCGATGTTGCTTACACCCTATGGAAGTTTAACAGAGCAGACAAGGTGATAAACGTCATTGGTATGGAGCAGTCGCTGGCGCAGTTGCAGCTGAAAATAGCCCTGTACGCTTTAGGGTACCGCAAGTACGCGGACAACTTCATTCACTTCGCCTACAATCTCGTCACTCTTCCAGGCTACAAAATGTCCAGCCGCAGAGGAAGATACATCACCTTCGATGAGGTTCTTAACGAAGCGGTTGAACGAGCCTACGAAGAGGTTTCGAAGCGTTCTCCGCAGCTGGCTGAAAAGGAAAAACGCGGAATTGCCGATTTTGTGGGTCTCGGCGCCGTGCGTTACGCTCTTGTAGATGTTGATCCGTCTAAACCGGTTGTTTTCACTTGGGACAGAGTGCTGAACTTCGAAACCAACAGCGCACCTTACGTTCAGTACACTCACGCTAGAGCATGCAGCATCCTGCGCAAAGCCGCAAGAGAACCTGAAAACGCGGACTTCGCTCTGTTGAAGGAAAAATTAGAACGCGAGCTGATCCTATTGTTGGCGAGTTTTCCAGATGCGTTCATCGAAGCTACAGAGTATCTTAAACCCAACGTGATCTCGGGTTTCACAGGCGCGCTTGCTGACAAGTTTAACACGTTTTACAATGCTTTGCCAGTCTTAAAAGCCGAACCACAAGAGCTTAGTGATGCTCGATTAGCGTTGACTGACGCCATTCGCATTGTGCTGCGTAATGCGCTGACGCTGATTGGTGTTGTGGCACCTGAAAAGATGTAGCACCTGTGAATGTACGGTTAGGTGCAGCCTGATTTCCTTGCGGCACCAGTTTTTGGCTGGCGAACGCTTAGCTGGCGCTTACTGCCTTGGTTTCAAGAAATGTTTCGGCTTTCCTCTTGATTCTATGCCGTATTTCCTATTGTAGTTTATCCAAAAATTTAAGTTCAGAACAGCTTCAATGAGTATTACACGCAAAAAAGTAAATGTGCAGCGTGAGATGATATCCTTGAAGAACTGTTGCCTTGGGCAATCCTGGCCAATGCGGTCAATAAGAATAATCATTGTGGCAGCGCTTATTGCGTCAGTTCTGATTGTTTCTGTTCCTTCTACGTCGGCTGCTTCTGACATGCCTTCGTTGGAATGGATCAAAACCTTCAACGGGTTTCAGGGCAACTCGGTTATTCAGACATCGGATGGAGGTTACGCCTTGGCTGGGGCAACTTCGGTGTCTGGTGCAGCTTCATTTGTTAAAACTGATTCTTCTGGGAACCTTGAGTGGCAGAAAGCTTATGTCAACGTGGTGTCGGTGGTGCAAACTCCGGATTTGGGTTACGCGTTATTTTGTAATGACCGCATCGTCAAGACGAATGCTGCAGGAGATTCTGAATCAAGCATTTCTCTAGGAGTAAGCGGTGCCAAGGAAGGCATTCTTACCCGTGATGGCGACTATGTCGTGGTGGGCAATAGCGTCGGGGATAATGGGGAGGATTTTGCTTGGCTGTACAAAATTGATGCGCAAGGGAATGTTTTATGGAATAAACCGTTTACGGGTGGTTTTTCTGTTTATTCTGTTGCGGAGACTGATGATCGAGGGGTTGCTCTTGCGGGCAACTGGAAAAATGATTTTTGGTTGGCTAAGATTGATTATAACAGTAATCAGCAGTGGAGCCAAAATTATCCATTTGGGGATATTTCAGACACTCATTACGCTTATTCGGTTGCAAAAACCAAGGATGGGGGGTTTGTGCTTGCGGGAACTGGAGATTGGCGGGAAAGTGGCAGCTATGTTCCTTGGCTTGTAAAGGTTGATTCTCAAGGGCATAAGCAATGGGATGTTCATTACGGGCAGCTTCCACACGACACCTTCAGCGCTGTGGTGCAGACCAGTGATGAAGGTTACCTTGTGGCTCAAGGGGAAACCCCTGTCGTGATGCGGACAGATTCGTCTGGCAGTGAGGCCTGGGAAATTGATTTAGATCCTGGAGGATGGAGGTCAAATTATGTTGCATCGTGTCTGATACGAACGAGTGATGGGGGGTATGTTGTTTCCGGCACGGTTTTTGGAAACACTGCTTTTATAGCTAAGATTTCGCCCGAACCAGATGTTCAGCCGCCTGTTGTTACTGTTTCAAGCCCGTTAAGTAAGACTTATGAGACGGGTGAAATTCCGTTGACTTTTACTGTGAATAAGCGTGCTTCGTTTCTGAGGTATAGTTTGGATGGTCAGGATGCGGTGGTTGTTACTGGAAACACCACTTTGTCCGATTTGTCGGTTGGAGCGCATAACG
>CAZPND010000133.1:0-5283 GCA_964587975.1 uncultured Candidatus Bathyarchaeia archaeon
ACGACGACAACTTAGAGAGTAAGCCAGTTGTGGAACTAAGTAGGGTTTGCGGGTGCAGACCTTACGATTAGTTGGCTTTTAGAAAAAATTGATATACCACACAAAACAAAGGAAGTGTGGTTAATGGAGTTGAGCGTTCAACAATATTTAGATTCAGTGTCAAACCCGAGAACAAAAAAAGGATACAGAAAAGGAATAAAGGAATTCTGCGAATGGTTCGACAAACCCGCTGAAGAAATTCTGCAAATGAGAAAAGACGACCTCACACAGCGAGACGGAGAAGACCTCATCGAATACAAAAACCGCGCATCAAGATTTGAAAAAGAAATAGAAAAGTTCCACGCAGAACTAATGAAAAAACACCCCATCAACACAGCACGAAACTACACGTTAGGAATTAGACAGCTTTTCAGATACTACGAGATGCCAATTAGATTTAGAACAGGTAGCAAAGTAGGCAAAACGGTCAAAACAACAAGAAACTTCCCGTTGGCAATCGAACATATCAGAAGAATGTATGGCGTTGCAGACCTACGCGAAAGAATAATATTAAGCATGGCAACAGATCTCGGCTTACGGATAGGCGACTTCATCTCACTCAGAAAAAAAGATCTGCCTTCACTCGATCAGGAACCCCCAATATCCTTTGAAATAATGACAGACAAAGAAGACGTAATAGCACACGGTTTTCTCTCCAAGGAAAGCATCGAAAAGCTGAAGGTTTACCTGCCAACACTGGAGAAAAAGAAGTCTAATCCTTACCTATTTCCATCTAACGGCAAAAGCCACATATCAGACGAATGGATGAACCGACTATTACAGAGACTCGCAGAAAAAGCACAAATCGACCTAAACGGAAAAAATTTGACGTTTCATTGCTTCCGAAAGATGTTCATGTCAGCTTCAATTGACTCTGGAATCGGCTTAACGGCGGGAAAGAAGTTGTGCGGAAAAGCCATAGCACAGTCAGACGACACTTACTTAACAACGGTTAACCTGCGCAAAAAGTTCATACAACTGAAAAAGTTCCTAACCATAGAAGAGCAGCCAAAAATAGACACTAACCAGCTGGAAGCGTTGGAAGATGCGGTTGTCAAGCTTCAAGAAGATCTGACAAGGCAGAAACTGATAACTGACGCAATTACTAAAGACAACTTGGAAACGAAAGAGCAACTTGGCAAACTGCAGCACTTGGTGGAGTTCGTTAACAGTTTCGATGATTATCGAAATCTAAAGACGATTTTAGACTTTTTCAAGGAACAGGTTCTTGATGACTACGGAAATATCCCTAAGCATCTCCAACCGAGCAGGAGTGAATTTAGTCCTTACGTTGGAATTCAACTTAAGAAGGTCGCTGCGGCTATGGGAATTTCGGAGAAAGCGGCTCTGAAACGCATATTCTCGGATGATGTGGAGGCGATGAAGAAAGCAGATGCGAATTGGGCTGAAATAGAAAAACGCCTGAAGCTGAAAGAAGCTGAATCAAACAAGCGCCTAGCTAAAAATAGTGTTCCCAGAAAAAGCAAAAAGTAAACAAGATAAAATTCGACCTCTCAAGTTTCTTCTTTTTTCTTTTGTTGTGACTGCTTAGGATTTTCTCTGCCCTCGGCGTATGTCTTCTCTTGCGGGCTATCTTCGTGAACTAGCGGAAAGAGGGCTATACGATAAGGCGGATATTGTTAACCGCTTTGTCAAGTGGGAAATAGAAGTTAAGTACATGATCATGTGTCATGAAAAAGAAGATTATCGGAATCTATTGGGCGAATATGAGTATGTGGCTGTGAAGTGCGCAAAAAGGGGAAATGACGTTTATCAGAGGCGTGTTGAAAATCGTCTTTTCGGAATCAAATCCCGCACCGCCAACGTTCAATTCGATTACTGGTGCAAGCCATACACCAACATGCTCTTTGTTACCTTAACTTACGATGCAAAAAGATGCAGTTTCGTTGATGCATGGGTAAACTTAGGAACAGAATTCAACCTTTTCAACGCCAACTTACGGAAGCAGTACGGCAAGTTTTCAATCTTTAGAACGTGGGAAAGCTACGAAAGCGGATATCCCCATATTCACGCCATCTACCTTTTTGAGGAGCACAGGTTTAAGGTGTTTCCATCCTACGAAAAGAAAACAGAAGGCAAAACGAGGCTTGTTTGGAGAATAGAGGATAAAGACGGCTTGGCGAAGTACTGGCACAGCTGGGTTGATGTGCAGGCGGTTCAAGATTTGCATGGCGGCATCAGATACTTAGAGAAGTACATCATGAAGTGTGCGAAGTTCAATCAAGAAGACACGAAAGGCTTAATGACGCTGGCCATGTGCTGGGTGTTCCGCAAAAAATCCTTCTACGTTTCAGGACAATTCCGAAAGGCGCTCTCCGACTTGATAGCTACCCTTTGCAGTTCTAAAACCCGAAAAGTCCAACTCAACCTGCTAAATGAAGAGCTTAAGTCTAATCCTTGGAGGGTTCTTGGGTTTGTTAGAGCTTCCTTTCTTGATTTTGACGTGGAAATCTGGAGCCTTAAGCTTACTGCGGAACAGATGCAGAGGGTTTTCAATGAATGGGAAAAGAACAACCGTTTTATGTAACTAATCTTTTTGATGTGATTTATTGTAATGTTGTCATCTTCGTTATTATGGGGTATTGGAGAACTAGAATTGGTTAGTGCAGTGGATTAAAATTTAATGCTGCTGTACACTTGGAACGGCACAGTCACCTACACAAAGAAGTAATTTCACCCAGACAAGACGAGTACTCCAACAACGATAGCCATTATCCAGAAAAATAGACTGTAAAATCAACTTTTGAGCTGAGCAAAAAGTGACTGGTGTTTTTGGTCTAATTACGAGGTATTAAATATCGCTGAAAGCTTAGGTTCTGGTGATGAGTAAAGATGGATGTTGAGAATGTTGAGGAGGACAGAAAACGAGCTGAGGTTTTTGACGCACTCAGCCATCCTACTCGCATAATGCTTCTGAAAGCCTTAAGTGACGAACCCTTGGGCTTTGCGGACTTAAAGAAGAAACTCGGCATCGAGAGCAGCGGACACCTTCAACACCACATAAGCAAACTTGGCGGTCTCATCAAAACAGACGACTACGGAAAATACACCTTGTCGGACCAAGGAAAAGATGCGCTTCACAGCGTCGATACCGTAGAAAGCGTAGCTAGGGTTAAAGCAAGCAAAAACGAGCAATATGGCGTTTCACGAAAAAACACTATTTTGAAGTCGACAACGATAATTCTCGCTGTTCTTTTAGCTCTAAGCTTAGCGATGACAGCGTTCCAGTACAGCAATGCTTTATCTTTGCAGAGTAAAATAGACCACCTCAACGATGTTATAGCTGACCGTGACACACTTATCAACCAGCTATCGCGCGCTATAACCGCAATCGAGCCTTCTCTGGCTTCTGAGGGTTCTTGGGTGGCAAAGGCGCGGATGGGATTAGCGAAAACTGGTTTCGGAGTTGGCGTGGTAAACGAAAAAATCTACGTTATCGGTGGTCACCCGTATGGTTCCACAAAGGTCACCATTGATGATGTCTCAGTGTATGATCCAGCAACGGATGAGTGGCATTCAAAGCAGCCTATGCCTGGTCCATTGGCTTGGTTTGGCACTGCCGTCTACCAAGATAAAATCTATGTTATAGGAGGCGCCTGGTTTCTGAGCGGCAGCGAGAAAAACGACGTATGGGTTTACAGTCCTGCAGCAAACTCATGGACAACCAAGACATCGATGCCTACTGCCAGAGGCGGCATTCAGGCAAACATGGTGGATGGAAAAATTTACGTTATAGGTGGGACGGCTGATGATGTTTTGGATGTGAATGAGGTTTATGATCCTGTCGCTGACACTTGGTCTACGGAAACGCCAATATCCACGCCTGTGAGTGCTTACGCTTCTGCAGTAGTTGACGGCAAAATCTACGTGATAGGCGGCTTAGCGCCTAACGGCACTTCGCGAATACGGGTTAACTTGAATCAGATTTATGATACTGAGACGGACACGTGGAGTTTAGGAAACCCTCTTCCTAACAGTCAAAGCTCGATTAGTGCAGGCGCGACCATTGGCGTTATGGCGCCCAAACGCATATACATCGTAGGCGACGGCTTAAACCAAGTTTATGATCCGGCAAACGACAGCTGGACCGTTGCCGAACCCATACCAGACTCTGCCAATCGCATGACTAATTTCGATGACGCGGAAATCGCTGTTGTCAACGATCAGCTGTACGCTTTGGGCGGCGTTTACAAAGATGAAAATGGAACCGGTTATTCGATAAATGAACAGTACACTCCAATAGGCTACGGAACTCCAGAACAGTTCCCACAATCTCCTTCGCCAGAACCTCAGTCAGAGCCTTTCCCTGTTGTACCTACTTTAACGGCTTCTGTTGCTGCCGTTGTCTTAGTAAGTATAGCATTTCTGGTCTACTTCAAGAAACGCAAACACTAAACCTTAATTGTCTCCCAGCTTCTTAAATAACCGATTGGATAGCTGCTAAAACGAGTGTTTGCCCATATATCTAAGCCTCAATGGGGTTTTTATCTCTTTTAATAAATAACTCCTTGTGCCAGTAACGCCATCGAATTTTAGAGGCGTCGTTGAAGTCTCTTATATCACTATGCGAGACGCTGTCTCTGTTGTGAGTGAGCCAAAATCTGGCAGAACACGGAGCGAAGGCTTGGAGCGAGTGTAGCAAGCGGGTCTATGCGGTCTGCCGAACAAGAGTGAGGGAACCAGATTTTGCAGGAGCGAACGAACAATTAGCTTGGATAAAATAATTAATTTTAACTGGTTGCCTTTCTCGTACCGAATAGTTGGAGCGCTGGAACGAGGCGGCGCAGCCCCCGAGCCTTAACTTGAGATGCCCTTTCAGGTTTTGACATAAGCGCTTATTTTTTCACGGTTTCGCCAAACTTACTTGAAGTTTCATGGAAAAAAGTCCATCAACTTACTTAAAGTCGAATTTAAAAAGCAACGACATCATACGGGAGCACGGTGACAAATGATGCTCGCTAAATCATCAGTTAGCCACAAAGGAGGTGAAGAGGCAAGTAGAGAATACCTTAACTGTTACAGCAAAAGAAATTGGGAAAAATATATATTTTTGAGATATAATACCCACTACTTGGGTATATCAATAACAGCAAAAAGCCGATTAATAATCGCATCTTCGGGTGATGTCTCCACTTGCATGGGGTTCAATTCCAATCTAACTAGCATTTAGTATTAGGGGTTTGTCATACATCTAATACTATAAGGGACGGTCAAGTAAATAGG
>CAZPND010000134.1:0-5234 GCA_964587975.1 uncultured Candidatus Bathyarchaeia archaeon
AATTAAATCGTCGGACAAGCGTTGACCGTTATTTGCCTAAACTGCTTTTAGACGCAAAGGTTGACTGTTATGTTGTTAATGGGGGGTTTCCTGAGAGAGTTGCGGCGGTGTTGGCAGGTCTGCTCACCACTTGCACGTTTGTTGCTTCACGGGCAGAACAATAACTCCTTATAAGCGTAGTTGCGTTGGTATGCGTTTATGAACTCTGCGTTAGCGATTGTAGCTATTGTTAAAGGCGAAAGAGGTCACGAGCCGGTTTTCAAAGCCCTCGACTTAATTGACTATAAACAAGCGCTTGTGGGTTATGATAAGGTGCTTATCAAAGTTAACTTCATCACGGACAAGACATGGGACACTGGCGCAACCACCGACCCCATTGTAGTTGAAGCCATAATCAAGAAACTTGAGGCTTTGCCCGTTAAAGTCTATGTTGTGGAGTCAGACGCTACAATTACTAATGCTGATAAGGCTTTCGAAAAAACAGGCATGAAAGACATGTGCAAACGCAACGGCGTAGAATGGCTTAATCTCAGGCACGTTAAAGACAGAGTCAAGCTTGAGGTTCCAAATGGCGAAGCGTTACAAAGCATAACTGTGCCGCGTCTGGTCACGGAATCCGCAGTCATAAACGCGGCGAAACTCAAGACACACCTTAACACCACCGTGACTTTAGGAATGAAAAACATGTTCGGCTTGCTTCCTGACAAGTTCAAGGGTAAATACCACATGAAAGGCATAAGCAAAGTCGTGGTTGACATCAACACTGTGCTTAAACCAGCGTTCACCGTCATAGACGGATTTGTAGGCATGGAAGGCGAAGGCCCCGTGGATGGGACACCAGTCAAGATGAACCTCATAATCGCAGGAAAGGACGTAGTTGCCACCGACGCAACCGCCGCCCGAGTTATGGGCTTCAACCCCTACGAAATAGCACACATACGCAAAGCCTTTGAGAAAGGCTTAGGACGCAGCGAAGCTGAAATCGTAGGTGAAAAACTGGAAACAGTAAAACGCACCTTCAAGCAGAAGTAACGCTCACAAAAAAGGGCTTCGGACCTATTTCACGTTATAAAGGGGAGGAGGTAGCTTCCGAGAGCGCTTACGCGGGAGTTGCTTTTGCCTTAAATAATGGTTAGAACAAAAGTAGAGTGGGGCTGGCAATTATGAGCTTGGGCGTAAATCCTGAATACGAAAAACTGCTGCCCAAAATGTCTGATGAAGAATTCGCTGAACTTAAGGCTTCCATAGAAACTGAGGGCCAGCACTACCCAATTGTCGTCAACGAAAACTTGGAAGTTTTAGACGGGCATCACAGGTTCCGCGCCTGTGTCGAGTTAGGCATTGAGCCAGATTTTGAAGTACGCAGATTCGAAGACAAACTGCTGGAAAAAAAGTTCGTAATAGAAGCAAATCTGCGACGGCGTCACCTGAATAACTTCCAGCTTGTGGAATTAGGCGTGCCGCTGCTGGAGATAGAAAAAGAGTTAGCGAAAAAACGCCAAGTTACGGGAGGAAAAAACGGGCGAAGCATGCAGGTGGGGTTAGCGCCAGATGACGCTAAGCCCGTGTTTTCCGCGTTCAAGGGCAAAGCCACGGCGGCGGTTGCGAAAAAAGTTGGTGTTTCAACGCGAACGTTTGAAAGGGGCAAAAAAATCTTAGAAAAGGCAAGCGAAGTGGACAAGCAGCAGCTACGGGAAGGAAAAGCAAGTATCTCCAAGGTTTACAGCGAAGTTGTTGCGGTCGAGAAAGAAGCAGAGCAAACACCTGAGGAAGACTATGCAGAACCTGCAGCAACCAACGCTGCGGTCAACGATGTACGTTCCGACCAGAATAAACTGGCGCTTTCAAATATTTTGAAGAGCCTGCTTGAAAAAGAACTGTTCTGTCCTTCATGCGGAAACTCGATGCTGGAATGCAGCAAATGCCACAAGACACTGCAAGAGGTTCTGAAAGAAAACACCGAAGGCTCGAAATAGAGAGAAACCATCGTAGATTTTTCCATATCACAAACGCTTTTTAGCAACTCAAGCTTTTTTATGTTCACCAGTGTGATTGCGATGGCAAAACGAAGCCAAGAGGCAAGTGAAGCCCCGAAAAGCTTGCTTAAGGCGTCATGGATGCGCTCTTCAATAATACTTGCCTTCCTCGCAGTGATAGCTGCGTTAATTTTGATTTGGCTTCTGAAAGCCTTCAACGTCGCTGGGATGCCGGTGTTTTCTGACATGGAAGCCTTTTTCTTGAATTACGGGCTTGCAGGAATTTTTGTCGCAACCATCGCAGCGGGAACAATAATACCTCTAGGAAGCCCGGCTTTAGTGGTGGCTGCCGCGCTTTTCGGTGTAAACCCTGTTTTGCTAATACTGGTCGCAACAATAGGCTTCACGATAGGAATGACCATAAACTATGCTCTGGCGTATCGCCTTGGAAGACCGTACGTTAAAAAAAGAATATCCGCGAAGCATCTTGAAGAAATGACATATGCCTGGAACAAGTGGGGCTGGATAATCTACACAATATTTGGGTTAATTCCTGTTTTGCCTGTTGAGTTTCTATCGTTCATATGTGGCTTCTTAAAAACGCGTATATCCACTTTCCTGGTGTTGAGCTTTATACCCCGACTCATCATTTTCGCCATTATAGTCTATTTTGGGCAATCTGTTGGAGCATGGCTTGGCGTCACTTAACACCCTGTATCCTCGCGTTTCTGGCTTAAGATGCACACCTTTTAATTAGTAGAAACCAGTTAAATAATTAAATAGCGAATGGAGAAAAACGGTATGGTTACCTTAAGAGCTTTGGCTCCTTCATTAACACGAATCACGGTTGCCGGCGCAGTAGGCGCTGCACTGCACGTTGGCCAAGGAAATTGTGACCTGATAGATGCGAAGGCGGTGGAGTTTTCCAGAGCCGTTTTGGCTCAAACTGACATAGATGGGGAAGTCATCTGCTGCGAAGGCCCAAAAGACCATGCACCAGCGTTTACGACCCGGGAAAAAGTTGGCAGAGGTGCGGGACCAAAGGTTGAGTTTGTTATTGACCCTGTGGACGGCACAACGGCTGCTTCCAAGGGCAGAAAAGACGCCATATCCGCTTTGGCTTGTGCGCCTGCGGGATGTTTTCAGGTGCTTCCTGATGATGGGTATTATTTGAAGGTTGCGACTGACGCGAGTTCTATGGGCAAGCTTTCTATGGATATGTCCGTTGAGGAGATTGTTCGTACGGTGGCGAGGGCGAAGAATTTGCCTTTGGAGACTTTGACGGTTATAATGCTTGAGCGTGAAAGGCATCTGGAGATGTTGAAGACGCTTCGGAGGCTTGGGGTACGGATCATTTTGATTCCTGACGGCGACATCGCAGGAGCGGTTGTTGCGTGTATTCCACAGTCTGGTGTTGACTTGTTGCTGGGTGCTGGTGCGGGTCCTGAAGCCACGATTGCGGCGACGGCGGTGAAGTGTTTGGGTGGAACTATGCTTGTGAAGGTTTGGCGAGATAAGAAGGATGATGCGCAGCGGTTGGAGCGGCTGGAGCTGGTTGGGGTTGATGTGGATAAGACTTATTCTCAGGAGGAGTTGGCGAAGGGTGAGGAGCTGGTTTTTGCGGCTTCAGGGGTTACCAAGGGCGAGTTGTTGGATGGAGTGCGTTTGATTTCGAACGGTGCGGTTGTGTGTTCGATTTGCATGCGGTTGCCGAGTGGGACGATTGAGCGGTCTGAGACGACTTTGCGGTTTAAGGGTCATCCGGTGTATAAGCAGTTTTTGCCTAATGAGAATTCGATGAGAGAATAGCGCAGCAGCGTTCGTTCAAGGCGCTGAGCAAGCAAAAACACGTTGTTTCCGCAGACGTTAGTTTGGGTTTTTAATTTCTGCGGGCATTATCTTAATAACGCATATCGGCTTTAAAGATGATGAGGGAGCATGAGCCGCGAAGAGAAGCCTAAACGGGAAGAACGTGTTCGGTTTGCAGCGTTCGTGAACTTCACCTTCACCATAGTTGAGATTTTTGGCGGTTTGTACACTAACAGTTTGGCGATACTCTCTGACGCGTTACATGACTTCGGCGACAGCATAGCTTTGCTCGTGTCATGGCTTTTTGAGCGAGGAGCTAAAAGGGCGCCTGACGCGAGGTACACGTTTGGGTATCAGAGGCTCTCCTTGTTTTCCGCGCTTTTCTCCGCTGCCGTTCTGGTCGGCGGCTCAATCGTGATAATCTTTCAAGCCATACCCAGGTTCTTCAGTCCTGAATCGGTGAACGCTTTTGGCATGGTGGGTTTCGCTGTTGTAGGGATAGCTTTCAATGGCGCGGGCTATTTTCTGCTGAAGAGGGGTGAAAGCATCAACGAAAAGGTTCTTTCTTGGCATCTTTTAGAAGATGTGTTGGGGTGGGTAGGCGTTTTTGTCGGCGGCATAGTCATCTACTTCTGGAAGTTTTATCTGATAGACCCGATAATCACCGTTGCTTTGACAGTGTTCATTCTTTACAACGTAGCCAGAAACCTGAGAGAAGCAATAAGCATCCTTCTCCAAGGAGTGCCGAAACACATCAACCTTGAAGCAGTTAAACACGACATCAAAGCAGTTGATGGCGTCCTGGACCTGCATGACATCCACATCTGGTCGTTAGAAGGAGAAACCGATGTTTTCTCAGCGCATGTGGTAGTGGATGATGAGACCCTTGAAAAACGACCTCAACAAACCAAACAAACCATAAAAGACACGCTTAAAAAGCATCATATAGAGCACTCTACAATCGAGCTGGAAGGCAAAGGTCAATGCACAGGAATGGTGTGCGAAGAAAGGCACGAACCAGGGAAATAGCAGCGCTGCGCGGTAGACCCCCTATACCTTTTCTGCAATGAATTTCTATTAGTATCCTAATAGGCGTCAAGTATGACGGTGTTGACCAATTAAAAAGTTGTTTAGAAGGCGAGAATGTGAACAAACTTTCCAGTGCTTAGTGTTTGCGTTTCTTGAAATACATCAGCAAGGCAGTGGCGATGAGAATTATTGTGGCTGCAAATGCTGCTATTATTAGAATAGGAGACGGCGGCGTTTTCGTAGGTGTTGAGGTTGGGGCAACTGTTGGATTAGGCGTTGAAGTTGGCGTTGAGTTGGGTGCTGATGAAGACCCGAAAGCGTAAATGTTGCCGTCAGCTGAGCCTACGTAAACGTTGCCGTTTGCTACTGCGGGAGACGAACGTACTCCGCCGTTGGTGGTGTACTGCCAAATCAAAGTGC
>CAZPND010000135.1:0-5233 GCA_964587975.1 uncultured Candidatus Bathyarchaeia archaeon
AAGGTGCTGGGTTAATTTTCCAATCACGGGTGGCTCCCAAATAGTGATTGTCGAGTTTGAACCAGATAAGAAGGGAACTGTAACGCTGCAAGAGTTCTTGATGTAAGCCTCACCATGTCTTGCCTTACTTAATCTCTAGTTATCTTCCATGTGATTAGTGCCATTATGAAGGGTACTATGAATGAGATTTCAGTCATGGCCAGAGTTGATCTGGTAATAAACAAGTACTTGCTGGTCCATTCTTGGCTGAGCTGAAGCCCGTACTGGTAAAGCGTGACGTTTAAGATATGGTCTATTTGCATGATATAATACAATGAAATCGCCAAGAAGCTGGATGAAATAAGAGGGAATATAATGCAGCTCCACCTCGAAGCGACTGTGTTTTCTCGGCTGAAAACATGATAGGGAATTAAACTTAGGGCCATCGATATGGGTGCGCAGAGTAAGGAAATGGTGGCGATTCTGTAACTGATCCAGTACTCCGCAATCCAATAAGCGTTGAACTGCAAACCATACCGATAAAGGTCAACGTTTACAATGTTGTCTATTTGCATATACATCTGAAAAGCAGCAATTTCCAGAGCAACAACTACAAAAAGCAATGCCAGGACAATCTTGGGGCTCAGGATTTCTCTCAGTTTAAACCAATCCTCGACAACTTCACTCTATCTTATCGATTTCATGAGCGTGACATCTTTTGCCAAAGACAAGGATTTCTGTGAAGCCTCATCTCGATGATTGTTACGAATAATTAATATCAATTGCGAATTCAAAAACTTAATCCCACCTAAAATTCTCATCAACGCATCTTGAGAGAAACGCTTTTTCTCGTGGCTTTTCTTTTTTCTTGATAAACGCGTTTTACACGTTTACTTTCTGTGGTTGTTCGTCTTCGTCCTCTAGGATATGGTTGCAATAAGGACAGACGTTCACCAGTCTGTTTTTTCCTTCCTCGAAACTAAGTGAAACCATTGGTCTGCTGAATTCTTTTCCGCAGGCTGAACAGGAAATCATTATGATGCCATCGGCCTGAGGCAAATTCCTTTCTTTCTGTCTCAGCGTATTTCTCTGGGTTATTGGTTGATGTTTCTGTGGGTCTGTGATTACGTTTTCTTGAAGTTGTTCGTTTCTCCTTGATAATCCCACTGCCAGCGCCAAGAAACTTAGGACCAGTGATATACCCAATAACGCGTAATTCAAGCGCATATATGTCCAGTAGGGCATAAGCCAATCGGCGCTTAACTGTAAACCAAAATCGTAGAGTTCATTGTTAACGATCATGTCGATGACGTTTAGTGAAAATAGCATGGTTACTCCGCTTAATATCCAGACTAGCAAAGCGGCGATGTACAACAGCCTCTCAGAGTTGGAGCGCCTCTTTGAATTCATTTGGTCTACCATGTGTTATTTCGTTATCCTCCAACAAAAACGTTATGAATGGCGAATCATCATTGCGGATTAACTGTGTCTGAGATTTGATATTCCAAGCTGGGATGACGTGAAAGGCGATCGCTAAGATAAGGGTGAAGGAGGATAATCGGAACTTGAAATTTTTGCAAGTTACTCTCTTTTAACATTCTTAAGCGGAGAGAAATCATCTATTGGGTGAAGTGGGTTTCAGACGCTGTTTCTAAAAACCGAGTTGAAATCACGTTTGCAAACTTTCTGCGAAAATTTGGGTCGTGAGGATCAGGCATTTGGATTCAGGGATCTTACGTTTCTTGGTTGTTCTCTTGTGTGGTTTTTTGTCCTATGACAACTGCCTCGTCTTCACCTGCAATGCCTATCCACTCGTATGATTCCAGTGTGTTCTCAAATTGTTCGTTGGCACTTTGGCTTTCTTCTTTTCGGATCACTCTGATTCTGTATACTTGGAACGCTATTGCTGCGATTATGCTGAGCCATCCCATCGCGAAAATAACCCCCATTGTGTTCCAATATGGTATCGCCCAATTGTAACTGAATTCAAGTCCATAGGCTTTAAGTTCATTATTTACAATTCCGTCTAGAAAGAAGGCAGCTATCATCGAAATCAATGATGCCGCAGCCATAAATAGTAGAATTAGATTGCCTATTCCATCTATGCCTCGCATATCTATCCAAAAGACTGTTCTAAGAAAATTTACTTAACCATTATGACTTGAAAATAATTATTACCGAACAAGTTTTTTGATAAATTGAGTTGCTAGCGTTTATAGCGCGCATGTCCTCAGTGTTAATCTTCTTCCGATTTTCTTATCGGGGCTCAAGTTTTTTATTACGATCTGTTAAGTATATAGTGACTTAATCAAGAGAACTAGGGCGGGGGATTACTGACGACGCGAGCAGCAAAATCTAAGGATGAGAGTGATGAGCGATCACGCATGCGCTCAGCGGTGCAAGCTATTTCTAAGCGTCTTAGTGATCACTGTACAAGAGTTCTGGCTCTGGTGAACGGGTTTGAGCGCATGCAACTAAATAATCCGGAGTTCACTTTGGATCAGCCTTTTTATTCAACGAAATCCGGTTTGACGATGGACGCGATAAAGGGTATGATGAGGACTTATGAGGCGTTGCGGCGGGATGTTAGAGAAATTGCCCAAATCGGGTATGTGGCGTTTGAAAATTCGTTTCCCGAACTTGACGTGAGTTTTGAAACCTATTACTCAATAGCCTTCAGCTTGTTAAATCTGACCTATCAAATGCAGTTGATGAGACTCTACTGCTGTCGGCTCGTAAAATAACTTTTACTCTGTGTCCTTGTTTGTCTTACTTGTTTCTGAAGGGAAAATATTGTGTAGTGATTAATAAGATTTAATTTATTCCTGATTCTTATCCAGCAAGTATGAGGGAAGACCGAATTGGTGATTGAAATTAAGGAATTCGGTTCAGCCGAAGAAATAGAAGAAGCGTTAGATAAGGAGATCTCTGAAACAAAAAGTACGTTGGGCGAATGCCTCCGTAAGTTGGATGAGATCCGATCGTTGGCGCAGAAGACGAAGAAAATCCGTCAAGTCGTAATGAAGCTGGCGGGTAAAAAAGTTGATGCTGAAAGCCTTGGCGAAATCAGCGTGGGCGACATCAACGTGGTGTTGGACGCAAGCCCCTTGGATGAGCTCACGGCTTTGGAGTCCGTTGTGCGTAGTCATCAGGAGCGTCTGCTGACTCTGCAGAAAGCTCGAGAAGCGCTGAAGCCTCTTGACGAGTTGGGTGACACTGATGGCATGACGTTCTTGGTTGTTGAAACTAACCGCATTCCGGAGCGTATTCTGTTAAAGGTTTGCTAAGTCGATTGCTGTCGTTATTTTCTTCAAGAACGCAGCTTTTGTGCGTGTTCTTCTTTTCGGTTTTTTTTGTGAACTATGCTTAAAACGCCACCTAAAACATGAAACAACGTGGTTTCTGCGCTCCTTCGCTAAACGTTTTGACGAAGGCTTCTTAACTTTTTAACCATCACAGCATGGTCTCGTATGGGTGTTGGGGGACCCCTTTCTTCTGTATAGCAAAAAAGGTTTTGCGGGCGATATCTCCACTTTGGTCGGAGTTCAGGTCCACGCGTAATCGAATCTGTACTGAGGTGCACGAAAACCACAGTCGAAACACAATTAGCCCGCTTAGAGGGTTTGCCGGGGCCCTGCAGATACGCGACATAAAGGAGAAAAGATTCAATTTGCCTAACAGACTGCTACTGTTAGCTGAATTTTCTGCAGAGCCCTCTCAGCCCCTATCATTCTCCTTTGTTAGTGTGATGTGACCCCGAAAAAAAGAGGGGGAAATTTTTTTTCCGTTTGCTTACCGTTTTCTGAGCATTAGCATTATTAGCAACGTGGCTACCGCGATTGCGACGATTATGCCGATTGTTGCGGGCACTAAGTACATATCAGCCGTAGATAGTGGCGGAGGAGTCGGTGTAGGCGTAGCCTGAGGTGCTTCTGCTATGCCCATGTAGGTTATTGCGGATGAGCTTCCGTAGGATGCCGATCCGTCGAATCTAGCGAAGATCTGGTATGTTCCTGGAACCTCTGGAGTAAACATTAAGCCGTAATTGCCGCTTGCGTCGGTGGTTGCGTTGCCGATCTCGTAGAAGTTGCCGTTAGGATCAAGCGTCTCCAGGATCACTTCAACGCCTATCGCGTCCGTGGGCTTTTGTCTTTGATGATACACGTACTCCATCCAGGCGTCCATGCTCTCGTCAGATATAGCTGGAGTGCCTTTGAGTACGAAATCATAGTCGCCAGCGACTGGGACGTTTTCCGAGTTAAATCTTGATGTGCCTGCAGCATTAGTGTTAAGTCTGCCAGTGGGAGTAGCGTCAGTGACTGTGCCTGTGATCATTACGCTGGATCCTACTGTTGGAACGACCTGTGGCGCAGAAACCGTTGTGGCGCTGGGTCCTTTGCCGAAGCAGTAGATCATGCCGTCCTGCAAATCATAAGCTACTATCCGTCCATCTGAAATAATTGGCGATCCGCTTGGCCAGCACGTCAGTGACCACAACATCTCTCCTGTCTCTGTGTCTACACAGTATATTTTTCCATCGCGCCGAAGAGGCATAGTGGGTGAATGTTCGCTAGAGTAAAGGTAGATTTTTCCATCAGCGATGCAACCCAGTGAAAGCGGTGTATGTCTATAGGGCGTTTCATCCAAGCCTAAGTATGGAGCCGACCAGTTCCAATCGATGTGTCCTGTTGTAATGTTGTATGCGAGCAGTATTCCACTGTAGCCATACGAGTAGAGCCTGCCTCGATAGGTGCTGTCACTCATGCCATAGAAGTTAAATTGATCTTCGGGTTCGCTCTCCCATAGCAATGTGCCTGCCGTTTTCCCTGTTTTGGTCGCATCGAGACTGTAAACCCAGCGTTTTCTTAGCATCGAATTCTCAAAAGTAAAGACGCCTTCGGTGTCACTCAAAGTTCCAAAAGTTGTGTCGTGGGAACTGAACAAGCCAGCCTGTCTTGCTTCATCACCTAATCCTGGTGGCGGCGTAAACTCTACGTTCCATAACAGTTTTCCTTCTTCTCCCGGTTTCAGACTCAAAGCCCAGAAATTGCCTTTAGTATTTTGACCCGGGTTGGCAGTTATGTTTCCAGTGGTTCCACCTATGACATATTCATCTGGGACAACTACGCGAACTGTACCCTCAACAGGCGGGACAGACACGTTCAATGAGTAGCCATTATCGGCGTCGAAGCCTGTAGCAAAAGTTCTCCCTGCGTGGGTTCCTGAACCAGTTGGTCTCCATGACCAATAGACG
>CAZPND010000136.1:0-5230 GCA_964587975.1 uncultured Candidatus Bathyarchaeia archaeon
TGCAGATACATTTGCGAGTTAAGATACCTGTAATCATTTGTTGAGATGCCTTCAATAGTGAGAGTTACCTGGACGTTTTCCTGGGGTGGAAAGTAAGTTCTCTCTGAGGAACTTTTGTACGTTGTGGCGCTTCCATCCACCTCTGCAACAACATTCCCATACACTCCAACCTCCTCGTTATTTTGAAAACTTGCCGTGACAATCACTTTTTCATCGCTTAATGAGGCTGAGGCACCCTTATTGGAGACTGAGGCCTCCACCACACCCGATCCGAGGCAGGTCGAACAGGCCCCTAACTGTTCACCAGCCGAAGTTTTGCCAGTACCTTTACATTCGGGGCAAACTATTTTCCCTGCTCCACGGCATGTTGGGCATTCCTCTGCCAACACCACGCCTATGTTCAGGATTGAAAAGAAAAGTATTCCAATTAATACGATTTTCAGCATTTTATTCTTTATCAAGTTTTTCTCCCTCTCAACGAAACGCGGACTGATATTATGTGTGTATCTATTCTAAAAATTTGCGGTAAGCAAGGTCGAAAAGATGGGGTTGCTGCGTGAAATTTTTCGAATTTAAATGCCGAGGGCCGGGTTTGAACCGGCGACGACTCGGTCTTCAGCCGAGCGCTCTCCCAGGCTGAGCTACCTCGGCAACGTGAATAATTTTCGGTTACTGTTTGATGTTTTTCCGTGCTTATTTACGTTTTCTTTTGTAAATTAACCCAGCCGATAGCGTTGCAGCGAATAAAATTGATGTGATCAGTGGAGCTGGAAATTCTGGGATTTCCGGGGTGGATGTGGGGGTCTGAGATGGAGTATGTGTTGGGGTGGGTGTAGGCGTTGGCGTAGGCGAGGGTGTTGGCGTTGGAGATGGCGATGGGGTAGGTGAGGGTGAAGGTGACGGTGTAGGGTTTGGAGGTATGTCCTTATCAGGGAAAGTGTTCACCCAACTGTTCCACGCGGCCCAATCATCGTCGTTCATGTATTCGTATATCCAGATGAAGAAGCCGTAGAGTTGTGGGTGTGGATAATCTGCGATTAGTTGATTTAGTTTTTGAATTTGTCCCGACATTGTATCGTAAGGAGCGGTGTTGCCGCTGTATATCATTAGGCCGATTATGACGGGCGCGGCTGGTGGCGTATTTTGGTCAAGTTGCCCGAATTCTTCTTGCCAAAACAGGTCAACCTGAGAACTCTGCTGCAAGACGGTGTTTGCACCGTAGAACATTTGAAGATTAAAGTCCACGTTATCCAGCCGTGAGTTCAGGTACTGTGTCCAATCTTGACCTGTGAACGGGCAGTGTATTTTGCCGATGTCGTGTAAAGCATCGGTTATTGACTCCAAATACGCGATTTGAGTGTTTAGGTCTGCCGTCATGTTACCTGTCATTCCTTGCCCGCTTTCCATGTCATCGCTGAAACCGTCAAAGCCTATGTTCACGGCTTCACGAATTTTGGGAATGATTTTTTGCTGTGTGTTTGACGGGCTTATGTCCATTTCTCCGACGCCGTCTTCTAGCCAGCAAAGAACTTGAATTCCTATACCGTGCAGTTGCGTGATTAGGTCTTGGTAGAACGTTGGAGCGCGAACATAGTTTTGTGCGCCACTTGCAGCACCAGACGTAGGATAGATTAGTGGATTAGTCGGGTCAGTGGCATCCCAGTAGCCGATAAAAACTACAACATATTTGCAGTTCGCTGTTGATAAATCGCTAAGCAGTTCTTGTCTATGTCCAAGGTCGAGGATGCTTGCGTTTTGGTATAGCCAAGGCTGGTCATAAATTAGAACAAAATTGGGTAATAATTCATCGTCAGCTGCAGAAAAATGAATCTTTGGCACTATCAGAACCAAGAGTAGAGAGAAGGCCAAAATTGCCAGAAGGCTTCGGTTTTTATGATACTTTTCTTTCAATGCTGCCACCTCACGACTCAATTGTCCTTTTTGAAAATACGCAACCTACTTGCAGGGTGCTTTCCCATTTTTTAGCCTTCAGTAGCACTATTTGACATGCCCCCTTTTGGTTGATAAAGGTTGTTAATTTTAAGTCAGCCTGCTTGTAATCAAGAAAAACGTAAAGTTTCGCGGGGTGTTTGTGTTCGGATTCTGAGGTTTTTATAGTTTGGGAAAGGAAACATTGCTTAATAATGAAACCCGTTTCTTTTCTTGTCTGGAGGTTGAATCATTATGGGTAAAATGGCGATTATTACTGTTGAGTTGGTTGATGAAAGCGTTGTGGCTTCAAATAATGCGATTGGGGACGAAGTGCTGAGGTGGTTCAGGGACGAAACTGTACCTGCGCCTTGGGTTAAAGAGGTAAAAAAAGTTGTTGTTCAGGAATTTTAATTGCCGAACAATACGACTTGGTGTGTGAGGAAGTATCCTATTAGAGCGCTAGCTAGGAAGCATAGAAATAGTAGGAAATGTTCGTTCTTGTAGAGTTTTTCGGTTTTTTCTGACCTGTTCAATATGGTGCACCTTGAATTTTGTTTGCTGCGTTTAGGGAAAGGTTTTATGAAGGGCTGATTAGTATTTTGAATCCAGAAATGCTATGGGCCGGTAGTCTAGCCCGGTTAGGACGTCGCCCTCACGCGGCGAAGATCGCCGGTTCGAATCCGGCTCGGCCCATTTTTTCTTTTGTATTTTTGTTGTACTTGTGCACAAAAAGGTTTATTAAATATGGGCATTTCAGATACTCTGAATATGCTCCACAGAGGGTTAAAAATGGAAAGAAATATCACTTCCTTTAAGTTTGGAATCGAAAGCAGCCGGGTCTCAACAACCCCTGCAATCTCCAGATGCAGCACTTGCGGGGAAGAGTTCAAAACACCGCTTTTGGCAATGGTTTCCTCAGGTTTTATAGTGGAGGAGTACTATGCCTGTCCTAAATGCCTTTCAAAAGTGGGCAGTTTAGAACAGCCGAAAAACCTGGAAGGTGACGAGGCGGTAGATGAAGCGGAAGAAGCTTTGGAGATGAAAATTGAAGACGATGTGGAAGAGAGTGTGGCTTGCGCGCATCATCTCGGGTACTTGAAGCAGCGTCCAAAAAACACGCCCATACCCGAAGAATGCTTAACATGCAGCAAAATGATTGATTGCATGTCGCGGTAAGCCACATTATCTTGCTTTTTTCTGTCATCGTTGAGTGCCTGTTGTTCTTAGTTTTGGCGCTGATTTAGAACGGAAGAATCGGGCGTAACGTTTTTTCTTAGAGGGGTCTGTCCATCACATTCGTCATCTTTCCCGATCAGACTGGGACGGCGACATCATCCCCCAATGAATCAAACACCGTTCCAGTGCTTTTAGGGTTTTGGTGAAAAGGAAAGATGAAAAATGAACCCAAAAATCGTCCGAGAACTATTAAAACAACTCCAACAGGAGAACCAAGACCCCCCAGACATAGGAAAACTCAACATAACAAACATAATAATCTGGATGAAAAAAGAAGCCTACGAACCAACAACCATCCAGAGAGTAGTAAAAGAACTGAAACACTTAGAGCGAAACTGTAACACAGCTAAACCCGAAGAAGTAAAACTATACATAGCCAACAAAGACGTATCAAACGCGAGAAAAGAAAACCTAATAGAATCCTACAACATAGCAATCAAGTCCTTAGGCTTAACATGGAACAAACCCTTTTACAAACGCAAAGACAAAAAACGCAGAGCACCAAAAGAAGAATTAGTGCAGTTTATCATAAAACACGTTAAATTTCCATTGAATCTAAAATTGAAAATGTTCAGAGATTTAGGACAACGACCTATCGAGTTAACATGGCTAAAAGTGGAAGACATAGACTTAACAACAGGAGTAATAAGCCTTACAGGAGCCAAGCACACAATAGGAAGAGAAGGCAAACTAAAACCCGACACCATAGAACTATTGAAAAGATATATCAAACGTGAAAACCTAAACGCCAAAAGCATAATCTTTCCAACAACCTCAGACATCCTGAGCACAAGTTACAGACACGCACGAAACAACCTTGCCAAAAAATACGACCTGCCCGAACTCAAACAAGTGCAACTCTATGATTTTCGCAGACGAAAAGGCACACGAGAATACAAACTATCCAGCCACAACTTTCTACACGTTAAGAAAATCTTAGGTCACAAAGACGCACGAAGCACAGAGAAATACATAACAGAAGATGAACAAATCGAATGGATACCCATTAAATGCACCACAGATGAAGAAATCCAACAAGCCATCAAAAACGACTGCGTATTAGTAGGACATGAAAACGGCGTATGGTATTTCAAAAAACCAGCGTAGCTCCTTCAAATTTCTTCATTTTTCAGCGCAACCAAAAGTTTTTTCTACAAACCTAAACCATAAACACTAGGTCAATATGGGAATAACGTCCATGTATGAGAAACATCCAGTTTTTACGCCGCCACCCGATGAGAACATAAAAATATGGCGCTATATGGATTTCACAAAATTCTTATCATTTATCGATAAAGAAACGCTATTCTTCACAAGGGTAGACCAATTAGAAGACAAATTTGAAGGAAGATTTGCAAAATACCTCTTTAATCCAGAAATTGAGGAAAAATCTATACGCAGAGAAGACAAGAAATGGTATTTAGGATTTAAAGGAATAATAGCTGTTCTACTGATTCTGAAAAAGCCTAAAAAATGGAATCCCGAATGGAAAGAGGTCTTCGATAAAAGAGCAAAAATTATTGAAAGAGACGCTGCCCCATTTCTAGAAAAGTATGGAATACCGAAAGAGGATATCCATTCTGGGTTGAAAGGCATTGGTTTAACCCTTGACGATTTTGATGCTTGGGTAGGGCTCTCGAATACGGCTAAGTCACTTATAGAAAACGGAATGATGGATTTTGATGTCATTAAAGAAAGCACCTTGATGGGATTACTAATTATGGAGAGCATGACTCCCTTGGAATTATCAGAAATCTGGAATGAAAACACTTAGTAGCGCGCCTTCTTGACAAAAAGGCTTCGCGTTATCGACTTCATTTCCTGTAGAAATTCTATACTGTCAAACATGAGAAGTCTCACGATGCCTTCTGCTGAAGTCATCCTTTTTGTTGCAGCGCGCCACACGCAACAGAAGGAAGAGTGGTTATGTTTTAACGCGCATCTGATTAAATTGTTGAACGTCACAGCCAATTTTATGCGTAAAGCTTAAGCTACGAAAGACGTTAAAAATAACCGTTAACGCATAAAACAGTGGAGAGAATGTCCGATCAGTCCTAGAAAG
>CAZPND010000137.1:0-5061 GCA_964587975.1 uncultured Candidatus Bathyarchaeia archaeon
AACAGGATGTTGATGAGTGATGCTGAAGCGACTATGCCGCTTGCGTTTTCGTACCAAGCCACAGGTGTGCACGGGTAAACGTTGCGGAATTCTTTTTGCAGCAGCGGGTAGGCTTTGCCGCCTGAGAAACAGAACAGTTCATGACCTTTTTCCCGCAGCTTTTTCCCTAATGGTATGATTCGGGAAACGTGGCCTAAACCGAGTTCGGAACAGCAAAGCATCAGTCGCATAATATCATCAAGTGAGCGTGTGGATTTATTTCATTTATCCTAATTCTGAGCAAAAAGGGTCTTGCCGTGTACTCTAACGCTTGGAAAGATTATAGCCCCCTTATTTAAAGGTGGAACACGCCTGTGCGGATAGACCCCCTCTATAGTTTCTGCATACATCGGCTATTAGGATCTAAATATGTTGGCTGAACGCTTCGAAATCGCTCACACAGTTATTTTTGTGTTCCAAACCACTTCAAAAACCACTTGAAGCTGCCACATTCATCCTTTGAAGGACACGACAAACAGGGAAACTCGCCGCCCGCTTCACCCAGTAACCGTTCAATTTTCTCTAGTGTTGCCTCATCCAGTCTCATGGATTTCAGGCGCTTCCCGAACTCAGATATCTCGCTTAGCATCCTGCGGTTTTTTCCCGAAAGTCGCGGGGTCAATCTTGCGGCGCTTCCCATCCTTGTCCACCACGTAAAGGCGGAAGTCGTACTCGTCGCAGTAATTCTTTAACTCAATGTACCGCTGCTTGTCACCCGCGAAGTCTTTCTCAGTCAACACCTCGCAAATGCGTCTCAAACAGCCTTTTCGGGCTTCGATATCAGGCGTGAACTCTCCGATTTTGGCTGGCTTCTCCTCGCCCTCCACGTTCGCCTTCACATCCCACTGGTCTCCTTTCAACTCGCTAGCAATCTCGCGAACGCATTCATCATGACCCTTCTGTTCCTTCGTCTTCTTCTTTTCCATTTCACACACCTAAAACCGTAATGTTCGGCGCTTTTAATTAAGAATTTGGAATCTGTTTCTTTGAATGTTCTGCAGTTAAAATTCGAAACCGCGAACTTTGAAGAACATCGCGTAATTTGGCTGGTAAGAGTTATTAGGCGAAAATGTGTTTAGCTTAGGCTATGCCAGACAAAGTTCATTGCGCCCACATTCTTGTCAAGTCCGAAAGCGAAGCCAAAGTGGTGCTGGAGCGGTTGAATAAGGGTGAGAAGTTCGGGCGTGTTGCCCGTGCGGTTTCGCGTTGTCCCTCAGCAAAGCACGGTGGCGACCTTGGCACGTTCACGCGGGGCAAGATGGTTAAGGAGTTTGAGAACGCCGCGTTTGCGCTTCAGAAGGGCGAGGTTTCGGGCGTTGTTAAGACGCAGTTTGGGTGTCATGTGATTAAGCGGTTAGAGTAGCCCGAAAAATGTCTTGATGCTTTCGCGTAGGATGCAGTTAGCGGAAGGTTATTTTGTTTGAATGAGTGTTTTTTCTTGTTGTGCGTTTGCGAGTTATTTATATTTGAAAGATATATCTTTAAAAGAAGTATTTAAATCCGCGCACACCCTATAAAATAACATACAAGAAAGGCGACAGCGAGAGCAACCAGCATGGCACAAGAAAAAACCAAAAAAATCGTCCTCAACATCGGCGGAATGACCTGCGTAAACTGCGCACACGCCATAGAAAAACGACTCAACAAGCTAAACGGCGTCACCCAAGCCACCGTCAACCTAGCCGCTGAAAAAGCCATCATAGACTACGACCCCAACGTGGTGGACCAGAAAGCCATCGAAGACGCCATAACCGCAGTCGGCTACCAAGTCATCCACGAAAAAATCGCGCTCCAAATAGGCGGCATGAGCTGCATAAACTGCGCCAAAAGCATAGAAAAAGCACTCAGCAAACGTGAAGGCGTCTACAACGCCACCATAAACTTCGCCGCAGAAAAACTCACCGTCGAATACAACCCCGAGCAGATCAGCGTGGCAGGCATCAAAAAAACCGTGCAAGACGTCGGCTACCAAGTCATAGAACCTGAAAAAACCGCGATAAGCGCGGAGGACGCGGAAAGCAAAGCACGCAGCCGCCACATCCAACGCCTGAAGTACCTGTTGGCAGCCAGCGTCGCGCTCAGCACCCCAACGGTGATTTTCACATGGTTCCCAATCCTGCCCCTGCTGCCTAACAACGTGTGGCTGTTCCTCCTCGCCACACCTGTGCAGTTCATTGTCGGCTGGACCTTCTACGTCGGCGCCTACAAGGGTCTGCGGAACAGAAGCGCCAACATGGACACGCTTATCGCCATGGGCACCTCCACCGCATGGATCTACAGTACCGTCGTCACCTTCGCACCCAGCGTATTCCCCGGCGCAGGCGTATTCTTCGACACCGCCACGATGATAATGAGCTTCATCCTGCTGGGCAAACTCTTAGACGCCATAGCCAAAGGCAGAACTTCCGAAGCCATCAGAAAACTCATGGGACTCCAAGCCAAAATCGCCAGGGTAATCAGAAACGGCGCGGAACAGGAAATTCCAGTGGAAGACGTCCAAGTAGGCGACATCGTCATAGTCAGACCAGGAGAAAAAATCCCGGTGGACGGCACCGTCACGGAAGGCTACTCTGGAGTGGACGAAAAAGTCATCACGGGCGAAAGCATACCCGTCGAAAAGAAAACGGGCGACCAAGTCGTCGGAGCCACCATGAACAAGACCGGCATGCTGAAGTTCAAAGCCACCAAAGTCGGAAAAGACACCGTCCTCGCCCAAATCATAAACATGGTCGAAGACGCCCTAACCTCCAAAGCCCCCGTGCAGAGGCTGGCGGATGTCGCGTCAGGCTACTTCGTCCCCGCCATCATCATCACCGCCACACTCTCCGCCCTCGCATGGTACTTCCTGGCAGGCGCAGACTTCATCTTCGCACTAACCGTGTTCATAGCCGTGCTCATAGTCGCCTGCCCCTGCGCCCTCGGGCTTGCGACGCCAACGGCCATCATGGTCGGCGTAGGAAAAGGCGCAGAAAACGGCATACTCATCAAAAGCGGCGAAGCACTGGAAACAGCGCACAAGCTAAGCGCCGTCGTGTTTGACAAGACCGGAACCCTCACGAAAGGCGAACCCGAAGTCACCGACATCATCGCAGCAGGCAACCCCGCTAAGGTGCTAAACGAAACGCAGCTTCTGCAGCTTGCCGCTACCGCAGAGAAAAACTCGGAGCACCCGCTGGGAGAGGCCATAGTGAAAAAAGCCGCCGAGAAGGGCATTAAGGTGGAAGACCCAGAATGTTTTAACGCCATTCCTGGGCACGGCGTCGAAGTGAAGCTTAACGGCGCCACGGTTTTGCTGGGCAACCGAAAACTCATGGAAACCAACCACATCGACATCGGCAAGCTTGAGGCGCAGATGAAGGCGCTGGAGATGGACGGAAAAACCGCCATGCTCCTGGCAGTTGACGGGAACCCCGCGGGGTTAATCGCCGTGGCAGACACCTTAAAAGAGAATTCGACGGAGGCGGTGAAGACGCTCAAGCAGATGGGCTTAGAGGTGATAATGATTACGGGTGACAACGAACGCACAGCCAACGCCATCGCTCGGCAGGCAGGGGTGAACCGCGTGCTTGCGGAGGTGCTTCCTGGTGAGAAGGCTGCGGAGATTAAGCGGTTGCAGGCGGAAGGTAAAGTTGTTGCCATGGTGGGCGACGGCATAAATGATGCTCCAGCGTTGGCGCAGGCGAACATTGGGATAGCGGTGGGCAGCGGGACGGACGTGGCGTTGGAGACGGGCGACATCGTGTTAATTAAGAATGACCTCAGAGATGTAGTTGTGGGCATTCAGCTGAGCAGGGCCACCATGAGGAAAATCAGGCAGAACCTGTTCTGGGCGTTCTTCTACAACATCGTGCTCATCCCTCTGGCGGCAGGCGCCTTCTACCCTATCTTGCATGTGCTGTTCGACCCGGTGTACGCGGCAGCCGCCATGGCAAGCAGCTCAGTAACCGTGGTTACAAACGCCTCGCTTCTGAAGAGGTTCCGCCCAAAACTTGAGGCGCAAAACACGTAGTGGAGGTGAAAACGTTATGGCTAAAGATTTAGTTTGCAACATGGAAGTTGACGAGAAAACCGCAAAGTGGAAGTCAACCTATAAGGGAGAAACGTACTACTTCTGCGCACCCGGCTGCAAAGCAGAGTTCGAAGAGGATCCAGAGAAGTACGTTGGCGGCTCGTCCGGAGGACATGGAGGTCATCACGGCTGCTGCTGCGGCGAATGCTAAGCGCTGCGCGCAACGCTTAAGCAGCTTTTTTCTCCTTTAATTTTCTTGCTCTGTCTTTTTCCAGGGCTTTTTCAACTTCTTCGCGTATGGTAAAGCCGCCGATGTGCAGAATAGGCTCTTTCGTTTCGGGGTCAGTGACCATCGTGGCTGTGCATGGGTAGCTGTGGTGCGCCTTGGCGATGGCGTCGTACAAAACTTCTTTTTCGGTGGAGACGCCTGTGAGCTTCCGCGCCACGTACCATGTGCTGCCGCATGGGGCGCTGCGCCTGACCGCCGCGTACTCGATGACTTCGTCTTGGCCGATTTTCATGGTTGAAATCTCCAGCAGCGGACGCCCCACCTTGGTTTCCTCGATGAACCTTGCGATGGTTGGCTTGTCCTTTTCCGGCTCCAGCGTGCAGAACGGCTTTGGGAACGCGCATTCCAGCCCGAGTTCCCGGCACTTCTCCGCGAGCTGCTTCCTGATGCCCGTGGGGACTTCTTGCCAGTCCTCTATGGGCGCGATTAACGCTTTGATTCCCGCGTTTTTTACGTGCTGAGGCAGCTCCAACAGCAGGTCCTTATGCAGCCCCGACGCTAGGCAGATGTCAGCTTTCGGCAGCTTCCGTGGCATGTACTCTTCAGGGTTGTCAATGAACGCTGGCAGTGGCGAGGGGTCGGGCAGTTGGATGGCGGCGCGGACGTTGCGGACGAAACTGTAGACGTCGTATTTGCAGCTTTCGCAGTAGAGGCCGCAGCTTTGGCAGAAGCACGGGTCGTTTATGAGGTTGCGTATTACGCGTTCCATGAAGTCTTTGCTGTA
>CAZPND010000138.1:0-5038 GCA_964587975.1 uncultured Candidatus Bathyarchaeia archaeon
TGTATTGGTCATAAACAAAGGGGGTAGAAGCAAAAGTGTTGTTGGCAAAATTATTAAGGGAAACCAAGTTGTCGTTGGAAGCGCAGAAGATAAGACTTGTAGACAAGGAATCGGTTGCTGTATTTGCTTTGATGGTATTGTTGGATGAGAAATAAAATCTGAGCCCATAAATAAACCCTGAAATCTCATTTTTATACAAAAAATTATTATGGCTCCGTGATATGTCAACACCAGAGTCACCCCATGGCTTGCTTAAAGCTCTGTTTTCTAAGAAAACATTATTGGTAGAAAATGCCAGACCTAAGCCCTGGCAAGTATTATCTTTTATAAAGTTATATGACCCAACCACATCGATAAATGAAGCCGAGTTTGCGTCAACTTGATTGTAAGTTCCATTGACTGTGATGGCTCCTTCAATCACGTTGTTGGTTACTCTGCAGTTAGAGCCTTTAAGAGTCACCCCCGTGGCTGAGGTTTTTCCCGCTGTTATTCTATTATTTGCTATGAGAATTTGATTTCCTTTTGTCGTGATGCTTCCCCCAGGTTTAGCCATTTGAATTGTCAAGTCTTGGAGTGAACATGAATCAGCGGTTATGGTTATCGCATCAGAATAACTGTAGAGGGGTTGGCCAAGTATCCATGTTGCATTGTATGCTGGGTAAAGGTTAATAATTGTGTTATTGTTTTCGCCAATAATACATACAGATTTGTCGATTACTATGGTACTATTAATAGGGCCTTCATAAGTCCCTGACCTTACAAGTATCGTGTCGCCTTTTGAAGCGTTGCATATTGCTGCAGTTAGGGTTGGGTAATCGTCTGGAACAATAATAATGTTAAACAAAGCTTCGACAGCGACTTGCGGCAACGTAACTAATGATGTTAGGAAGACGAGAACAAGCAATAAGGCGAGGCATTTTCTCATTGTTATCCCTGATTACTGCTGGGCTGTTTCTGCTGTAAAAGCGTTTTTATCAAGGTTTCTTGACTAACAGCCCAGTTTCTTAGTCAAGATTTCTTGACTAAACCGCGTTTCTGCTTCTTATGCTTGTAACGCACAAAGATCGAGTTGTTGTTTGGGCTCTATTGCCGTTCAATGCGTTTTATCTTTGGGTTTTTGCTGGGCATTCGGGATTGAGGCACAGGTTCCACGGACGTTTTCCTTTCATCCAAACGCGCACGGTTGGCCAGCCGCAACTTTTACAAACACTACTTTGCGGCCTCACCATGCCTCGTTGAGGAAGGGGAAACGCAGTTTTGCATGTGCCTTCAAAATAGTTTGTGCAGCCGACGAAGCGTTTGCCAGTTTTTTTTGACCGCAGAATAACCAGTTTTCCACCTTGGCAGACAGGGCATGCACCAACTATCCTTTCTTCTAGTCTCGCCTTCATTACTGCTTGGCTCAAGCGCGCCCCAATTTCCTTCTCGTTTTCCTTCAGTTTCTCGGTTACAGGCTTCAACATTTCAACGACTTCTCTCAGAACGTTTTCTCGCGTTTCCTTCCCCTGTTGAATCTCACTCATCCTTTCTTCAAGCTTCCGCGTAAGCCCCAGCGACACAACAGTTGGACAATACTTCTTCAGAACATCAACAACTTCAAAACCAAGATCAGTAACCACAATCTTCTCGCCACGAGTATACTTCCGTGTATGCAGCGTTTCTATGATTCCCGCTCTGGTCGCCTTGGTTCCTATCTCCTCCTTTTCCATCCGTTTGAGAAGACTGCTGGGATTGTATCTTGGCGGCGGCTTAGTGAACTTGTCTTCCAACACCACCCGTTTCACATCGACTTTTTGGCCTTCTTTCATAGGCGGCAAGGGCATGTCTTCTAAGCGGACATAAGGTTTGTAGAAACGAAGCCACCCCTCCTCTAAGGTCTGCCTCCCCATCAGCTGGAACAGGTTTCCATTAATGCTGATGGTCGCTTTCAGGCTCTTTTGAATTGAGGGGTCACCGAAAACCGCCAAAAATCTCCTGACAACCAGATCCCAAACGTTTTTTTCAGTGCCGTACAAACGGCGCTCAGGCAAGTTACCAGTAGGATAAATGGCAGGGTGCGCTGGATCCTTCTTTTTTCCTTCAGTGGGCTTCAACGCTGGTTTGGCAAGAAGCTCCCCTGTCAGCTTCGCGTACTCGCGTGCTCTGCCCAGCCGCTTCAATATTGCTTGGTAGCCGATTGCAGGCGGCAGTTTTTGACTGCTGGTTCTAGGATACGAGATCAACGCATCCAAATACAAACGTTGAGCTATGCTGGATGTGCGCATCGGCGTGTACCTGAAAACTCTGTAGGCTTCACTTTGCAGCGAACCCAAGTCAAAAGGCAAAGGCGGCATCTGCTTGAACTCGTTAACCTCAACTTTCTCTATCTCGTCATCCTTGCCCTGACAACTGCTGGCTACCGCGTCCGCTTCCGCCTTAGTTTCCATGGGGTTCTTCTCGTAATCCGCTTCAAAAACCATTCCGCCAATCTTGACTTTAGCCTTCAGGCTCCAATAAGGCGTCGGCACAAAACACTTAATCCTCTCTTCCCGTGTCTCAAGAAAATTAAGCGTGGGTCCCTGCACTCTTCCAGTGCTTAACGTAGCATATCTTCCGCTGTAATTCTTCGCCGCCGCCGTCAAAGCTCTTGACAGGTTTATGCCGTACAACCAGTCCACTTCATGCCGCGTCAATCCAGCTTCAATAAGCGCAAAATCAAGATTCGCCCGCAAGTCACCGTAAGCTTTCTCCAACTCCTCCCTCGTTAGAGTGGAGTACTTCATGCGCCGCGCAGTTTTCTCCTTGCCACCACAAGCATACTTCAGAATAGAGTAACCGATTATGCTTCCTTCAACATCGTAGTCGCAGGCGTCAACGAAACAGTCTGCGTTCTCCGCCAACTTCGAGATGACTTTAAGCCAAGTACGAATCCGCGAAGCCCCACGTTCAGCCAAGTACCGCGGAACCCAACGAAACTCAAAAACCGGATAACCCCGTTTTCCTCTCTTCTGATCCGCAACCGTGTACAAATGCCCTAAAGCCGGAACAACCACAATTTCCCCACCTCTTTCTGCCACATAATAGGGAACACCGTTCTCCACCATTCTCCGAGGCTTCCCCTCAACGTCTAAAGCCGTGGCTATCCTGCTGGCCGCATCGGGCTTTTCAGTGATGATTAAAGTGTACTTCCGCAACAACCCTAACCACACTTGAGAATTGAAATCCACCCTCAAAAAAGTTGTTGCTTGCCAAACTGCCCTTTCTTGATTCAGGAACAAATTTCAAACTCAATAATATTTAATAATCTATTGCAGCGAAATGTTCACACTGGTTGCTGTGGAACTAGCGCAAGTGGTGGGTGGATTGGGTGCTCGAAGGGTTAGGATTAATAGGTAACGTAATCATCCTCCTTGCAGCGTTGGCGGCTTTGTCTAAAGCCAGCGACTTAACAATTACCCACTCCATAAACGTGGCAAGCGTAACCGGACTGGGAAAAACAACCGTCGGCTTCATCCTAGTCGCGTTCTCAACTTCTCTGCCAGAACTTTTCGTCGCTGTCTTTTCAGTGTTAAACCCAGAAAACGTCGGCGTATCAATAGGAAACGTCCTCGGCTCAAACATAGTAAACATCTGCCTAATACTCGGCGTCTGTTTCCTCCTGATATCCCTAAAATACCCGGAGAAATCACGCGTTTTACCCAAAATGGCAAAAGAAGAGCTAGGCAGCCTATACTTTGGCCTTTTCATCGCTTCAATCGTTCCATTAGCCCTAATCTACATCGGCTACGCAAGCCGCTTCATCGGAGTTATGCTTTTAGCAATTTTCATCTACTACATGTTCCAGCTTTCAAAGGCTCGAACTCCCGCTGAACAAACATCCTCAGAAACAGAAAAAACCAAACTCCGAAAATACATAAGCCTAACCGTTCTCGGCGCCGTCGGCGTTATCATAAGCGCTTACTTCATAGTTGAATCAGCCTCTTTCCTAGCCGCAAGCGTAGGCATACCCCCAGTAGTCATCGGCGCCACAGTTGTCGCTTTTGGGACAAGCGTATCCGAACTTTCAACAAGTTTCGGCGCCGTCAAAAGGGGACATTTAGAACTGGCGTTAGGCAACATAATCGGAAGCTGCTTCATGAATATCACGTTGATTCTTGGAATAACATTGGTGGCGTCACCTCTAACCATTAACATGAGCGCCTTTTCCAACGTGGCCCTTTTCTCGCTGATTACAAACCTTCTCTTGTGGTATTTCCTTTCAAACGAAAGAATAGGGCGCAGAGAAGGAACCGTTCTGCTTTTCCTTTACGCTTTGTTCCTCGCAATCAGCTTGGGTTGGATACAGATCGCCCAGACCGCTTGAGAAGCCAGTTTAAAGCTGCTCAAAATCCCGTTTTAACAGTAAATTTTAACTTCTGAAAGTGTAGAAAGTATTAAGAGTTTAAACTCGGGATGGTTGCACTTTGGACCCAGCTATCGTAGCTTTCCTCGTTGCGGCAATAATCATAATTCTCGGCTTCTTAGGAGAAGAATTCTTCAATCGCACAAGCATCCCCGACTCCATACTGCTACTCTTGTTCGGGGTGCTGTTAGGGCCAGTCTTTCAACTGTTCGCGCATGACGAGCTGCTCGCGATCACGCCGTACTTCGCCGCCTTAGCGCTTATCATAATTCTCTTTGACGGCGGCTTAAACATGGACATACGCGAAGCTGTCAAGAACAGCCCGCGGGCTTTAATATTGGCGATTATCGGTTGGATACTGAACGTGATAGTAACCGCCGCGTTCACTAAAGTGATTCTTGGCTGGCGGCTTCTGGACGGGTTGCTCTTGGGCAGCATAGTCGGCGGCGGCAGCTCCATAATAGTGATAGCCCTGATTAGAAAACTGAAAGTCACTGAAAAAATAGAGACTGTTCTCAGCCTTGAATCCATTCTAACCGATGTTTTATGCACCGTGGGCGCATTCACAGCCATTAACATACTGCTTTCAGGCGAAGTAAGCATAGGCGCCGCTTTGGGCTCTGTCGGCATAGCATTCGGAGTAGGCATTCTGGTAGG
>CAZPND010000139.1:0-5012 GCA_964587975.1 uncultured Candidatus Bathyarchaeia archaeon
TGATGAGCGGCTACTTGGCGTCAATGGGCTTCGGCTTACCAGGCGCCATGGCAGCCGCGCTTGCTTATCCAGATAGGCAGATCGTTTGCATAGCGGGTGACGGCGGCTTCTCCATGGTCATGGCGGACTTTTTGACAGTGCTCAAGTACCGGATGCCCGTGAAAGTCTTCATTCTGAACAACCAAAGCTTAGGCATGATAAAGCAGGAGCAGAAAGTTGAAGGCTACCACATCTGGCAGACAGAGCTGTACAACCCTAACTTCGCGGATTTTGCAGAACATTCTGGAGGAATCGGAATCAAGGTGACTGAGCCAGGTGAGCTTGAGGCGGCCGTTGACAAAGCGTTGTCTGCGAAAAAACCAGTGATAGTTGACATCGAAACTGACCCAAGGCGATTTATATGAAAATAATAAATGTTGACAGGTTATAATTGAAGGAGATGGAGTTTATGGGAGAGAATCAAGGACCAACAACCTCGTTCATTCTGTCGCTCATAGGCGGCTTAATAGTGCTGCTGTACAGCCTCTTGTCTCTGGTGACGTTCGGGCTTTACGGTCCATACTGGAACGGAATCGGCGGATGGATGGGCGGCATGATGGGAGGTTTTCACGATTTCATGGGTATCTACGGCGGCTCTTACGAGTTCTTCGCTGCCCTTACGATAATAGGCTTGGTGTGCGGCATCCTAATTGTTGTCGGAGCTGCCCTGCTGAGGGCACGTCCACAAGAACACGCATTGTGGGGCACCATTATCCTAGTCTTCTCCGCAATCAGCTTCGTGGGGATGGGCGGCTTCTTCATAGGCGCGGTGCTTGGCATAATCGGCGGCGCATTCGCTATCGTCTACAGACCATGAGCTGCAAGAATATAAAACTAAAATGAAACGACGTTACGGTTTGCACACTTTGAGTTCCTGAAGTTCAGCGAGCGTCTTGTTCAGAACCGCAGTGTCTTTGATGGTTTTCACAACGGATACGGGGAGACACACCATCACTTTGCCCAGAAACGGGCTTTCAAACCCCAGCTTCTTTGCGGCTTCATCATTCAGGGCGACGTAAAAACTCGTTAACTTCCAAGTGTCCGTGTCTAAAACTGCACTGTGTATTTCTCCCAGCACAAAAGAGTCTGAAGTGATGACTCGCTTCCAGAATAAACGGGTTACTTCAACCATTTTCGACCACAGCAACAAGTTTGATGATGCCGCTTATATGTGTTTGCTGGCGTCAAGCAAAAACAAATTGAAAGCACCCATTTTCCAAAAATCCCACGTGTTTTTAACAAATTAAGCTTATTTGGCACCAGCGCTTAATGGTTAAGCTGGAGATGCCAAAATGAAGTATGAAATTAAGTACAAACCATCTTACGCGTTGCTCGTGGTAAACTTGGATCAAGGCGAAACCATAACGGCTGAATCAGGCGCTATGACCTACATGGACCCAAGCATCGAAGCACACACACGCAAAAGAGAAAAAAGCCTGCTGGGAAGTTTAGGCCTATCAATATTCGGTGGGCAATCCTTCTGGGTGAACGATTACACGGCGGCAAACGGTTCCGGAGAAGTCGGGTTCGTAGCTGCGCCAGTCGGCGACATCGAAAAGCTGGAAATAAAACCAGGCCAGGGCTTCGTGATACAGAAATCCGCGTACATAGCGTCAACGCAGGGCATAGATTTGGACGTTAAGTGGGAAGGTTTCACCAAAGGCTTGTTCGGGCAAGGCTTGTTCATGCTGAAGGCAACGGGAAACGGGCAGTTGTTCATCAACACTTTCGGTGCCATTGACACGCACAAGTTGGAGGCGGGGCAAACGCTGATAGTTGACAACTTTCACTTAGTTGGCTTCAGCGCCTCATGCAGCTACAAAGTCACCAAGTTCGGCGGGTTGAAAGAGACGTTGCTGGGCGGCGAAGGCTTAGTCACGCAGATCACCGGTCCAGGAGAAGTTCACATACAGACAAAGAACCTCAGAGAGTTCGTGGAGTGGCTCTGGACGCTGCTGGAGCCGAGAGTGCGGTCAAGAGCCCGCTAAACCCACACTTTTTATTTTTTTCAGTTTTTTAATTCGAAAAGAAACCGCGGCTATCTTTCCAGCATGAACGGTTTGTCACCCGCGATTTTCTCGGGAAACCTGTCCAGCAGCATTCGCTCTTCAGGTCTCTTGCTCAACACAACAGGCTGAAGCCGCTGCGCAAGTTCCAAAGCGGACTGCAACTTGCCGCTTCTTTCCGCGTAAATCTCCAATAGCACGCCGTCTTTCTTCACAGCGTCGCCTAGCTTCGCCTTAAGCATCACGCCAGCACCTTTTTCTCTCGGTGCGCCGGCTTCGCGTGCGATGTGGATGATGTCTTCGGTGCTGATCCATAAGACTCTGCCAGCTTGCGTTGCGTTAACTTCCGCCTTCTTGTCGCCTATGGGTATTTCCTCAGGCTTCACTTGCGCGTTTCCGCCTTGTGCTTCGATGATTTCTCGCAGTTTCTTTTCTGCTCTTCCAGACCGCAACATGTGTTCGGCTTTTTGCCGTCCGTCTTCCACGCCGACCATTTCGAAAAGCATGCCTGCAAGGCTGACTGCTTTTTCTTTCAGGTCTGCAGGGCCATCATCCATAAGCGCTTTTAATGCTTCTTGGGCTTCGAGTGCGGGTCCGACAGCGTTGCCTAGGGGTTGTTCGCCGAAGGTTAATGCGCATTGGATGTTTAAGCCTAAGCGCATGCCTAGGTCTACGAAGTCGGATGCCAGTGTGTAGGCTTCGGTCATGTTTTTGATTTTGGCGCCGTTGCCTGTTGGTATGTCGATGGCGACGTGTGTGGCGCCTATGGCTTTCTTTTTGCTCATGATTGAGGGCAGTAGTAGCGGGTCAATTCCCAATGGGTATTCGATTTGGATGAATAGGTCGTCTGCGGGTGCTAAGTCCAGTGCTCCACCCCAAACTAGGCAGCCGTTTGTTTTGTCTACGACTTCTTTTATTTCGTTGATGGTTAGGTTGACTGGGCAGAGGGTTTCTACGCGGTCGGCGGTTCCTGCGGGGGAGGTTACGGCTCGTGAGGAGGTTTTGGGGATGGTGAATCCTGCTGCGGCGATTATGGGGACGACGAGCATGGAGGTTTTGTCGCCTGGTAATCCGCCTATGCTGTGCTTGTCGAGTATGGGGGCTTCGCCGAAGTTGAGTGTTTTGCCTGTTTCCACCATGGCTCGGGATAGGGCTTCGTTTTCGCCCATGCTTAACCCGTGGATTTTAAGGGCGGTGAGGAAGGCGGCGATTTCTACTTCGCTGAGGTGTCTTTCCACGACGTCTTTGACTATGGTTATCATGTCGTGTTGGCGGAGTCTTTCGCCGCGTAGTTTTGCTCTGACGTGTCTGAGGGATTCGGGGAGTTGAGCTAGCTGTACGGTTACGGTTTCGTCGGTTTTTAATCCGAGTGTCTCGGAGATTTCTTCGTAGAGTCCGATGCGGTTTTTGGGGAAGTGGGTGGCGAGGTTGGCTATGGCGATGATTTGTTGTTCGCAGTAGGTGATGCGTATTCTGTCTGAGGAGTGTATGCCTAGCTGGCTTGCGGTTTCTTCGCTTATTATGGCGATTCTTCTTCCGCCTGCGGTGATGTTTAAAACTTCAGCGGTAAGCTCCATGTGAGTTTCACGGTGTATGAGTAGGTGGGGGAATAGTTAAAGATTTTAAGCAAAAAGCCCTCCTATTAGCGGGAGGAAACCTGTTTTGAAGTACTTGGATTTCGTGGATTTAAATTACAAGCCTGTGGAAACGGATTTGGTTTGCACGTTTTATGTGGAGCCAGAAGGCATCAGCCTTAAAGAAGCGGCTGGCGGGGTTGCGGCTGAAAGCTCGATTGGCACGTGGACGGAGCTGACGACTGAGAAGCCTTATGTGGAGAGGCTTGCGGCGCACGTTTTCAGCGTTGAGGGCAACGTTGTGAAGGTTGCGTATCCTGTGGAGCTTTTTGAGGGTAGGAACATGCCTAACATCTTGAGCAGCGTGGCGGGGAACGTTTTTGGGTTGAAGGCGTTGAGGAATCTGCGGCTTAACGATGTTGAGTTTCCCGTTGAACTCTTGCGGAGTTTTAAGGGTCCACGTTTTGGCGTTGAGGGTGTTCGCGAGTTGCTGAGGGTGCGGGAGCGTCCGTTGGTGGGTACGATAATTAAGCCTAAGTTGGGTTTGAAAACCGCGGATCATGCGCGTGTGGCGTATGAAGCGTGGGCTGGAGGCTGCGACGTGGTTAAGGATGATGAGAACTTGAGTAGTCAGCGGTTTAATCCGTTTGAGGAGCGTGTGGTGGAGACTTTGGAGAGCAGAGACAAGGCGGAAGCGGAAACTGGCGAGCGTAAAGTGTACATGGTTAACGTGACTGCGGAAACCGAAACCATGTTGAAGCGGGCGGAATATGTGTTGGCTCATGGCGGGGAATACGTGATGGTGGACATCTTGACTTGCGGTTTTTCGGCGCTGCAAACCCTGCGTGATCAAGGTTTCAAGTTGGTGGTTCATGCGCACAGGGCTGGGCACGCTGCGTTTACCAAGAATCTGAGGCATGGGATTTCTATGCGTGTGATAGCCAAAGTTGCGAGAATCATAGGCGTTGACCAGCTTCACGTGGGAACGGTTGTCGGGAAGATGTCTGAGACCAAGCAGGAAGTGCTGGAGAACATTGAAGCGTGCAAGATGCCTATGGGCGGGTTGAAGCCTGTTTTGCCTGTTGCTTCTGGCGGTTTGCATCCTGGGCTTGTGCCTGCGTTGATGGAGACTTTTGGGAAAGATTTTGTTATCCAAGCTGGAGGCGGGATTCACGGTCACACGGATGGCACGTTTGCGGGTGCGACAGCGATGCGGCAAGCGGTTGACGCTGTGCTGGAAGGGAAAACGCTGGAGGAATACGCCGAAACGCATAAGGAACTGAGAACCGCGTTGGAGCTTTGGACGGACTAGCTGAGAACTGTTGCGATTTTTCGTCTATACCCCCTCTATATATAAAAAGGACACTCTAAGTGTGTTTTTTCATAAAGTGTG
>CAZPND010000140.1:0-4974 GCA_964587975.1 uncultured Candidatus Bathyarchaeia archaeon
CATTTTTCTTCTACCTCATTACTTGAAAACTTGTTTAAAAAAGGATTGCCAGTGATTTTGGCTGGCTGCAGAATTGAGGCGTTTTCAGAGGGTGTTCTAGGATGATTAGAGAATAAGTACCCAGCGATCCCAGCTATTGAGGTGTCGATCCCTCATTTTACAATGCCTCCGTGAAACCTCACGTACTTTTATCCTAGCCGCGGTTTTCATTTAAAAAGTTTGTGGTGTCAAAATAATGCGAGATTAGCTTGGCGAAGTGCTTTGCTATTTTGCGTTTCTGTGGTTGTAGTCTGCACAGAAAATTTCTTAAGACTTCTAGGTGCTATGATGGAACAATCGGGTGAGGATAGTGGGCAAGAAGCCTTCATGTGTCAAGGCGGTCAAAGCTGTTGCTGATTTTGTTTCCTCACTGAAGAATGACTCGTACCTTAGCCAGATAGTTGACGAGGCGCTGGATGTGTTGAGGGATAAAATGTTTGCGGGACAGTTGATTGAGAAAAAGAAGTTTCCCAGAATCTACATTCAGAGATACGGGATTACAAATCTTTACAGGTATAATTTGGACAGGTCTACGCGCCTCACTTACACGATTGTGGGTGATGCGTCAGGATTAGCGGTTGTCGTTTTGGAGATTCTGAACCATAAAGAGTATGAAAAAAGGTTCGGCTACAGCTAAGCTCAGTGGCTTATCGGAGTTTGACGCTTTCTTGAAGGAGACTTTTTAGTTTTGGCTTGTCTGCGAAAACCCATATTATTCTGCGTCCGTCAAACGCGATTTTGTTTGAGCTTTCGAGGTATTCGAGTATGCGGTTGAAGGTTTGGTACTGTATCTGCCTCGGCAGGCTTTCGAGCAGCGCTTTTTTTGTTGGATATGTTTTTGCTTGGCGGATTGTGTTTTCAACCATCAGTATCGTGTCAAGTTGTGGTTCGTGAAGTATTTTTTGGGCCATTTCTTTTTTCCTTCTTGTGTGCATCTGTAGCATAGCACGTTATATTATATAAACTTATATAATTTATAAGATAGAAACGCAACATCAACCTATCGGGGAAGGAAAGGGCGGTTTTTCTGAGAACTACTTAGCCTTGTTGTTGTAGTCTGTGCTGAGTACGTTCATGCAGCCTATTACGGCGTCCATGCTTGCCATCACGATGTCTTCGCGTACGCCCATGGCGGTGGCTGTTCGGTCGCCTTTGCGCATGCGAACCATGACTTCGACCATGGCGTCTGTTCCGCCCGTGATTGCCTTCACGTTGTACTGTTCCAGCAGGATGGGCTCCACTTCCGCGATGGCTCGCTTAACCGCGTTTATGGCTGCGTCTACTGGTCCCACGCCCATGGCGGCGCCGCTGACCTCTTGCCCGTTCAGTTTCAGCCTGACCGAAGCGGTTGCCGTGACGGTGTTGCCGCTGACTACGGTTACTTCCAGCAGTTGGATGGGTTTTTCTTTGGCTAAGCCCAAAACGCTCTCAGCCATCGCCAGCAGGTCGGCGTCTGTGACGGTTTTGCCTTTGTCGCCGACGGTTTTTACGCGGTTGAAGATTTCCTCCAGCTGCTCACTGTTAGGTGCCAGGCCCATGCTTGCTAGGGCTGCTTTGATGCCTGCTGAGCCTGAGTGCTTGCCTGAGGCTAAGCGTCTTGCTCCGCCGACGAGTTCGGGGGCTATGGGTTCGTAGGTGGCGGGATTTGCGAGCATGCCCTGCGTGTGAATTCCCGATTCGTGGGTGAATGCGTTTTCGCCTACTATTGCCTTGTTAGGCTGTACGTAGACGCCTGTTAGCCGCTGCACGAATTGGCTGATGCCGTACAGCTTCTCCGATTTTATGTTCAGCTTCAGCTTGTACAGCGCCATCAGCGAAATCACGATTTCCTCCAGTGAGGCGTTTCCGGCGCGTTCGCCTAGGCCGTTTATGGTGGCGTGGAACTGGTTGGCTCCTGCCCGGAGCGCGGCGACGGTGTTGGCGACCGCCATGCCGAAGTCGTTGTGGCAGTGGGCGCTGACAACGGGCACCGTGAGGGCTTCGCGTAGGTCTCCGTAGAACTTGTAGCTGCGTTCGGGTGTTAGGACGCCGACGGTGTCGCACGCGACTACGCGGTCTGCGCCTGCCTCGATGCCTGTTTGGAAGATTTTTTTCAGGTAGTTGAAGTCTGCGCGTGTGGCGTCTTCGGCTGATAGTTCCACGATTAGCCCTGCGTCTTTGGCGTACTTCACCATGTTCCGCGTTATATCCAACACTTGTTCGCGTGTTTTCTTCAGCTTGGCTTCGATGTGCAAGTCTGAGACGGGGATGATGAGGTGGATGCTGTCGGCGCCTGCTTTGGCGACGGCGTCTATGTCGCCTCGGACGCCGCGTGACGCGCTGCAGATTTCCGCCTTCAAGCCTGCGTCGGCGATGAGTTTCACGGCTTCCAGTTCGCCTTCGGAAACCGCCGCAAAACCCGCTTCGATGACGTCTACGCCGAGGTCGTCCAGCCTCTTGGCTATGCGCAGTTTGTTTTCAGGTGTCAAGGATACTCCGGGGGTTTGTTCACCATCACGTAGGGTGGTGTCAAAAACTCTTATTTTCTGTGGGAAGCGGTTAGATAAAACGATACCCCATTTTCCATCACATTCAAACCGAAACAGAGGGAACCGCCAACATATAAAATTTGCGATTCCCCAATCTACCGATTCTTTACAAGCTACTTTTTGGAAAAAATTTTGTAAATTTCTTGGTAAATTGGTAAATTGGTGAATTGGTGAATTTCGTGAGGGTTCTTAAGGGACTGTTTTCTCCTGTTGGCTGAAGGTGAAAAACCAAGAAGTCAGCCTAAACCGTTTCATGGGCTATTCTTTACGCCCGACTCATTGGAAACCCGTCATATTTGCCGTCTATTAGGATCCTAATAGCCGATGTATGCAGAAACCTATAGAGGGGGTCTATCCGCATTGGCGCCCTGAAAAATTGCGGGGTGCTTAGCTTTTTTCCTCTTTGCCTATAAGCACAGCGTTTATGACGCCGTCGCTGCCTGGGCGAGATGTGACACGAGCCAGTCCCAAGCTGGTTTCTATTTCTGCACCTTTCGTTATCACGCCTCTGCGGTCATAGTCCACGTTGGCTCTGTTTTTGACTACGCGTAGAATTTCGGTTTTTTTGGTTTTGCCGCTTTTGGGGTCGGTGACGGAGGCGTATTTGTCGTTTAAGACTTTGGTTTTGATTATTCCGCCGTAGCCTCTCGTGTTCCGCCTTTTCGGTTCTCCGAGGGTGGTTTCTGCTGGGAAGGCGCCTTTTTCATAGTTTCTTTTCACTCGGTAGACTCGTTTTCTGCCGCCTGTTCGTTTTCTTTTGCGTAAGCTGCCATGCCAAACTGACATTTTTCAAATCCCTTTCAGATGGTTAAGGTCAAGTGTTCACTATCACCGTTATTTTGTCATATAAACGTATCCGTTAAGGCGTCCATTAACTTGTTCTTATCTTTCCTGTTTTAAGCGTTTTTTGACCAGGTCGTAGTAGCCTATAAGGACCAGTGCTGTGCCTGTTATTCCTGTGATTCCGTGGCTTACGGCTATAAGTTGATTGTTAAGAATCGGGATTTATGGCGTCAACCGTGTACACGACGTACCAGAGCAGAATTATGAACCAACCTACGAGTCTGATTTGAACCCAGAAATGTTTGAACATAAAAATTTTTCTCCTACTAGAACGCCCTTCAGCCTACAACTATTCTGGATGTTTTTTGCATATATAGCCTTTTATCCATACTCTTAAGCGCATGTTTGAAAATTCAACCATGCTTGGTTTACAAGCATTCTTTATGGTGACTATGTAGAGATGAGCAAAAAACTCACGAAAGTGGAATTCACGAACCTCAACAAAACCATTTTCCCTAAACTTAAAATCACAAAATCCCAAATCATCGAATACTACATCAAAACTGCCCCCAAAATGCTTGGTTTTTTGGCAAATCGCCCATTAGTTCTCACCAGATTCCCAGACGGCATTGACCAAGAAGGCTTCTACGAAAAGGATGCTCCACAAGGAACGCCGTCCTGGGTGAGAACCGTGAAGATACATTCGGAAACGGCGAAGCGTGACGTAAACTACGTTTTGTGCAACGACTTGGACACGTTGATTTGGCTGGCAAACCTTGCAACCATAGAAATTCACATGCCCTTTTCCAAAGCAGACTCTCGGGAAAAGCCTGACATGGTGTTTTTTGACGTGGACCCGGAACCGCCAGCAACATTCGACGATGCTGTGACTGTTGCGTTGTTGCTTAAGGAGAAACTTGACGGGATAGGGCTTGAATCTTACGTGAAAACTTCCGGGAAAAAGGGTCTCCACGTTATCATCCCAATCGTTGGGGAACATGTGTTCCGAGAAACAAGAGCGTTCGTTCACAAAATTGGGCAGCAGCTTGCTAAGGAACAGAAGCTTGTGGTCTCGGAGTTTACGGAAACTAAAAAGCCGGGAAAAGTTTTTGTGGATTATCTTCAAAACTCGCATGGGCGAACCATGGTGGCTCCTTACAGTTTGAGAGCGGTGCCTGAAGCTACGGTTTCAGCTCCGTTGGAGTGGGGTGAAGTCGAGAAAGGAATAAAGCCAACCGAACTCAATATTTTTAGTGTGGTCAAACGCGAGAAAGACCCGTGGAAAAAAATTTTTGAGAACAGACAGAAACTTAAGGTGTAAGTTGCATGGAAAAGAAAGCAAATGTTCCAAGACGTCCAATCTGGACAGGAAGCTTGACAATCGGCTTAGTTAACGTTCCCGTGAAACTGTACCCTATGATTTATGACCGCGGAATCTCCTTCAGGTTTCTGCACAAAAGTGATGGTCAACCGCTCAAATACCAGAAGGTTTGCACTAAAGACCAGAAAGTTATTCCGTGGCAGGAAGTGGCCAAAGGCTACGAGGTAACCAAAAACGAGTACGTCATTTTCGACAAGGAAGAACTAGAAGAAACTCGCCAGGACCTGCTCACCGTCGCCTTCG
>CAZPND010000141.1:0-4971 GCA_964587975.1 uncultured Candidatus Bathyarchaeia archaeon
CGGGCGACTCTTTCAAGTTGAATACGCCATGGAGTTAGTGAACCGTGGCGCCACAATCATAGGAATCCAATGCCCAGAAGGCGTGGTTTTAGGCTCAGAAGAAAACATAGAACCCCTTGAAGAGGCAGAATACTCATGGAAAATCTTCAAGGTTGACGAGCACGTAGGCGCCGCTATTGTCGGCTTAAGCTCCGACGCCAGAATACTCATTGATCAAGCACGGATATATGCGCAAAGCAACAAGCTAACTTATGACGAACCCATAGACGTGGAAGTTGTAACCAAACGAATCTGTGACATACAGCAGATGTACACGCAGCACGCCGGTGTTAGACCCTTCGGAGTAAGCATAATCTTCGGCGGAGTTGACAAAACTGGAGCGCACGTTTTCGGAACGCACCCAAGCGGAACCTACAGAGGCTACAAAGCCACAGCTTTAGGCGCTGGAAGAGAAACAGTGCTGGCGATATTGAAAGATGAATACCGCGAAAACCTGAGCATGGAAGAAAACACGAAACTAACCATAAAATGCTTGTTAAAGGCTTTGGAAGCTAGGCAACTGCCGCCTAGAATAAAAATCGCAGTGATCCCCAAAGAAACGAAGCAACTGCAGATGCTGACTGACGAAAAAGTAGAAAGCTATATCAAAGAGCTGGGTTCGAGCAAGTGACAACTTAATGAGTGATAAATACACCATTGCACGCTTAACAAAAGATAACGAGCACTTTGAAATTCTGGTAAAGCCAGATAAGGCTTTAGACTACCGGAACGGAAAAATCTCCGGCATAACCGAAGTTTTAGCAGCTGAATTCATATTTTCTGACGCCAACAAAGGCACCAAGGTCTCGGAAGAGCAGATGCGCAAAGCCTTTGAAACAACGGACCCGTTGAAAATCGCAGACGCCATTCTGAAAAAAGGCACGCTTCAGCTTACTACAGAGCAAAGGCGCAAGATGGTGGAGGACAAACGGAAACAGATAGTGGACTTCATATCAAGGCAGGCTGTTGACCCGAAAACCAACCTTCCGCACCCGCCCTTACGCATAGAAAACGCCATGGAACAAATCCGCTACACGATAGACGCGCATAAGCCTGTGGAAGAACAAGCCCGAGAAATCGTGAAGCTCCTGAGGCCTATTCTGCCGTTGAAAATCGAGCAGATATCCGTGGCTGTCCGTGTGCCTGCGGAGTACTCGGCAAGAGCTTACGGGGCACTCAAGAATTTCGGGGAAATCAAACAGGAAGAGTGGCGTGCAAACGGCTCATGGTACGGCATAATAGAGATGCCCGCTGGAGCATACGCTTCGTTTCTAAACAAACTTGGAGACATAACAAAAGGAAATGGAGAAGCTAAAATACTCAAATAAAAATTTGAATTGGAGGTTAATGAATTATGCCAACATATTTTGAAAAGAAACAGCTTGTAACGCCTGGAGAACTGCTTGCTGAAGGCGAGTACATGGCTGGCAGCAACACGTACGCGGAAAACAAGAAAGTTTACGCCTCAAGAATCGGTCTTGCAAACTGCGATAACAAGAGAGTGGATGTCGTCGCTTTAAGGTCGTTCTACTTTCCAAAGGTAGGCGATATGGTGATAGGCACAGTCATAGAGGTTGGATTCAGCGGTTGGACCGTTGACATCAAGGCACCCTACACAGCGCTTCTGAGAGCGTCAGACGTTCTAAGCAGACCGTTCAAACCGCAAAACGACGAGTTATCTCAAGTTCTCAGCGGCGGAGACTTGATTGTTGCCAAAATAGCCTCGTACGACAGAACCCATGACCCACAGCTCACGGTCGGCGAGCCAGGCTTAGGAAAAATAACCCGTGGGCAAATAACTAAAGTAACTCCGTCCAAGATTCCCCGCGTGATCGGCAGAAAGGGTTCCATGATTTCCATGATAAAACAGGAAACAGGCTGCCAGATAATTTTGGGGCTAAACGGAGTCATATTGGTCACTGGAAAAAGCCCAGATGATGAGGACCTCGCCATGGCGGCGATTCAAAAAATCGAAAGTGAGTCCCACACCAGCGGTCTAACGGATCGCGTTACACAATTTCTTAAAGAGGAAAAAGCAAAAGTGGAGGAAAACAAGAATGAATGAAAAACCTGAAAAATTAATTGATAAAAAAGGATTAAGGTTAGACGGTAGAAAAGTAGATGAGTTAAGACCTGTAAAAATTGAAGTAGGCATCCTGTCAAACGCTGATGGATCAGCCTACATTGAGCATGGAAAAAACAAGATTTTAGCGGCGGCGTTCGGCCCGAGGGAAATGCATCCGAAACACTTATCGCAGCCAGACCGTATGGTGCTGAGGTGCCGCTACCACATGGCGCCTTTCTCCGTGGGAGAACGCAAGTCTCCGGCGCCTTCAAGAAGGGAAATTGAGCTTTCAAAAGTAATCAGGGAATCCCTGGAGCCATCAGTTTTCTTGGAGTATTACCCTCGAACCGGCGTAGACGTTTTCATTGAAGTCTTGCAGGCTGACGGCGGAACAAGATGCGCAAGCATCACCGCAGCCGCGTTGGCTTTGGCAGACGCGGGCATTCCCATGCGCGACTTGGTGGTTGCGTGTGCAGCGGGTAAAATTGACGACACGGTGGTTCTGGACCTGTTTGACACTGAAGACAAGGTAGGTTGCGCAGACGTTCCTGTGGCTTTCATGCCTAACTTGAACGCGGTTACGCTGCTGCAGATGGATGGCATACTCAAGCCCGCAGAGTTTGAGAAGGCAGTGAACATGGCGATTGAAGGTTGCAAGAAGATTTATGAGATACAGAAGGAAGCGTTAAAAACCAAGTATATGCTCATCCAAGCAGAAGAGGAGGTTGAAGAAGAGTAATGTCATCACTTATCACCCGCGTCAGAATTAGACAGATAGAGCAGCTGGTTGAGAAGGGCAAGCGTCTTGACGCCAGAGGCTTAGTTGACTACCGAGAGATCAAGGTGGAGCAAGGAGTTATTGAAAAAGCGGAGGGTTCAGCCAGAGTTTTGCTGGGTAAAACCGAAGTTCTCGTGGGCGTAAAAGTTGAAACTGGCACGCCGTTTTCTGACACGCCTAACAATGGAGTGTTAACAGTAAACGCGGAGCTTGTGCCGCTTGCGTCGCCGAACTTTGAGCCTGGACCTCCAGATGAAAACTCCATCGAGTTGGCCAGAATAGTTGACCGTGGAATCCGGGAGTCGCAGGCAATAGACACTGAGAAGTTGTGCATTGAGGCTGGAAAGAAAGTTTTCGTTGTTTTCGTTGACGTTTACGTGCTTAACCACGATGGGAACTTGATTGATGCGTCAGCTTTGGCGGCGGTGGCTGCTTTAATGAATACGAAGATGCCTAACTACGAGATTAAAGACGGCGAAGTCGTGATCAAGCAGGGATACACTCAGCTGCCTATGAAAAGCCACCCGATAACGGTGACGCTTGGAAAGATAAACAACAAGCTGATCGTTGACCCATGGCTGGAAGAAGAGCAAGTCATGGATTCGAGGCTTACGATGGCGTTCAATGAAGAAGGTAACATTTGCGCTACACAGAAGGGCGGTTCAGGCTACTTCACACAGCAACAGATTTCAGAAGGCATGAAATTAGCACAGGAAAAAGCTGCGGAACTGCGCAAGAAAATGAAATGGTGAAAACTTTGGGAAGAAAAACCAAGAAAGTAGGTCCAACACGGGGCTTCGGACCTCGCTACGGCTCCACAGTCAGAAAACGATACGTCAAAGTGACTGCGGGGCTTAAAAAACCTCACAAGTGCCCTCAATGCGGCTTCGTAAGGGTTAAACGCGAAAGCGTCGGCGTGTGGAAATGCAAAAAATGCGACTACACGTTTGCGGGTGGCGCTTATATGCCGGTGACGAAGCTCGGGGTCGTGGCTAAACGCGCGGCTAAAGGCACCGTCGCAGGGGAAACCGCAGCGCCTGTCGCGGCAGAAGGAACCAAATAACCCCTTCTTTCATCTTTTTTACTTCAGACAAGGTAACGAATTTTTAAAAGTCAAACCGTCCATTTCAAAACAGGGTAGGCTTGAAAATGAAGGCTAAGGCAACCGTCCGCCTGCGGCTAAATTCAGAAAAACAGTTAACCACGCTTCTTCAGGCTTTAGCGCCCGAAGCTGAAAAGCCAGCTGGCACCCGCGCCAAGGCGGTTTTGGAGAGGGAAGGCAGCTTTCTGGTTTTGAAGGTGGAGGCGAAGGACACGGTTGCCCTGCGCGCCGCGTTGAACGCGTACCTGCGGTGGATAGGCTCCGTGGTGAACGTTCTGGAAGCCGTTGAAAACGCTGCTTAGTTTTGCAGGATAGACCCCTCTATCGTTTCGTGCATTAATTAGCTATTAGACGGCAAATAGGTCTGCGCTCGTTTTTCAACATGCTATTGACAGCGAAAAGCGCCAATACGACCTATCCCCTCTATAGTTTCTGCATGCTATTTCTATTAGGATCCAAATATGCTGCAAATATGATTGGCCGGCTCTTCACTTTTCTCAAAGCCGAGCTTTGGTTAATGTGCGGAGCGTTTTCTCAGCCGTGGAAACGCAGAAAAGCAGGTCGTCGATGGTGGCGATGAACGTGGAGAGTTTTCCTTCCGCCTTAACCTCTGTGAGCACGCGGCTGCCTTCGCTCACGGTTTTTATGGATAAGCCAGGTGGCGTTTTGAAGTTGTCTGGGGAAACCGCGTCGGCAACGGCGTCAGCGATTTCTGCGTCGCCGTATTCAAGCGTTATCGTCGCTTCCAATTTCCTCGCCCTTCAACTGTTTTCCCACAAGCTCGTTGACCTTGTTTACGAAGTTTTCAACCTGGTCTATGGGCACCTGAGCGCCTGCAGCCACGTTGTGTCCGCCTCCTTTCCCGCCGTACTTCTCTGACGCCACGCGCATGACGTCGCCGAGGTTGACGCCTCTGCTGAGCGCCACGTCGGTGGTTCTGGCGGAAAACTTTGCGGCGTTCTCCGCTTCGATGTTTGAGAAGGCTAT
>CAZPND010000142.1:0-4793 GCA_964587975.1 uncultured Candidatus Bathyarchaeia archaeon
CCTAAACCCGTAATCCTGCGAGTGTCAGGCGCAGCAACCGTAGTCGGCGAAGACTTAGCCAACGAAAACATAGTCACGTCCGTACGCGAAATCATAAGGCTCAACGCCAGAGCAGCATCCATGTCAGTCTTCATAGGCAGCAAATACGAACACCAAAGCCTATCCAACCTCGCCAAACTCGTGGACGAATGCGAAGACTACGGCATACCCGTAATGGCCGTCACCGCAGTAGGAAAAGAACTTGAAAAACGCACCGCACGCTACCTAGCACTGTGCTGCCGCGTAGCCGCCGAAATCGGCGCAAGAGTCGTCAAAACCTACTACTGCAAAGAAAACTTCGAAAAAATCGTCAACGGCTGCCCAGTGCCAGTGGTAATTGCAGGAGGACCAAAAGTGGACACCCAACGCGAAGTGTTCGACTTCGTCTACGACGGCATCCAGAAAGGCGCCATCGGCGTAAACCTCGGCAGAAACATCTGGCAAACCGAACACCCCGTAGCCGCCATACGCGCCATACGAGCCATAATCCACGACGACTGCACGCCGCAAGAAGCAGAACAACTGTTCGAACAGGTAAAAACCGGAAAAGCCTAACACGCCACGTTTTTCTCTGGTGAACCACCGTGATCGCAGCCGTGTACTACAACAATCGAGACGTCAGAATACAAGAAATGCCCGTTCCCGAAATCGCAGACGACGAAATCCTCGTGAAGGTCATGGCAAGCGGCATATGCGGAAGCGACGTCACCGAATGGTACCGAGTCCCCAAAGCCCCCAGAGTTCTCGGCCACGAAGCCACAGGAACCATAGCAAAAACAGGCGCAAACGTAACACAGTACAAGGTTGGCGACCGCGTTTTCGTGTCACACCATGTGCCCTGCAACAAGTGCCGCTACTGCCTGAAAGGACACCACACGGCATGCGAAACCCTGCACACAACCAACTATTATCCTGGCGGATTCGCCCAGTACATCAGAGTGCCAAAAATAAACGTTGAACAAGGCGTCTACAAACTGCCAACTGGCATGTCGTTTGAAGAAGGCACGTTCATTGAGCCGTTAGCCTGCGCAATCAGGGGACAACGGCTCGCAGCAATAGCCCACGAGGATTCGCTGCTGATAATCGGAAGCGGAGTATCCGGGATTTTGCACGCGCAACTGGCTAAGTTCAACGGTGTCCAACGCGTTTTCGTGGCCGATATAAACTTCGACAGGCTGCGGATGGCGGAGAAATTCGGCGCAGACCACACCCTTGACGCGAAAGAGAACCTTCCGCAAAAACTGAAAGAGCTAAACGACGGAAGACTGGCTGATCAAGTTGTAGTTTGCACGGGTGCGACGCAAGCGGCTCTAACCGCGTTGGAGTGCGTGGATAAAGGCGGAACCATCCTGTTCTTCGCGGTGCCCGACCCAACCGTGAAGATTCCCGTGCCCATAAACCAGTTCTGGAGAAACGAAATAACAATCAAAACCTCCTACGGTGCAGCCCCAACCGACCTTAAGCAGTCCTTGGCGGTCTTGGCGACGGGAAAACTGAACGTTAAAGACATGATTACGCACAGGCTCAGCTTAAGACAAGCCGCAGAAGGCTTCAAGCTGGCAGCGCAAGCGGAAAACTCTTTAAAAATCGTACTGGAACCCAATTCCCACGAGTAAGTTGAAGAAGGTTTTCCCCTAAAATCTTTAAGGCAAGATTGCCCATGTTATTTAGCAAGACAGCGCTACTTCGAGAAGTTGGCATGTTGGATAGTGCAAGTTTATTCATAGTCCATAAGGCTTATGAATTGCGGCTGATACACGTTCTGTAAATTAAAGGTAACTGACATATCGTACGATACGGCATGAAGTTATCCGCAGCTAAAGAGAATCACACTTAAAAAACGCAGAGAGGATGCAATCTGGACACAAACAGGGACAAACAAAACCATACACGCAATCCGCCGCAAAATATTGCATCAGAAAATAGACGTTTAGAAGCGTCAACTTCTTTCGCCCCAGAAGATTCTCTGCCTCAAACCATTCCGCTGAGAAAAAGGTGGTGTCAAAACGGGACTTAAAGCCAGCTTTACCATTGCTTGGAGAGCTTTGGGAAGAAGAAAAACAAAAAACATCAGCGCCATCCTCGCCGTAACTCTAGGAGTAACTTTGCTCGTTGGCATCCAAATCACCACAGACACCCTAAAAAACTCGTTCCTAACAAGCTTACTCCAAGGCGAAGGAGAAGTAGATATTCGCGTATCCAACGCCACCGCTGGAGCTAAATTAACAGCAGCTGAAGAAGAAAAAATAACCGCGTTAGTGCCAAACGCGGTTGGAATCATGCCCGAACTTTCCACTCAGATACCCGTGAATGTGGGTTCCCAATTTGACCCTGCAGTTGAGGCAGCCGGAATTGACACTGCTTTTCCAGAAGTGTTCGGTTCTTTCTACGAATGGAAAACGGGAGAGAAAATGAACCTCCCCGACTTTTTAGCTGACAAATCACGCATCCTCATATCAAGCAGCCTTGCAGAAAATCTTGGATTAGAAAAAGAAACACCGTTTCCAGTTACTCTGAAAACCGAGTTTACAAACATTACAATATCAATCGTAAACGACACCGTCACGGGACTGCCAACAGCCATTCCAGCATACAGCACCGCCAACGTTGAATTATCCATCGTCGGCGTGTTTGATTCAAAACGCCCAGGAATAGGCTCTCAATACATAGGAGTCATCTTCGCCATAGAACACCTTCAAGACTGGTTAAGCTTGCAAACTCCCATGCACGAAAAAGACCAAATCAGCACTTACCTAATCGCACTAAAAACCAATCATTTCACCACAGAAATAAGCGAAGACTACCTCAAAGAACAAGTCGATACGCTGAAAAACGCAACCCCCGAACAAACAAACCCTCTTACAAACGGCTCCAGCAAAATATACCGCGTAAGCGCACCCCGCCTAACTTTCTTCAACGTTGCAGAGTTCATCATGACCCTGCTAAGCAGCATGCTAACCGCACTAGGTCTCCTCATAATGATCACAGGCGTTCTATTAATCACCAACATTCAACTCATGAGCGTGGAAGACCGAGAATTCCAAATAGGAGTCCTGCGAGCAGTAGGTGAAAACAAACGCGGAATCTTCCAATCAATGCTAATAGAAAACATCTTCCAAGGAATCCTTGGCGGACTTCTGGGTTTAGCTGGAGGATTAGCATTCGGCCAAGCAGTTGCACTGTATCTAGTAAGCTTGTTCGGAACAGGAGAGCTCAGCGTCCAGCCCGTAATCTCCCAGCAAGTTGTAATCTTATCAGTTATAATCGGAGTAGCCTTAAGCATCATAACAGGACTATTGCCTGCCCTGAGAGCATCACGCGTAAACATCGTCGAAGCACTACGAGGAATAAAAGTTTCATTTGAAGAGAAATCAAACCGCAACTTCGTAGCCCTCGGAATTTTAGCCTTAATAGGAGGATGTCTTGTCATCTCAATCAACGGTGTTTTTGATACAAGCGCCCAAGTCGTATGGAGCAGCGAAGGCTGGGACACACTAGACGAATGGCAAACCATTCTCATCGGTACTGGTTTGCTCTCTGCTGGTCTTGGAATAGTACTTTCCCACTTTATTGACCGCGTGAAAGCATTCAACATTACCGCTATCGCTCTGTGGGTTATGCCCGCCATCCTGTTTGTTGTGGCCATGGGCAACTGGATACCCAACATTACTGACATTTCAGTGGAAATTCTGATGATTGGAATTATCGAAACCATAATCGGTTCCGTTCTGTTTGTTGCACTAAACCTTCCGACGGTGATGCGAGGGTTACGAAGAATAATAATCAAAATAAGAGGGTTTGAAGGTGTAGCCCAGATATCTCCCGCTTTGATTTCATCTCATAAATCACGTTCCACCTTGACTTTTGCCATATTCGCCGTCATATTGACCCTAAACGTCTTAGTCGCCACGTTAATCCCCACAAACCTAGGCACAGTCGCCCAAACCGAAGAAGACTCCCGTGGAATAGACCTTTTCGTATCCCTAAACAAGCCAGAGTTGATGTTGAACGGAACTTCATACACAGAAGAACTGTACAAAATAGACCCCTCAATAACAGACGTCATAGGGTTAAGAACTTATCATTCAACCACGGACTTCACAAAGTTTACCGCCCTAAAAAACCCGCAATCAAGCGGATACAACCCAAGCACAGACCTGCTTCCCATCGGTGTTGCCGAACTTGATCCTGAACAAATTCGAGGAAACGCCACCAACGCGTCCACAGGTGATTGGCGCTACGATTTCTACCTAAGCAGCTTCCCCGATGGTGTTCGTCAAAACACAAGCACGGACATGAGTGATGAAGAATTGATAGACCTGTCCAAAAAATCATGGGACCTGTTTTTCGATACTGACTACAGAATGCCTGCTTACAATGTTTCATTAGACATGCTCTCGTTCTTTTCAGGAGAAAATGATCTCGGCGACGTTGACATCACCAGCGCACTTAGCGGTTTCGGCGGCGACGACTTGCAAGGAGTTAGCATGCTCAGGGATGGAAATGGCAACGTCATTGAAAACCCCATAGTGTTCACCGACTCCTTCATATTACCCTTAGGGATGCAAATTTGGCTGCCAATGAACACGTCGAATTTTGGCGTCCCAACATATCAGGCTTTCACCATCGGCGGAAAATTGGATTCTCAACGTGCAGGGGGGTTCCCCATGGCGTCGTCAGGGTTAGGTGGGGGTAATGGTGATATTTCTGCGGCGTTAGGCATGATATACCTCCCTGAACAGTGGGCAAACCAA
>CAZPND010000143.1:0-4549 GCA_964587975.1 uncultured Candidatus Bathyarchaeia archaeon
TTGAACCCACGCGGCCTTTCGACCACAGACTTAGCAGGCCTGCCCCATACCAGGCTTGGGGAACCCCGCCGCGAGTTGACTGAGCATTATCTCATTACATTGCCATATTTTTATTGTTTGTCGTTACCCAAAGCCCAGATGGGAGCGGAACGAGTTTTAAGCGTTTACGTGTCAACAATCCTTTTTATCTCCGACCACGAAAAGATGAGCGTGCAGGTGACACAAGGTGACAGCGCCTTCGCTCAGTGACACGGTGAAACGAACATGCGACACGCTCAGGCAAGGCGCCACCAAGCAAATCTCCGACTACGAGCAACGGTTCTCAGCCCTCAAAAACCTCTACAGCCAACTGCTCGCGAACCTGATCAAGCAGGGTTTCAGCTCGAACGAGGCTTGGAAAACCGCCAAGGAATTCTTCGGCTCCGAAGCCGTGCGGTTCGCAGGAATCGACGGCACCATGTATTCGCGACCGATGTTTGACATGGTTATCTTCTTCGGCGGCGCCTACGCGTCCACAGGCACCGTCACCTTCACGGAGAGCAGCCCGCCCACAATCGGGTACGACCAGAAAACCATCCCGCAGAACATGGGCATAAGCAGCGTGGTTCCCATTTACGTCAACGAAATCCTTGACGTAGACCACACTTTCGCCGCGCAGGAACAGCCCAACGAACTTAACCCGGCTAGGGCCGCCACTGATGAGGAAATCGCTAACAACTCGCTCATAGCCAACGCCATAATGACCTTCAGCGAATACTACCTTGCGCTGAAGCTGGCAACTGACCCTGCCCAAGATACGCGGGTGATTCTAATGGACCGCAGCCTCAGCACCGAACGTGCAAGCCTGCTTTACGAAACGAGGAAAACAAGTTTCTGGCGCGCCAAAACAGCCCTTATCGGCTACCAAACCCAAAACAGCAACCAAGCAATAGACGCTATAGACCTGACGTTGGCGCGACAGCACGTGAGCAACGCGCCGCTTGGGTTGCCGCCTGCGCGGTCGGATTACCTGCGGACAGCGTTGTTCTGTTTGCTTGAGGTTAAGGGACGTTTGGCGTTTAATGAAATAGTGAGCGAACTTAAGATTACAGGTGAGAAGCGGACTCGAAGAGTGCAGAAAGCCCTTGACAAATTAATAGACAAGCAAGTTCTTTCCGAGCAGGAAGGCGTTTACACAGTTAATCAACGATATGCGGAAAGCTGGACACGCATAAAAAACCTCACGTTGGATCTCGGCGACCAACTTTTCTTCACAAAAACCGTCGGCGCAGAAGCAGCAAGCAACATGAAAATCACAAAAGCTGGCAGCGAACACTGGCTGACGACTCTAGACATAGCGTTTCTCACCCTGTTTGCGCTGCAGATGCTGATGGAGCAATGCTGGAAGAAGCACATTCTCCTCGTCGGGGTAACGAAGGACACGTCAGCCCATGACTTCAAACGTCAACTAGTGCCCATCATGATGCAAGAGGGTCTGTTGAAGACGCAGTTGAGCGCTGAGGCGTTGCGGGAGCTGCCGAACACCGACCGCATGATTCTGCAGAGCGCAAGCATATTCAACATCGATAAGGTGTCGCCGCCGTGGAGCCTAGTGGAGTATGATAGTGCGTTCCGAACTATGATGCCCACAGGCACGAAAGGCTACGTTTCAGGCGCCATACGCAACAAAATCAGCTTGGAAAAGGCGTTCTTGAAGACTTACGTGCAGCTGAGTCAGGCGAAAAGCGACCCGCTCCTGCGTAGCAATGTTCTGTTGATTGACAGGCTAGTTTATCCCGAGTTCGACTGCAAATCTGAGAGCACTACGCGGCTCCTGAACGAGCTGGGCGACGGCACCAAAGAGCCCGTGGATGTCCTGCTGTTCAGCGATAAGTCGGTGCCTAACGCCTTACAGAACATGACTTTGACGATGCTGGTGGCCATGGCACCCGTCAACATTCCCGAAGCCTTCGGGCACAATAAGCCGCTCTTCATCGCGGACAAAATTGCCAAGTGGAACTACAGCCAGTTCAAATCCGTGGTGGATACGACGGCGGCTTGGATTTTGAATAATCATAAATTACGCAAGTTCATATTCTACATGAGCACTTTCAGGGAGAGAAGAAGCCAAATTGAACAAAACAGAAGAGCCCGCGGTTAACAGCCGTTGCTTCACCGACTTCGACAGCAAATTCAAAGCGAGATTGGCAGCTGTGGTGCCGCGTTTCTTCGGCGGCGGAGACGACTCCAAAGTCACAGGAACCAGTGCACGGTATCAGTGCCGCGTGAAAATCGAGTATCAGAAGGATTTAATGGGGCTACTTGAAGAAGGCATGCTATTGGCGGTGAAGAACTTCAAGCCTGCTGAGGCCGGGGCGGAGCGTTTCACGTTGATGGAGATTAGCCGCGTGTGGCCCGAACACTTTGGCTTGCGCGGTTTGAGCGACCATGGGTATTATCCGATGCAGTTTGAGATTATCGAGCAGTCGGAGGCGGATTGGCAGAGCAACGACACTTCGACGATGATGATTCAGATTGACGCGATTCCGATTAATTATGATTTGATTATCCGCGGGGACTGCAGGTTCGAGTTCGTGAAGGGCTTCTCGTATCCCGTGGTGGGCAGCCCGATTTTCATCCTGAGCAGCGAGATGATTAACCGGATGTACAACCAGAAAATCGCTGCAGAGCTAGGCGTGAACACCGCAAGCACTACGGCGGATGCGCACGCTGACCCGAGGCTGGGGTTGGTGAAGATGTTCGAGGCAAGCAAGGTGCCGATTCCCATTTACGTCAACTTCGAGAAGCTGATAAGGTACCACTTCGGCGTTTTCGCGTTTACAGGCGGCGGCAAAAGCAATCTGATGAGCAACGTGCTCAGGCGGATTCTGCTACACACTGCAAATACGAAAACCGTGATTTTCGACATCAGCTGCGAGTACGCCTTCTTGCTGCTGGATATGCTGGCGGACCCCAACGTGAACGCAAAACTCGTGCTGGAACGACGCATTGACAGTGTGGAGCAGTTGTATAACAGCGTGGTTAAGCCCCGTGAGTACGAGGCGGACGAGCGCACGAAAGCGGGTTTGCGGGCGGTTATGGCTCAGGGGAAGCTGGCGTATTACACGAAGCCGAAGCAGATTATCCCTACGTACAGCCAGATAATGGAGGAGTTGGACGACCAACGAAAAGACTCAGTCAGCAGACCGCATTACATCAACGCCATCGACACAATTCATGATGCCGTGCGCGTGTTCGTGGAGAATCACGGTTTAAGCGAAAATCAAGAAGTCTCAGAGGAATTCGTCAACCACATTGATGAGGTTTCAAGAACCGCTATGGAAACGTTCAGGGTTAACGAAAAAAGCGGCTTGTACGCTTGGGCTACTACGAGGAACACTATAGCTGACTTATTCAAGAAAGCCAGCGAAAAAGAAGCGAAAGACACGTCGGCTTTGACGGTTGAGGGCATACGTGAACTCCTTGAAGATAAAACCACAAACCTCGTAGTAATCTCCATCAGCGACCCATACACCATAAAGGAACTTGCCATCAGCCTCACGCAGGATTTGCTGGTTAGGCGAAAACGCAGATTCACCGTGAAACCCTACATCCTCGTAGTATTCGATGAAGCCCAGGAATTTATAAGCAGCCGAGAAGGCGGCATCGACGGCAAAGTCAGCCAACACGTAGAAACGTTGCTTCGTCAGGGTCGCAAATACGGGTTAGGCGTCTGCATCGCCACCCAGCGCATTGCTTACTTGAACACGAACGCGCTTCAGCAGTTGCACACGTACTTTGTCGGCACCCTGCCCCGACCTTACGACCGCGCGTTGGTGAGCGAGACATTCATGATAGACAAGGGCATATTAGAAAAGACACTGGAGTTTGCGCCCGGAGAGTGGCTGCTGAGCAGCTACATAGCAACAGGGATAGAGAACGTGCCCATATTCATCAAAGCGGACAACGCAGAAAAAGAAGTGGAAAAGTACTTATCCAAAAATACCTAGGCGGGTGTTAACCCTTGAGCGTTGAGCTTCCTGAAGCCCAAATTCTTGCTAAGCAGATGAATAAAGAACTTCGAGGAAAACACGTCAGAACCACTCTATTGCAGAATTCTCAGAAGCTGCAAAAAATAGGCTTCATTAACAAAGACCTTTCAGACTTCGCCCGCCTTGCTGAGGGCAGAATCAACTCGGTCGTTTCCAGAGGTAACGTGATACGTGTAAAGCTTGATAATGGCGTGAATCTGATTCTTGCGCCTGAATACGGGGGCAAAATTCTATACTACGCAGAAAACAGCCCACTCCCTGAGAAGTTTCACCTCAAACTTGACTTCACTGATGGTTCGGCGCTGACGGTTGCTTTGACTGGCATGGGAGTCATACAAGCACTCAGAGACGAAGAGCTTGAACAGAGCTATGTCTACAGACGCGACTTTTCCGCCACAGCTTCACCAACAGACGACAAAGAGTTTACTTATGAACACTTCTCAAAAGACCTGGTCAGCAAAAACGTGAACATAAAAGCTGTGCTCGTGGGCAAAGACGCCGTTATCATAGGCTTGAAC
>CAZPND010000144.1:0-1824 GCA_964587975.1 uncultured Candidatus Bathyarchaeia archaeon
GGTAGACCCCCTCTATAGTTTTCTGCATACATCTGCTATTAGGATCCAAATAGGCTCCAAATATGCGCGGGTTTTCCGATGAGTCGGGCGTAAAGAATAGCCCAGAAAAAACGTTCAAGCTGACCCCTTTAACACTTCACCTCTCACCCTAAGCCAAACAGCACGCTCACTGCAAAAAACCGCCTAGCCAAACGCCCATAAAAACCCTCACGAAATTCACCAATTAATTTCCCAATTCACAAATTTACAGGTTGCCGATTTTTGGTGTTGGTTGAAGTTGTGGCTGTGGTGGGGAAGAAACTTTATTTAACAACTCGGTCTTCATATAGTGGAATTCAGGTGGTAAGAAGTGCCCGTGACAGTTAACAAGCACGAGTTGAAACTTGTGCTGGACAAGTTGGACACTGTTAAGCTTGAGCTTCTGAGGCTTCGAGCAATGCTGTTGCCTGAGGAGGAAGCCAGCGCGGAAGAGAAACGGAAGATTGAGGCGGCTCGGAAGGAAATAGAGAAAGGCTCCACGGTTAAGCTTGACGAGTTAGTTAAAGAGCTGTGTTGATTTTTCTTGTTCGAAGTCATAGCGGCTTCAAGAGCCAGAAAATCTGCTAAGAAACTGCCTGAAAATTATAAGCGCAGAATTGTAGAGTTTCTTTTGATTTTGCGTGAAAACCCTGTTCCAGCCGAATACTACGATTTGAAGAAGCTTAAGGGCTGTGCAGACACGTATAGAGCGAGAATCGGTGATTTGCGAGTAATCTACGAAGTGCTATGGGACCTGAAAAGAGTTCATGTTCTGGTAGTTGAGCACAGAGAAAGAGCTTACTCTTAAAACCTTGCCAAAACCCATAAACCCTAACGAATTCACCAATTAACCAATTTACCAAGGAATTTACAAGGTGCCGATTGTGTGTAAGCAGTTATATATAGATACGCGATGTTCAAAATCAGTTTGTGAAGGCATATTAAATTTGTAGATTTTGGATTAAATTTTAATTTCCTTCCTTCCTTCGCTAAATTGAAATTTAGTCCACCACCACCGTTTCACGCCTAATGATTTGAGGTGACAAGAGGCAAGAGCTTAGGGCAAGGTGAAAAGCACGTGAGAAAGCCCTACCCCGAATTTTGATGATGGGTAATCTGTACAACACATTGTCCAATAATGATAAAGTTTTTTAAACGCATTCCATGCAATTACCCAACAGAACTACACTTAGTTTCAAAGTGAAGCGCGCGCTCAAGACCTTATTTTTTCACCTCTACCGTACCCTCTTTTGCGTAACAACTTGCACGTGATTTTGACATCTGCCATATGAAATATAATAGAACAAAAAAGTTTTTTTCTATAATAATCTTCTACAAAAAATTAAATGTATCCTATTCAAACTAAGTAGCAGAGAAAAAAAATGCAAAGAAGAAATTGCTTTGGAATTTTGCTCGTGTTGCTATCGTTTGGAACTCTATTATTTGCGGTTAGCCCTGTTCGCGCTGTTGACTATTATTTGACCTTGGATACTAGCCCGTCAGAAGTTCTAACTGTTGATCCTGAAGCTGTTACTGGTGAAGGCTATTACGCCTCAGGGAGCTGGGTTACTATTGATGCTAAGCAAACGGTCACGTCTGGAACAGTTAGCTACGAGTTTGTTGAATGGAGTACCACTGATACTTCGTCAGCTGATCCTGAAGACAAAGAGGAACTTACTGGAAATCAAGCTCTAATATTCATGGATGGAGATCGAACCGTAACTGCCATCTATGAGCCACATTATGACTTCTATTTGACCTTGGATACTAGCCCGTCAGAAGTTCTAACTGTTGATCCTGAAGCTG
>CAZPND010000144.1:1924-4531 GCA_964587975.1 uncultured Candidatus Bathyarchaeia archaeon
AAATCAAGCTCTAATATTCATGGATGGAGATCGAACCGTAACTGCCATCTATGAGAAGTCTACTGAAGTGGAATGGGAATTCAGTTTCTCAGACGCTTCCAGAGGAACCATGCTGAAGATAAGCACAGACGACAACTTTTTCCAGTTTTCAACTCCTGAGAAAGAGTATCCAGTCAAGCAGGCTGAAATATTGATAGTCAAAAGGAACTTGTTAAGCATTTTACACAGCGACTCTGATCTAAATCTAGTTGGCGCGGGCATTATCGATCCCAGAATCGATTTCTGCTTAGCCTATGTTAAGGATGCACAGACAGGACAGATGTATCTGCTTAGGGACAAAATAGGACTAGAGTAAAAGAAGAAACATTTTATCCCCTCTTTTTTTATCGTCTTTGGTTTGGGAGTAAGATTACTTTTATTGTATGCGCGCTTACGGGTTGACGGGTACAAATCAAGCAATTATCCCCATCCTTGGTATCCACTCTATCTTTTCATTTCTCAGGTGCTTGGAAAACAACAACGCTTCTTCATTGATGAGAGTCTCAATAGTTTGTTTTTGTCCAACTCTAATTCTCGGAATTTCTAAATAACATTCAAAGTAGTTGTTCAGCCTTGTGATGAAATCTCTCGTTTTATTATCGTTGAGATATTCCCGTTTTCCTCTCTTTTGACCTGACAATTTCTCACTCTTAAACATGAAATCTCGTTTAGCCAGTCCCTTGCAGTATTGAATCACAAAGTCATCAACAAGATAACGGTACAACTCTTGAAAATCACAAACCAAACTTGGCTTCCCAAACTGTTCAGAATGCAAAAAACCCAAATACGGCTCAAGCTTGGCGTTAACCAAAGCGCTATGAACCTTCCATTGAAGAAGCTCATAACCCAAATTGAAGATGTTATTCACCCCATCATAAGCCCTGTAAGTCCTTCTGCGCTCAGGTCTAATCCGCTCAGGAAACAAACCAAATATCTGCTTGAAATAGAACCTGCTGAACTTTGCTTCAATCTGCGTCAACCTTCTCCTCAGCAAAGCCAAATCATCAGTTTCTACAGCGTTAACTTTCAATTTAACGGAAGTGTCGGTTTTCAAACCGTACTTCTTCAAGACCATGTTTTGCCCTTGAATCTTGCTTTTAACAAATTGTTTAGCAATCTCAAACGCTCTGCCGTCTTTCAAGGCTTCGTACTGGCATATTCTTGTTTTGACGTGGCTGTCATCATCCAAACTTCTGAGAGTAGCTACTGGCTTTCCTTTCTGAGTGAGAATAACTGCATCGATACCCCAGAAACCCATTGTCGCTAAAGCACCAGTCGAAACGGTTTGCCTGTTTTGAGCACAACCTCTCCCACTTCAGATTCGAAAAGAGGGTATTTCTTTTCTTCCTGTTTTTTGTTTTTGACCACGAAGCAGCCTCTTTCCACTCCCAAGTAGCTGCCGTGACCGTCACGAATTATTTTGTCAGTGTTTGCTCTCATTCTTTTTTTCCTCCTTGAAGTCCCTTGTCACTAGACCTAAAAAATTTATCCAACTCTTCAAAAGCCGAATAGGGCATTTTTTTAAATCCATCAAGAATTTCATCAACGGGCATGAGTTTCTTAGCTTTTGGAGAAGCTGAGGATTGAATGTTTTCATAGACCTTGATATGAAGCTCTTTAGCTGATATTCGAGGTTTATCCATTAACTCCCTCTTTTTTAAGAAAATTATGGTCTTTAGCAAAGTCTGTGAATATGATTTCCAGAAGTCAATAAATAATGGGTCTACTAACTCAGCAAGTGCTTTTAATAACAGGTCAAAATGAGTAGACTTCAATTCATCCAAAATTCTTTCTTCGTTGTCAAATGCTATCTGATAAACTCTTTTTCCGTTTATTCTGGCTTTTTCAATGATTCTTTTCTCTTCTAATTCTCTAAGATGTTTAGCTAATGTACCTCTGCTGATTTGTAGTTTTTCGCGCAGTTTCTCAAAGTTGAGTGGCTCTTTCAATAATGCTAAGAAGATTTTTTTCCTGTTTTCTTCTTTTTCCCATTCTGGTCTCTTACCCTTTCTTGGCAAAAGTTCCACGCTCTATACTTAGTATATAGATGTGAACTATTTATAAGATTTGCTGAGCAGGAACTTTTAGCAAAACTTCCCGCTGTACCGCGGGTAAGGGAAGAATTTACTGATATATTCTTCCCCAGTTTGCGGTGCTCTGGGAAGTTTCAGGGAGGAAGGCAAAATGTATGTGGTAAAGGTAGAATTGGAAATGTTAGAAATTGAACCCTTATTGGAAATGGTTAGGCTGACACTGCAAACGGGCTACGTTAAGAATACGGAAGCACCTGTGAATCTGCTCTTAATAGCTAAACCGGAACACGCTAAAACCTCAGCTATGGCAGCCTTCAAAATCAAAGGCACATACACCACCAACAACATAACCCAAGCGGTAATAGTAAGCAAAATACTGCCAATGATTGATAACGAAGGGCTAAAACACCTGATAATACCCGACCTACTAAACGCCATAGAAAAGGATTATACTACAAGAAATGGCTTTTTGAACCTAATCAAAAGTTTAATGGAAGAAGGAATAACAAGTCTCGATACTTTCAACCTGAGGACT
>CAZPND010000145.1:0-4529 GCA_964587975.1 uncultured Candidatus Bathyarchaeia archaeon
CACCACGCATACGCCTGTTGCGGCGGCTTTTGACAGGTTCTCTTATGATCTTGTGCAGAGACTGCTGGGAAACGAGTTGCCTCTTGAAACGCTGAAGAAGTATGGTGGGCAAGACAGGTTAAACATGACGCTTCTAGCGCTTAACTTGAGCAAGTTTACAAACGGCGTAACAGAAGCGCACATGGAGTATTCCCAGAAACTTTTCCCTGGATACCACATTTACGAGGTGACAAACGGCGTCCATTCGCACACATGGACTTCTGATCCGTTCAGAAAGCTTTTCCACGAGTACATTCGAGGATGGACTCATGAACCTGAATTGCTTGTGAGAGCCGATGAGATTCCTGATGAGGAGATATGGGACGCGCACCTCAAAGCCAAAAGAGATCTGATTGAGTTTGTGAAAACCCAGACGGGAACTCAATTGGATGAGCAGACGTTGACTTTGGGCTTTGCGAGGCGAGCCACGGCTTATAAGCGAGCTAATTTGATTTTCTCCGACATTGACCGGCTGAAACGGGTGCGAAACAGTGGCGATTTGCAGATGGTTTTTGCTGGAAAAGCCCATCCCAAAGATGTGGAAGGTAAGCAACTGATTCAGGAAATCTACGGTCACATGTCTCAGTTGAAAGACCAGATAAAAATCGTGTATCTTGAAAACTACAACATGGCCATGGCTGCCAAACTAACTTCAGGTGTTGATGTTTGGCTTAACACGCCGCTTCCGCCTATGGAAGCTTCGGGCACAAGCGGAATGAAAGCTTCGCACAATGGGGTGCTGAATTTTAGCGTTTTAGACGGTTGGTGGGTGGAAGGCTGCATTGAAGACGTAACTGGCTGGTCGATAGGGCCGCACCATGATGAACAGGTCGGGGATGATGAGAGAAGAAGGCGTGAAATGGAAGATTTGTACGGTAAGCTGCGGTATGTGATCTTGCCTTCGTTTTACACTGATGAGGATCACTGGATTGACATGATGAAGAAGTCCATTGGAAAAGTTGCCAACTACTTCAACAGTCACAGGATGATGCGACGGTACGTGACGGAGGCTTACTTGTGAAAAGCGGGTGTTTGCGTTGAAGGAATGCGAAAACATAATTCAGAAAGCCCTGCAGGAGGGGCGCTCTTCCCTGCTGATACCGGAATCGCAGCAAATCTGCAAGCTACACCATATACCTACACCTGTTTCTCATGTGGTGCAAAACGTTGATGAGGCGGCTACAAAAGGAAAAGAGATAGGGTTTCCCGTGGTTTTGAAGATTATTTCGCCTCAGATTCTGCATAAATCTGATGTGGGCGGCGTGATTCTAGGAATCGCTGATGAAACGGCGCTTAAGAAAGCATACCCCAAGTTGATTACCGAAGTGAATACGCATAATCCTAACGCGAAGGTTCTCGGCGTCCTAATCGAAAAGATGATGTCCCCGTCAACCGAGGTCATTGTCGGCGGAATAAGGGACAGCCAATTCGGGCCTTCAGTCATGTTTGGGATGGGCGGCATATTCACCGAAGTGTACAAAGATGTCGCGTTTCGCGTCGCCCCAGTAGACAAGATTGACGCTTTGAACCTTATCCATGAGCTTCGAGGCTCAAAAATACTGGAGGGCATAAGAGGGCAACCGCCTGCTGACATAAATGCGTTAGTGGATGTTTTGATTGATGTTTCATCTTTGATGTCGCAGCACAACGCCATAAGCCAGTTGGACCTTAATCCTGTAATCGCTTATCCTGATGGGGTGTGTGCTGTTGACACTCGAATTGTTCTGGCAAAAAATGATGGAGGCGAGTAAATGGATTTAGAACCTTTCTTCAAACCCAAAACGGTGGCTGTGGTTGGTGCTTCACGGAAGCCTAGGAAGTTTGGTCATGTGATTTTCAAGAATTTTGTGGACTCAGAATTTGAGGGGGCAGTGTACCCGATAAATCCTGAAGCGGAGACCATACTGGGGTTAAAGGCTTATCCTTCGGTAGTGGATGTTCCCGGCGAATTGGACTTGACTGTCATCGCTGTGCCAGCGCCCAAAGTTCCGTCAATTGTTGACGACTGCGTATCTAAGGGTGTTAAAGCAGCTGTTATAATCTCAGGAGGATTCAAGGAAATTGGGGGCGAAGGTGCGAAGCTTGAGAGTTCGATTAAGGAGAAGATTGAAGGCAGCAGCCTCAGGATTATCGGGCCAAACTGCATAGGCGTGTATGATCCAGTGAATCATGTGGACACGTTGTTTCTGCCTAAGTATCGGCTGAGGCGTCCGAAGCAGGGTCCGATCGCGTTCATTTCGCAGAGCGGCGCGTTTGGGGCTGCGGTGCTTGATTGGGCTACATCTCAGGAGATTGGGATTAGCAAGTTTATCAGCATAGGAAACAAGGTGGATGTAGACGAAGTTGATTTGCTGAATTATTTGGCGGATGACCCGCACACGAAGTGTGTAACTCTGTACGTGGAGGGCATAAGCAGAGGTCGAGCGTTTCTCGACGCCGCAAAGAAGACGCTTAAAAATAAGCCCGTGGTTGTTTTGAAGGGTGGTATGACAAAGGCTGGTGCACGGGCCACCATGTCGCATACAGGTTCGCTTGCAGGGTCCGCGCAGATTTATGAGGGTGCTTTCAAAGGTGCGGGAATAATAGCCGCGCAGACCGTTGACGAATTGTTTGACTATGCTCGGGCGTTGGCGTATCAGCCTATGCCTGGAAGTCAAAAGAACGTAGCGATAGTCACTAATGGGGGCGGGTTCGGGGTTATCAGTGCGGATGAAATCTCCAGAAGAGGTCTCGGCTTGGCAGAGTTTAGTTCAAACACTTTAGAGCGGTTGAGGGCTAACCTTCCAGACTATGCTATCCCTCATGACCCGTTGGATTTGGTGGGGGACGCGGATGTTGAGCGTTACAGGATGGCGTTGGACGCGGTTAGTTCTGACCCGAACGTTGGAATCATCTTGGTGATAGTTCTTCTGCAAACGTCTTTTATCGAATCCGACGTGGTTGACGCAATAAGTGAGGCCAGCTTAGCCTCGGGAAAGCCGATGGTAGTTTGTACCATAGGGGGCGATTTCACTCAAATGCTGGTTAAGATGCTGGAGGAAGACCATATACCTGCGTACCCTACGCCTGGGAGAGCGGTCAGCGCGATAAACTCGTTAATTCAGTACCGCAAGGTTCAGGAAGACATAGAACGGAGAACCCAGCAGTCACAGGTTAATTCGCCTTAACAAGAAACGGTTCGGGCGGTTGTTGAAGAAAAAAACTTAGACAGCGCTATCATGAAGCTTCTCCACTTCACGGACTCTTTTCCGCACGATATTAAGGAGCGGTTTTCGCAGGTTTTCAGAAGAAAGCTGCGTGTCCAAACGAGCTATCTGAGCGGCTAACTCAACATCCCCTATCATATCGCTTATCCATCTTTGGAAGTCATGGCGGCGAAAATGATACTCAACGGATTGGACGCTTACGATTTTCAGTTTTTCTTCAAACTCGAAAATACTAGTGGCGGTTATTCCAGTGTACCCCATGCTTTCTGTAAAGAAGTGAAAGCCTTTTTCAAAAGGAATCACCTTCAAGATTTTTGATGTATTTACGTTTGAATTTGATGAAGTGCTAGTTTTCTTACTAATATTCAAAGGCTGCAGGTCTCCATGAAAAAGGCATGGGTTTATACGCGTTTTTTCTTATACACGTTTGTGATTGCACCACTACAACTACACTTATTATAAACGAATTCAACAGAAAAGCGGAAAAATTACACCACTATATAAAAAAACAAACGCGTTTTCAAAGGGAGCGTAGGCACAGGGCTTGCCTGAAAAATGGGTTTTGACAAGTTTGTCTGTGCCTGCACGCCCCCTGGTCCGCCAAAACCCGAGTACCGTGCTTTTTGGGAACTGTTGCATGATTTTCTTTCGCAGTTACTGCTAATAAGGATGTGTGACTGTATCAATACTCCAACAAGTTAAAGGCGGCTTACCGTTTGGACTCTTTAGTTTGCTTTGCATAAATTTGCCCAGAGAGGGGTATCTTCAAAAAATTGAAGCATGTGGGACAACCTGCAAATCCCATGAAAGCTTTATTGTTCTCAAAAAGAACAGGGTATTCTGTGGTTAAGGGCTTGCGAGGTTTTCTCTCAACATCTGCTTTTTTCACAATTTACTCCTTCTATATGGAGGTGAGAAGTCTTCATTTTTTTCAGTTACAGCTGTCTCGATTTTTTCGAATATTTCTTCTACATGATTATCTTCACTATTTGTGAAGCGGTTTTTGCGTGTTCCCCTGTACAATACAAGTCGCCTCCATCCGAAGCATTTGTCTTGGTGAATCAAAGAAACCAGCATTTTGTACCTAAAGCTGAGACTGCTATTTTTCAAATGCCCAGGAGATTGAAAGATAAAATTTGCCTTGGCTCACTTTGATTCACCAAGTCTTTGATGGCTTCCTGCTGTTACGCAGTAGATAGTTGTTATGCGCTTGTTTATATCGATATGTGACTGTGCAGTGACAACCACAGAATGCTGTCAAGAAAAGAAACGTAAAAGCCTTAA
>CAZPND010000146.1:0-4523 GCA_964587975.1 uncultured Candidatus Bathyarchaeia archaeon
TTTCGGCTACGATTAAGTTTACGGTTGTGGCTCCTTTTCCAACGGCTATGGTTGTTGGGGGTGTAACGGTTGCGGTTATTGTTTGTGTTGGTGTTTTGGTTTATTTTAAGAGGCAGAGTCTTTCAGCTTACAGGAAAAAAGGGTTAACTGGCGTGTTCAATAAGCAGCGTTTTGTTGCTTTAGCTAGGAATAAGATGGTGTTGTCGTTAACGGTTATCGGCTTGTCTATTTTCTTGGTGTTTGTCCAGATTTTCTTTCCGTTTGTTTATTTTTCCTCTTCTTCTGGAGGTTCTCGTTCCAGTTTTGAGGTTGGGATAAGCTATGTTTACGAGCAGGATAATGTCGGGCAAATCTATGATCAGGTATCGCGAATCAATGATTTGGGGTTTAATGTGATTCGCGTTAACCTGGTTTGTGATCCTACGGATCCTGGCGATTATTCGAACACGCTTACGAATACGTTTTTCACTGCTGTTCAACAGTTCAGCAGCATTAAAGTTGCTCTTATAATCAACAATCATGACAGCAGCGATAGCATAAATTATTATCTTCATAATTGGGGTGGAGATTTGGCGTATGTTCAGGTGCTTAATGAACCGGATGTTGCGACGTCATGGGATTTGGGTGCTTTGTTCACGGATGATGAGGCGGGTTCGAGGTTTGACGAGGTTTATGGTATTGTTGAGCAGTATCAGCTTTCGGCTCAGACTTACACTAATTTTGGGCCGGCTTTTATGCTTCGGTCGAATCTTCCTATTCGATTTAGTGAGAGGCTTGATTTTGTTGGTTTTGATGTGTTTATGGATTCTTTCCTTACTCTTTCTCCGAGGATGATTCAGCTTCTTCAGCAGATAACGAATAAGCCGATTGTGATCGCGGAGTATGGCATGTCAACAAGTGATGATGTGGCGCAAAGCGATTATATCATTAGGGGTCTTAATCTTTTCAAGAGTATGGGGCTTAAGGGCTGCTGGATTGTTTATTGGAACAGTGAGGGTAGCAGTTACGGAATTCGTGGAAGGCTTGCCGAGCAAAAAGTGGGTGAGTGGATTGCGGAAAATACCTAAACCGTCTAAGGCTGTGTTCATTCACGGCTTATCGATAATGATTCCGTTAGTTGTTATTCAGTTGTTTCTGGATGCGTTTCAGGATTCGTTTTTGCTTTACATGCCGCCGATAGGATTTGCTCTATTCCTGTTCACTACATACGGCATTCAGCCCATAATAATCGGCGTTTTGAACATAACAGAACTTCACTACTTGTATGACTGTGAAGGATGGCAGATAGGTTTCTGGCTTAACGGGTTTTTCCTTCTGCTGGTTTTCGCCACCATCAACCTTATGATACAAACCATGGCAGGCGCAGCTTTCTCCTTGGGTATTGGCGTGCTTGAGATTTTGCTGTTGTCTTATCCGTTTGGGTACTTGGGGAAATTCAGCAATCGAGGAAGCCCGAAAAACACGCAGCAAGCGGCAACAGCCGAATCCGATAAGCCTTGAATTGTATAAAGGCGCATTAAAGAAGAAGCTTAGTAAGTGACGTTACGGCTCTGACGTGCGATTTTTTTCTATACCCCCTTATATAAACTAAACTGCATGAAATTCTGCGGTGCTGGCTGTTTTATAGGTGTGACCAGCAGAGTTAAATATTTGTAAATATATACTTGTTTACTGACAGGTTATGTGCCCAAACTGTACATTATCTTCTCCGCTCAGCCAGAAACAAAAAACCATCTGGTCCCTGATACGCAAAGGCCTTTCAGTATCGGCAATCGCAGACAAACTCAGCACCACACGCCAGTACGTTAACCAGACCAGGCTGACGGCGGAAGCCAAGCTTTCCACCACGCTGCTGGAGGTGGCGCGAGCCAACGACCTCCAAGTGACGAGGCTGTACCCGAAAGACGCCATACTTCTGGGCTATCATCCCGGGCTTAAGCGCAAAGCCATCGTCACCTACAGCACCCGTCACGGAATCAAAGTGTGGTACTGGCACGACAACCCTGAAGAAGTGACAAATCAAGAGTTCCTCCGCCAAACCAGCGAGTACCTGCTTGACCTCGCCAAAGAAAGAGGCATAGACGTAGAAGACGCCGCAGAGATGCATCCAGCCAAGTTAGCCAGCATAATATTCAGCAAACTGGTGCCAGAGGCGTAAGCATGAATCCCTTACGATATCTGGAGAAACGTATTCGAGGCTGGCTTCCTAAAGACCTTACCTAAGGTGGTGGAGGCTATATTCAAGACGCCATAAGGGACATGGAAAAGAATTTTGAGAATCGTTTAGTGGAACTGGAAGAGTATGGTCTTTTTGGTCCCGATTTTCTTATGGGTGCCCAAGCCGAAGCCCTAAAAGCAGCCAGCAACTACTGGCCGCTCAAAGACCCGCAAGGCAAAATGACCTCCGAAGAAATATTGGAATTCATTATGGACCAAGCAGTGGGGTATGCAATTAATTATTTAACACGTAAGGTGGCACCACAGATTGTAGGCATGGATGCACCCACAAAATTTTATGTTCTGTTTCGTCACCTCTTCGGCGATCTCGCTTCCTACGACGATACAAGAAGAATCGCACTAGCCTGTTTAGGAGCTTCAGGAATAGCTGACCCTGTTGTAGAAATTGGAGTGTCTACCGGCTTGGGTAAAATGACCCCGACTCAGATTAGTGGGGAGAGCACGAAAGTTTTTCAGCTTTTGAATCCTTGGCAAAGAATGAGACAGAGCAAAATATCCCGAGATGAAGATGCTACAGTCATAGATTGGGTACACACAGCAGTGAGTTTGCTTGAAGATGGGAAAGATGTTATGGAAGCTGCTGAAGCAATCTCTCATGCGGGAAAAAACGCTTGTGAAGTCATCCGTGCTTTATACCAAATATTACCTGACCGTGTAACACAGGAAAAAACATCAAAAGTGAATCGGGAAAGTCCTAAACCCATAGATATTTCTGACACGTACAAAGCTGGGGTCACAATAGCGGGTTCTGTGATTTCGTCATCTAAGTATGTGGTCTATAGCGAGAAGAAACCAATAGCGGCACTCAATTTACACCCTATCAAAATAGGCGAGTTTACCATTCTGGCAAGTCCGGGATTGACTCTTCCAAGTGAGGAAAAGATAAAGAAATTTCTTGCTCTCCTCAGAAAGATAGTTGAGTCGATAGGAGGAAATCCTGATACTGTTAAAGTGATGGTGACTGACGTAACAACAGAGGCGCGTGAACTCCTGCCGAGCTACCCGAATCAAATAGGTTTTAATGTTAATCTTTCGGATAGATCCCCAATCTTCTGGCTAATTATCGTTGCAAGAGAATTCGCTGCATTGAAATATAAACGGCATTTTCCCCATGTCAAGGCAATGACTCTGTACATCGAGAAAGCGTTGTACAACCTCAGGAAAATTGACCCTGACTTCTTCAAAGCGATACAAAAGCAAAACGATTAGAGTACGCTATTCTTCTTCATCCGCAATAGCATCATAAGCACTCTCATTTCTGTACGCTCCACAATTTTCGCAAATAACTTCGTCTTCTGGGTTTTCGTGGCCGCAGTTGTCACAGGGCCAGGTTTCATTCATGGTTTTCTCACTTCCTTTTTCTGAATATCTTTGCTGATTGCATGTCGCAGACAAACTCGTATCCTTGTTCGATTAGTTGTTTTGCTTCTTCTATGGTTTTGGCTACTCTGCAGTGGTATTGGTCTTCTTTCATGGGGATGAGATGGGTGTAGACGAGTGTGTTTTCAAGTCGTTTGTGTCCGAGGAACCATTTTACGTACAGGATGTCTTTTGTTTTGTGGTATAGGTCTGTTGCTTTCCAGTGTCTGAATGATCTGAACGCTATGAGATGTATTCTTGGGTTGCTGAGTCTCGCTGAGAGTCTGTTTCTCATGAGTGCGTAGCATCTGCTGAAACTGTCAAGGTCTTTGGTGGCAAATACTCTGTCGTTTTTCTTCTCCAGTTTGAATAGTCTGCTTAGCAGGTTATCTGATACTGGAAGTGTTCTGGCATTGTGATTCTTGGTGGGTGTTATGTTCACGGTTTTCCTCTCAGTGTCTATGTCTAGCCACTTCAATTTCCATGCTTCTCCACTGTCAGATGCCGTCTCTTTGAGTAACTGCAGAAAAGTAGACATCTTGGCAGACCTTGCATTGCTTATGAGAATGCTGAGTTCCTCTTCTGTCGGCAAAAAGAACGCCTTATCTTCACGGATGAAGCGGGGCTTATCCCAACTCATTTTCTTGAACCGGCCGTAGTAGTCGTATGCGTTTGTCAATAATTCCTTTCTTGCTTCGCTTACAGGATAGGTGCAGATCAGCGTCTTCATCTTTTCTGGATTGTCTAAGTTTCCAAGCTTTGATAGGACTTTTAATCTGGTGCAGTAGCTCTCAGCTGTAGTTTCTCTTACTCTCCCTCTTAGATACTCAAAATATTCGGGTGCGCACGAAAAACTGCGGGGGGTGCACGAAAAAGTGCGGGGGGTGGGATTCGAACCCACGAACGCCTACGCGACAGGGTCCTAA
>CAZPND010000147.1:0-4520 GCA_964587975.1 uncultured Candidatus Bathyarchaeia archaeon
AAGTCTTTTAAGAGTTACTCTTCCTTTGTTTTTCAGTCTCAATGTTAGCCATTGCGCTCCTTTATCTATCTCCGTAGGGTTCAATTCGTACTCGATAGGAAACTTGAATCTCAACACTTTTTTTCACCTCCTTTCATCTTTGCGTTTTTCATAGTTCTCCTAAAAGCAGAATCTAGCAGATCTTAGCCCGCGCCCATACTGCAGCGAATTCATGGAAAAAATGGGATTTTACACAACGAAACCAGCTAAACGCTGCCACATTATGAATAGTCTGGGGCTCTTATAAGACTTGTCCGCAGTGATTGCATAAGAAAAAAATGCGACCAAATAGCCCCCGATAAACCTCTCAACCTCCCTTTTTTCAACCCATAATGACTGAAACCACTTCTCTTTTCAGCAAGGAGCTTATGCGAATCAAGAAGCTATACATACCACATTTTAACGCTGGTTTACTCCGCGCGCGGCTTGCGGGTTTTCTTATTTCTTAAGGGAAATAGTTTACTGAATAATGCGTTGTCTTAGACTCCGACCGTTAAGGCGCTATTTCTCTGTCCTCACTGTAATCTCTATCCTCGTGGGCTTCCTCTTCTGAAGCTTCTTCCGCCTCTTCTTCGCGCGCTCTTTCTCTGGCACCTGCAGCTCTTGCTCCGTCTTCAGCTTCACCTTGTGGGGGAAAAGCATCATCCAACCATAGTTCAAACTGTTTCTTGGTTTCAGAATTGGAAAAGGCCCACGCGCACAATTCACTGATGACGCGATTCAGGTCAACTTGGTGATCATCTGCCAAACGTTTCAGAAACTGTTCTCACCTTTCAGGAAGAGATACCATAAACTTAGTCATATTGTATTCTCACCACCGTTTTGTGTCATTTGAGCCACAGCGCGCGCCATATTTAAGCTTCAAACATGCACGTGCGTTGCTTATTTTAGTAATTTCATGCTTTCTTCAAGACTCATTGCCAATTTGATTTCACTCGTGTTCCAAGCCATCCATTTTGCAATCTCCGGTTCCATCGAGAATTTTTGCAGAGCTTCTGAACTTGGGGCTTCATACACCCAAACCAACAGATGCTCCGGAATCACAGTCCACACTCCAACCCTCTTGATTCCGTGTTTCTTCTCCAATCCACCCAATTTGTCTGGTAATTCTAACGTCATTTTCTTCATTTTCTCATTGTTCATCGGACAGTTCTCAGGAGAATGCCTAGAAATTATCAAAAATATGGGCATAAGTTCTCTCTCAAGGTAAAATATAGAAAACTCGGATATAAATCGTTTGCAAGCGTAAACCCCTATTGTAAAACCTTTAAAGATTAGCCTAAAACCTGAACTTGCTTTTTACGAGAGAATATTATTCTAAACGCCCGCAATTCGGCAATTCCTGAAAAAACGGATATATTAGGTTCTATCGTTGTTCTTTCTGCAATAACAGTCTCTGGGCAGTTTCTTTAGAAATCTTTTCGAGACCTTCAGCTAACTCCGCACTGTTGACTTCATCTAAAGGATACCATTTTCCATTCTTATCTACGAATACAAGCTCCAACTTCCTAACGCCCATTTCCTTCCACCTCCTCTCTATTATTTTGTTATCTTTAATTCCTTGCATAAGCTATTTTCGCTCGACTACATAAATTTAGGCAACATGCGATGTGGGCTTAGCGCGCACGAAATTTAGCTGGGTTTAGGAGTTTCAAAATGACCCAAGTTTTCGTCCAAAAACTCACGCGCTACTGGAGCCGTTCGTTTTAAATGAGTATCACCTATGGAATACAATACCCGTGTGGTTCATCAGCTTGTATACGCGTACTTTTGCAAAGTCAGTTATTACAAAGAGGGATAAGGCATATCCCCATACAAGAAGAGCCAGTCCCCACCCCATTGCAGGAAGCAAAATTCCGTACACCGTGATCAATGTGGCAACCAGTTGAGTAGCAATGACCGCGAAAAGGAGAGGTTTTGCTGGCTTCACAGACCAAAACGGACCTTTTGTTCTAGCCACAAAGACGGTTAAATGTCCCGCCACTGAAAGCTTAAGGTAAATGAAAGATTGGAGCACTAGTGGGTTTAAATTCAATACAATCAATCCAATGTAGAGAATGCCGAAGGTCGAGAATACCCCGATTATTCCAAGAAACGTCGCTATTCCCAACAATGTCCGCATGTCCCATTTCTCAGGTTTATCCGAGTATTTCACGCTGTCATATGCTATCGTCATAATCGGCAGGTCATTTAGAAGCGCCAACAAAACAAGCATCAGAGCAGTAACAGGATAAAACTGGAAAATGACGATTGCAGCAGTCATAAAAAGCAGCACTCTTATCGTTTCGGCGATGCGGTACGTGCCATAATTCGTCATGCGCTGAAAAATCTTGCGACTTTCCTTAATCGCATCGATAATAACAGAAAGACCCGGCTTAGTCAGAACCAAATCCGCCGCGGATTTTGCAGCGTCGGTGGCACCCTCAACAGCAATACCCGCGTTAGCTTTCTTCAAAGCAGGCGCATCAGTAACCCCATCACCAGTCATACCTAGAATGTGTCCCTTACTTTGGAGCAACTCCACAATTCTGTACTTATGTTCAGGGAAGACTTCCGCAAAACCCTCAGCCTCTTCAACCACGCGTTGAGCCTGACTGTCAGGCTTATCCAAAAAAGAAGCGGGCAATACAATATCGTTTCCAAGGTTTACCTGACTCGAAATTTCTTTGGCAATAGCTATGTGGTCACCGGTGACCATTTTCACGCTAACACCCATCGACTGAGCCGTTTTTATCGTTTCGGCTGAATCTTCCCTTGGCGGATCAAACAAAGCTATTAAACCCGCAAATTGCCACTTGTTCTCCCTGTTAGTTCGAGCCACTCCCAGCGCTCGGTACCCTTTTTTAGCGAACTCATTAACATCTTCTGTCAATTTATCGTTGATTGCCTTCTTGTCTTCGGCAAGGGCCAGAATCGCCTGAGGGGCTCCTTTGGTTACTTTAAACTGGCTTCCATCTTCTCCTTGCACTGTTGCCTCTGTTCTTTTTACGACTGAATCGAAAGGCCTAAAACTGGTCACTTTAATATATGACCAATTCTATCAGAAATAGCGGGTGTGCTCTTGGTTTTCGTTAAGATTGCTTTATCGATGGGGTCTTGATCTTCTTCTCTTGACGCAAGCGTGCTGAACAGCAGTACGTCAGTTTCTGTGAATTTAGCGTAGGGTTTTGTTCCACCCAAAGTCAGCGCATTCTTAGTGATAGTGCCAGTTTTGTCTGAGCACAGCACATCCATGCTTGCCATTTCTTCAATTGCGACCAACTTGCTTACTATGGCTTCCTTCTTGGCGAGGGCTATTGCGCCTATGGCCATGGTGGCTGACAAGACCGCGGGAAGTGCTGCAGGTATACCTGCAACAGTCAAGACCAATGCAAACTGAATGATATCCAAGACGTTTTGACCTCGAAAAAGCGAAACTAGAAAGATTACTATTACGAGTCCTATCGCTAGGAAAATCAGGTAATCGCCTATCTTGCTGATGGCTTTTTGGAAGTGACTCGGGGTTTTTGCTTCTTCTACAAGCGTGTGGTGGTTTTACCAAAAAAGGTTCTTGCTCCTGTGTTAACCACAAGCGCGTTCATTTCGCCTTGTTTAACGATGGAACTTGCGTATCCAACGTCGGACAAGTGCTTCTCGACAGGCAGCGATTCGCCAGTTAGTGCGGATTCGTCGGTTAAGAGATAGTCTCCGTCAATTAGTTTTACGTCGGCGGGGATGATGTCTCCCAAGCGCAATCGGGCAATGTCACCTGGAACAAGTTCTCCAGCCGGCATCTCCTGCCATTTGCCATCTCGCAGAACCCGGGCTTTTATGGATAGTCTCTGTTTTAGCAGTTCTATGGCGTTTCCTGCCTTATGTTCTTGCCAGAACCCCACTATGGCGTTTACCATCAGAAGCGTGAAGATTATTCCAAAATCAGGTCAACGTTGAATAACCGCAGACATTATCACTGCGGCTTCAATCATCCATGGAATTGGACCCCAAAAATATCCAAGAAACTTTTTCAGCGGGTTAGCTTTTTCGGGCTACCCGGTTTGGAATCGCCGCGATTGACATAGTACACGAGGGCAGATTCGGCGAGATGGTTGCCATCCAGGGAAACGCCACGGTGTCCGTGCCCTTGAAGGACGTTGTCGGCAAGCGAAAAACGGTTGATTTGAAGCTCTACGAAATAGCAGCAACATTCTTCGGCTAGGCAAGACCTTTTTCTCATAGGCTTAGGGTCCCCAAAAGAAGCCCTAAAACGAGGTTCAGGCAAGTTACTTATACCTTGTCGTATGATAATTAGGAAGCTCCAAACTAGTAAGATTAGAGGTGGAAGTGTTGCAATCTGACCGAAAAGGGAAGCGAATCCTGTGGTTTGAAGAACTTGGTAAAGAAGACATCCCCTTGGTTGGGGGAAAAAATGCCAATCTGGGCGAAATGATACGGGCGAAGATTAGCGTGCCACCTGGCTACGCCATTACTGCCCATGCGTATCA
>CAZPND010000148.1:0-4467 GCA_964587975.1 uncultured Candidatus Bathyarchaeia archaeon
CACTCGGCCATGCCCAGCTCCTTCATGGCTAAGGCTCTTTGCTCCCCGTCAGCCACCAAAAGATCCTGTTTTGTGACTATCGGAACTATGTCGCCCCACTTGCGAATTGACGCTTTCAGCCGCTCCAGCCCTTCCCGCGAGAGCCTATTCGGGTTGCAACCATCCAATTTCAAGTCCTCTAAACGCACGCGCTCCGACATTGGAATCTGAATCTCTTTTTCAAACTCATTCACTCTTTTTTTGCTCCTCGATTTTCCTGTTTAAACCGTTAATCAACGCTTCTCGCTCCTCTGGATGCGCCTCGTAATACTCTCTAATTTTGCGCGCTAAAAACTCGTCATGGAGCCGTTCAAACTCCTCGAAGCTTTTTTCATTGAACACGCCTTCAGGGTACTCCGCTTTTACTTTAGCTTCCACCATTTCCCACCAAGCATTATCATCGAAGGCTGGATCATTCTCGTTTCGGTTGTTGTTCCACTCGTAATCCTCTATCAGGTTGGCGTGATTGAATTTCTGCATCTCACGGAAAAACCACATAACCCTCAGCATGACACGCTCATCTTCACCATGCGGGTAAGCACTAGCGAACCACTTGTAAACTAACCGTTCCATACGGTAGCTGATAAATTCGCCTGACTGCTCAAGAATACCGCGCTCCTCACCGGAAAGTCTGCCAATAAGCTCTTTGGCTGCCTCGTTCTGTTGGTCCACGCTTGACCCACAGTCTATTATGGCTTGGGCTTCATCCTTCAGGCTCTCCCTTATTCTGTTTGCGCGGTCATGCAAAAGCTACTCATCGCCATCGCCTATGTGTAAAACTATGTCCTCATCATCGGGGGGAAACTCTAACAGGTTGTCTTCTAAAGCGCGAAGTTTACGGCTTAACCCGTTCATCGCTTCCTCTCCTCTGGTTTCGAAATCAATATGCTGTTCTTCAGCTTCTCCTCCAGCGCTATCACCCTGAGTTCCAACTCTTCGTCCTTGAGTAAGCCGCTGTAGGTTGAGACGGCTGAAATCAGCACCCTTGCCCAGCCCTGCTTAGCCCTGTCGCTGTTGCCGCCGGCGTGAATTTTTTTGTGAGCCATACTCAAAACGCCGTCTAATACGCGAAACAACGTGTTTCTGCGCTCCTTCGCCGAACGGTTTGATGACGGTTTCTTAGCGGCTTCAACCATTACCTTCTTCCTCTATGGTCATTCTAAGGGAAGTTTAGACAACGCAAAGCCAAGGGTCAGCGAACTAGCTTCCCAAGAGACACCACAAAACAAGACAACAAAAGATTCTATGCAGCTTCAGGCAAATAAGATTTTTGCCCATTCAAATATCAACTCTATAGAAACGTCCTCATTCTGAATCATAAAGGAGGCAAGGGTTTGCTGGGGCTCTGCACAACAAATTTTAGGAGATAAAGAAAGATGAAATCTGCCAACAGACTGCTACTGTTAGCTTTATTGCTGCAGAGCCCTCTCAGCCCGTTTTTCTCCTTTTGATGACTTTGATGTGTAACCCCGAAAAAAATTGGGGGAAGATTGTTTGGCTTTTACTTTTTACTCACCGTTTTCTAAGCATTAGCACAAGCAATAGCCCGACTGCTACGATTGCTATGATTACTCCGATAATTGCCGGCATAAAGTAGATGTCGGCCATCGACGGCTCTGGAGGCGGCGCGGTCGGCGTAGCCTGAGGAGCTTCATCAATGGATAGGTAGGTTGTTGCGGATGAAGGCCCGTAGGCTGCCGATCCTTCGAATCTAGCGAAGATCTTGTAGTCGCCTGGAACCTCTGGAGTGAACTTCAGACCGTAATTGCCGTTCATGTCACTTGTTGTTCTTCCGATCTCATAGAAGTTGCCGTTAGGATCCAACGTCTCCAACACGACTTCAACGCCAGTAGCGTTCGTGGGCATTGCTTGCTGCATGTACAAGTATTCCATCCACGCAGCTTGATCTTCATCGGATATTGCCGGAGTACCCTTCAGCGAAAACTGCAACTCATTGCTAATGTCACGCCTGCCCGTAGGAGTTTGATCAGTTACCGATCCTGTAATCATTACGCTGGATCCCACCGTTGAAATGACCTGTGGCGCAGAAACCGTGGTAGCGCTTGAACCCCTGCCAAAAGCGTACAGCTGATTGTCAAAGAAGTTAAGACCCACAAGAATGCCATCCGCCATCAGTATGTCTGAACTCGATGGAGACATTCCACCGAACCATCCTTCTATTTTCCATACTTCCTCGCCTGTTGTCGCGTTTAAGCAACGCAAGTTTGGCCCGCGGTACAAGGGCTGGGTTGGCGAATGCTCACCTGTGACTGTGTAGAGTTTATCGTCAGCAACAATAACAACGCCGATTGGATAGTTGCCTCCGTATGCAGATTCAAATCCTTCGGTTGTCGCTTCGTAGGTCCATAGAACATCTCCCGTCGTAATGTTATAGGCGTAGATTATTCCGCCGTAGCCGTAACCGTACAATATGCCATCGTAGACGTTTTGATACATGCCGTAATATGCGAACTGCGTTTCAGGCTCGCCCTCCCATACCTGCTTCCAAGTATTCAAACTATAGCCAAACCGTTTCATCGAAGTCGTCGAGTGAAAGAGGAACATATCGTATTCCGGATAGACTCCGTCAAAGCTTAAGGTTTCACGGTTTGCTGTTGACGGCGGAGTAAACGTTCCATCCCACAGTTTTGTGCCTTCTTTGCCTCGTTCCAGACTCAAAGCCATCATCCAGCCTGGAGCAATCCCTTGTTCGTCGTTAGCTCCTGTAGTTCCAATGATTATGTATTCGTCTTCGCGAATCGCTCGGATGCTGCCTGTTTGATTCGAAACTGAGTTTCTTGGGCCCAGTATGCTTGGTATCGACACGTTTAACGAGTAAAAGTCGCGTCCATCATGCACGTAGTTGTACGCAACACCCCCTAAGTACGGGTCTTTCCCGCCGAAAGTTCCGCCCGAGGGTCGCCACTGCCAGGCTCCAGTTCCAATTTGACTTGAAACCATAGTTCCATGCGTAGAGTTCCACACCTGCAGGTAGTAGTTGGGGTTTGCGGAGGTTCCGAGGTTGACGGTGTTGTAGCGTAGTATGCTTCCGTCTTTTCCGTAGGCAGCTGTACCACCACTTGACACGTTAGCTATGTATGCCACTGTCTCTCCTGTGAAGCCGCAAAGCATTTCCCAAACGGTTCCAGTGCTTATTGGCGTCTCTGTCGTGTTTATCGTCTGCACAGGGGCTGTCCGTGTGGGCAATCGTCTGGCGTTTTCGGGGTCTAGTTCTGCCATGGGCACCTGGACTATCTCGGGTAATGTGACACCTGAAGTTCTCCACAAGTAGGCGTAGCCTCCGTGCTGGTTAGGCGACTCGTAGTTGTAGACCTGACCGTAAGAGAGACTAGGTACATCAAAGTCCTGATACAGCTCTTCGCCAGTATACAGGTTAACAGCAGCCAAGCCTTGATTGCCACGCGGATCACGGCGCGGCGTGTAGTAGAGTACACCGTTAAGGACTATCCCTGAGAACCCAAGACCTCCGTACTGAGCGGTGATGTAGCCTGTGATTTCTTGTCGTTCATCCATGAGACCGCCAAAGTAATACTGCCTTGTCCATAGTATGTGGGGAGTTTCCGTTCCTGATCCGTAAGCGTAATTGGCAGTGTTGCCGCCTGAACTGCCTGGAGGCCATACGTTCGCAGCGCGATCCAGCCAGTTTCCAGCGATCGGATACCATCCTCTGTTAGCAGTGTTTATTGGGCGTCTCCAGTAATCTGTTGGAAGAGGAGACTCTTGCCAGTCCTGTATCGGTTCTTCCTGCACGACAAGTTCCACCGGATCGCTAGTAGCAGCTTCATAATATCTGTTTATCTCCACGGGGTCTCCTCTAAAGTAATACCAAAGTCCGACTTTCGGAGTTTCAGGGAAGTTAGCCTGTAAAGTGTAGGTGCCAACATCAGTAGGCGTGTAGATCAGCCATGTAGCTCCAACAGGATCAGAATATGGGAAATCTAAGGTTTGTTCGGTGCCGTCAGGTTTTGTGATGGTCACTGTCATGTCGTACCAGCCAGCTCTGCCACTGGGACTGTCGAGTATGCCGATTTCTTCACCCATTTCTGGGGGCATATCTCTAGTCCAAGCAACAATGATTACGTCTTGATTTACACCTATGGTTCGGGGAGTAACACCAATGTAAACGAATGAACGCCAACGCTCTTCCTCTACGGCATTTGCATTTGGTAAAGCAACGAGCGTAACAGCAAAAGTAGCTATCAGAAACAAAGCAATCGCAATAGTAGATTTATTCTTAGACATTTTTCATTCTCCTTTTAATTTTATGAAGCTAACTTCGCCTTTTCAGCTAATAAAATGCAGTTGCAACAGCAAGTTGTGAAAAATTATAAATAAAATAAACCCCCTATTCATAAAGGGAAAGCAATTGGTATTTGACAAAGAAGAAACTCTGCTTCTGACTCAAGT
>CAZPND010000149.1:0-4348 GCA_964587975.1 uncultured Candidatus Bathyarchaeia archaeon
TTCATAACTCGCCTGCAATTGCAAGTGGCATGGTTCGCGCTGGCGCAGACGTCATAGCGTTGGACGGTGTGCGTGGTGCTACGGGTGCCGCGCCGAAAGTCATCAGAGACAACGTCGGTATACCCATCGAATTGGCGATTGCGCAGGTGGATCAGCGTTTGCGTGAGGAGGGCATACGGAACAAGGCGTCTATCGTTGCGGCTGGTGGCATCCGAAGCAGCGGTGACATCGTTAAAGCTATTGCGTTGGGGGCTGACGCTGTTTACATAGCGACTGCTGCGTTGGTGGCGATTGGCTGCACGGTTTGCCAGCATTGCTATACGGGGAAGTGTCCATGGGGAATTGCGACGAGTGATCCGTGGATTAGCAAGCGTGTAAACCCTGACATCGCTACGGAGCGGTTAGTGAATTTGCTGCACGGTTGGAGTTTGGAGATTAAGGACATCATGGGCGGTATGGGCATAAACGCCATTGAGAGCTTGCGGGGTAACCGTTTGGCTCTGCGTGGTGTGGGCTTAACCGATACCGAACTCAAGATTTTAGGTGTAAAAATGGCGGGAGAATGATGAGATATGCTTAAACAAGAAAAAATATTCGCGGAAATCGACACAAATTACCTTTCGCGTGTTAAAGTAGAGAAAGAAGTGTGGAAAATCGACGCTGAAGGCATGTACTACAGGGAACTTAACAGCCTTTTGCGGCTAATCAGCAGCAACGGCGCTGAACGAATCGAAATTCACAACGTCTGCGGGCAACGGTACATCGGAACTGACTTGGACACGGACAAGCAGATAGATATTTACGGGACTCCAGGAAACGACTTGGGCGCTTTCATGAACGGTCCACGGATTGTGGTTCACGGGAACGCTCAGGATGGCTGCGGCAACACCATGAACGATGGGCAAGTCGTGGTTCACGGTCAAGCAGGCGACCTAACGGGGCACTCGATGCGGGGCGGGAAAATCTTTGTCCGCGACGACGTGGGGTACCGCGTGGGCATACACATGAAAGAGTATAAGCGCAAAGTACCGAACATTGTAATAGGAGGGGTTGCCGGCGACTTCTTGGCTGAGTACATGGCAGGCGGCGTTGTCCTCGTTCTCGGCTTAAATTTAGCGGAATGCGAGCGCTGCAAAGCGAGGTTTGTGGGCACAGGGATGCATGGCGGTGTCATTTACGAGCGTGGCGACATACTTGAGGTGGCAAAGGGAACGAAGATTATGAAGATTGGCAAACGTGACCTTCGAGTGATCGCAAGCCTTGTGAAGGAGTACTGCGATAATTTCGGCGTTGACTTCGAGAAAGTTATGAACGCAAAGTTCCGCAAAATACTGCCTTTGTCCAAGAGACCTTATGGACAGCTTTACTCGCACTGATTGGTTCGAGACAGTTCAGGTGCTATTTGCTCGGAACGGTCTACCCCTCCCTTATTTAAAGGAAGAAGAAATGCGCTTCGCTATCGCTGTACATATGATATAATTTTTAAGGGAAAAGAGTTACAAAGTTACTTGGAGATAAGCTATGAAAGATGTGGATTTCTTAAGAGCGATTCTCGACACCAGCATACTGTACGTGGATATGATTGAGAAGTCAATGCTGTCAAATAAGGGGAAAGAACGTAAAGTAAAGCGGTTACAATTTGGTTTCTGTAACTGCGAGGACTGCGCAAACTTGAAGTGGATAGCCCATGTGAATAAGAGAAAAGGGCTAATTCTCGTTTCCAAAAAAGCTTTTGAAAAGGAGCTGAGTAACAGGGCTAACATGGGCATGGGGTTCTTCATCTTGATCTACGCGATGATGCGTGCGTACCTAAGCCTTCTTCATCCTTACTCGAGTGATGCCACAATTGAACAAAAAACTAACCGATATTTCAAGAAAGCAATGCATGTGATAGCTAAAGATGGATTGAAGGCAAACATTAGCAAAATAAGCGTGTAATCAGGTTTTTCGCAGGCGTGGAAAAAGAGACACGGCTATAGAACTCACGTTAACGTCAGGTAAAGCACAATCAGAATCTCATGCGCGCTCTAAAACTTGAATGCGGAGATTTAGTCTTCCGAGTATTCATTTTCTGCAAGTTCAACAGACACTGAGTCGTCATGGCTAGTTTTCTTGGTTTTCTTCTTTTCAGGCGTAATCTCTCTTCCCTGCATGAACGCGTTTTCCGCAGCCGTGATTTCGTCCTCCTCCAACATATTCTCTCTCTGCTCAGTATCGTAAATGTCTTCGGTTTCTGCATCTTCTTGTTTTTCAACATCGTCAGTGTCAAAATGTTTCATCTTTCTTTTTTTACTCACACAAACACCTTCAAAAAACTGTGTACACTACACACTTATAATGTTGCTCCCAACAACGAGATTCCAGTCACAGGAAGCAGGTAGACGCAAGCGCGAGGACAAACTTCAGTCAACAAAAACTCGTCTGAAACCCGCAATCGTGGTTTCGCTGATTAAGTCTCTTCTCGCAGTTTCTTTACCAGTTCAAATCCTTTCTTGGTCAATTGATATTCGCGGTATGCATTGCGTTCTGTAAATTTCAACTTGCCCTTTACGAGGTTGCCTCTTTCCAGCAAATTCAGGTTTTTCTCGTATTTTTCCGCGGTTTTCACGTCGGTTCCTTCAACCCAGATCGCGAGGTCCCATGTTTTGGCTTTTGCTATCTCAAGCAGAAGCGATTTGAACTGAGACAGGTCTTTTTCTATTTCCCCTTCTTCGCTCGCGTAGTCTTCCTCAGCTACTTTGCTTAAAATAGTCTTCAAGTCAGAAGACGTTTCTGATCACCATCATAATAGAAGACGACAGGGTATTTAAAATGATACCTTGCTTTAACGGAGCTTTCAACGAAAGTAAGCGACAAGAACAAGATGCTTGCGTCATTACCTAGAAAAGCAGATAAGAGCGAAATTACATTGAAGTACTGACAAAGTTTTTCGAGGTTTTTACATGGCAAAATATCGTTGTACCGTGTGCAATTATGTTTATGATGAAGCAAAAGAAAAAGTGAACTTCAGTGACTTGCCGAAAGAATGGGTGTGTCCTGTCTGCGGAGCGCCAAAAAGCGCCTTCGTGCTTTTAGCAGGCAAGACTGAAGAGAAAACGCGAGGAACCACCGTCTCGGACGTTCTAGTAGCACAACTCGCGGAGTGGGGCGTCCAATACGTCTTAGGCGTCCCAGGAACCTCCACACTTGGAGTAGTGGAAGCAGTAAGAAAAAACGACAAAGTCCAATATCTCCAGATGAGGCACGAGCAAACCGCAGCGTTTATGGCTTCGGCTTACGGCAAACTCACTGGCCACGTAGCGGCTTGCTTGACCGTCTCAGGACCAGGAGCCACAAACTTGGCAACAGGATTATACGATGCCAGCTTAGACCACTCGCATGTCCTTGTTCTTTCGGGCATGGTTGCCAGACAGTACATCGGTCCAGGTTCGCTTCAGGAGATTGACCAGCACAGTTTCTTTGAACCCATATGCGTGTTCAACAAGACATTAATGACCCCAGAGCAAACCACCATGCTGGCAACCCTCGCCGTGAAGCATGCCCTGCTAGACCGAGGGGTTAGCAACATCGGAATCCCCAACGATGTTCAAAAACTGCCGTATGAAACGCAGATACTTCCCTTTGAGGGAAGAATGCCCAACCTCGCCTTCGGCCAAGAAGACTCGCTTGTAGAAAAAGCTGCAAAAATCATAGACCACGCGGAGAGACCCGCGATAATCGCTGGGTTCGGCGCCATGGGGCAGGGAACTAAACTGCTGAAGTTAGCCACAAAAATCTCCGCGCCCATCGTCACCACGTTCAGGGCGAAAGGAATCATAGATGAGAACAACGCCTTATATGTTGGTAGTCACGGCGGCATCGGATCAACAGCAGCCGCAACCCTTGCCCGCAAAGCAGACCTGCTCATCGTCATCGGCTCCTCATTTTCTGAGTTAACGCAGATTCCCAAAAAGAAAACCGTGCAAATCGACATCAACATGAAGATGATTGCGAAGAACTATCCAGTTGAGGTGGGCTTGCTCGGCAACAGCGCTGTGCTCATTCCGCAATTAACCGAGAAAGTGAAAAAGAACCGCAACCAGGCGTACCTGAACGAAATCACGCAGCTGAAACAGGAATGGCTCAAACAGCTACAGCGCGAAGCCGATGGGTCCCTAAAGCCTATTCGACCACCCTACATAATGAAGGTTTTAAACGAAAAAATCGCCGATGACGCCGTAATATCCTTAGACGTAGGCGAAAACTGCTGGTGGTTCGGAAGAAACTTCCCGATGAAAAAAACGCAGAAGATGGTGATGAGCGGCTACTTGGCGTCAATGGGCTTCGGCTTACCAGGCGCCATGGCAGC
>CAZPND010000150.1:0-4293 GCA_964587975.1 uncultured Candidatus Bathyarchaeia archaeon
TAGATGATAGGTTTGCCGTTTACAATGTTTGAAATATCGACGTTGTTGTCGCCATCGTCTTGGTCCCAAAAGTCGTATTGGTTCCCGTCTATCTTGTTGTTTCTAAAAGTGTTGCCTGAACCAGAAAACGTTATTCCATGGACGTTGTTTGCAACGTAGTTGTCGAGGATGTTGCAGTTTGAAACCCCAAAATAGAATGATATGCCATTATAATTGTCTGTTATACTGCACGCTTGGATTGTACAATTCGTTGTATAGATTGGATTCGTTTGACCTGAATACCAATCAGGAGCATAGTGACTGAATCTGATGTCGTGACCAAAGTTTCTGATGTTCAAGTTTCTTATTGCAACCGCGTTTCTATCTTGGAGCCAAACGCCAATTGACTCACCTTTTCCTTGAAGAGTGTGCCCTGCGCCATCAAGCACTATGCTATCACGCTCGATGACGATGGTGCCATTAACGTCTTCAGTGAGGGTGTAAAGGTCGCCATCTCGGCGAAGGTTAGGAACATCATAGGTTCCGTTGCCGAAGATTCGATATCCTACAGGCGCTTGCTCTGGCGCTATGTACGGGTCCGCTCTACCTAAGTGGATAACTATTGCTCCAGCTGTTGCAGTGAATAGAAGTGCCGTAATAAGAGTCATAGTAACAGCTGTTTTTCTTAATTTCAGCATTGTTATTACATGAGTTTTCGGTTTGATAAAAGGGTTCTTATCAAGATTTCTTGACTCAAACTTTCTTGAAGTTAAAGATTTCTCGACCAAGCCCCATTGCCCGTTGCACCACGCGAAACCAGCACGACAACAGCAAGGAGCAAGAGATAAGGGCAAGTTTAACGTATTGTAGTATGGGGTTAGAATGCGCAAGCCAGCGGCACTGCTGTTGAATCTCGCCTTAATCGCGTCAACTACAGCGCCATTTTTGTCTGTCAAAGCTAATCCCATAGAGTTTCCTCCGACCGAGATGATTCCTGTACCTGAGGGAGTTTACGTCACCATCAACGTCGCATCACCAACAGAGAATGCAGTATACCACACTGGAACAATAAACGTAAATTTTTATGCCACAATTGACGGCCCGGCTTCACTTTCGATGGGTGTGCATATAATCAGCACTTATCAGGGAGATTGGATGCAAGAAAGTGCATGGTGTCCGTTTCCTCCTGGCTTTGATTTTGCAGAAGGATATATGCGCCCTTCCATGCAGCGAAACTTCACCATCAATGATATACCATTTGGCGAGCATATGTTGAACATTACAGTATCGGGGTTGGGCGGATATTGGGAAAATGGAACTGAATATCTTTTCAACACCCAAAAAACAGTGTCAGTAAGATTCGCAATACCTACAAATCCAACCATTACGTTTACATCGCTTCAGAACGCTACATTCGAAACTTCGTCTGTTCCTTTAAACTTCACCGTTGACTATCCAGTGACAGAAATGTCGTTCTGCCTCGACGGACAAGAACCCATGTCTATAAGCGGAAACACGACGCTGACCGATTTAGCTAACGGTCAACACAACGTTACTGTTTCCGCTACAAGCAAGTATGGCTATTCTGGACTATCTGAAGCGCTCTTTTTTAATGTTAACGCTCCAGAGTTTCCAGTTGTGCCCTTTATTGCTGTCTCCGCTGTCGTCGTTGTGTCAGCTGTTGCTGGTGTGATGGTCTACTTCAAGAAGCGCAAACGTTGAGTCGGCAACCGCCGTTAGAGAACTGATTCGTGCCCCACCACACTGTAAAAATTTGATTGTTTATGGATAATTTAGGTTTTGCATGAACGCATCCTGTTTGATGGGTGATTTAGGGAAGGTGAAGTTTCAGGGAGGCAGCTTAAACGTGGTATGGGCTATTCCTTACGCCCGACTCATCGGAAACCCGAGCATATTTGCCGCCTAATAGGATCCTAATAGCCAATCAACGCAGAAAACCATAGAGGGGTAGGTCCCTATTGACGCCAAAAACGCCCAATAGCATGCAGAAAAACGGAACACGGCGGTTCCCAGCTCCTTTTCCATCAGAAAACATCTTCAAGTACGATTAAAACCGCAATAGCAAAAAGCACCAAATAAAACAGGTGCGGCAGCACCAACAGGAAGGGAACGTGTATCGGGTAACCCACAAATGTTGGCAGCAAAACCGTGAAAATTGGTACCGTTAAAACAAGATTTATTTTGCGTTTCTTAAAAAAAACGTGTATATCACGGGTTTTGAACATGACCACGGTGGCTATGACAAATATCGTGAATTCAAGTACAACGTTTATTGGGCTATTTATGCTGATGTAGGGAAAACCCAGTTCAGGCAACCCGAATTCCCGGGTGGATAACGGCCATAACAGTTGGATTTGGCCACCAATAAAAAAATCCCCTATCAGAGAATGCGAAGCTAACGCTGCGAAGTAGGGCGTTGCTTTTTTGCGGTAGATGATGAAGACAGGGATGAAAACTAGTATGGCTACTATTATGGAGTGTGTTGGACCTCGATGTATATTGGACCCGAAGAGAAACTGGAAGATTATGTCGATGTCAGGTAATATGGAAAGAACCAAGACTAATGGTATGTTGAAGTTTACTTTGAGGAGTTTTCCGGATGCTTTGGCTAGCAGGTAAGCTATCCCCATGTGACCAACGGCAAACGAAGTTTTTTTCCTCCTTGGAAACGAAACATTTGGTTCGCTGATTATAAAGCTATAGGTTCATGGTCTATTTTGAGGGCGCATACCAGTTGTGCTGGCGCGTTGGCTGAATTGCTGTTGACATTGGGCTGGGGCTTGGGCGCGTTTTGGTGGGGTCGGGAGAATTTTTTTGCTGTATTAGTTCGACAGTTTTGTCCTTTTTGTTTTGGGTTGAGGCGGATTTCTGCTTTCCGCGTGTATGAGTTGTAGATGTGTTGTTCTCAACAACAATAACGTTTATTAACACTTGAGACATCGGATTCAAGACAGAAAAGGGCGAGAAAAAAATGGCAACACCAAAACTTTCAGCAGGACTAATAATAGCACTTGCGGCCTCAGCCGTATTCTTAACCCTAGTAACCGCAGGCATAATCGCCACGCAAACCGTGGCATCAAACGGAGTAGTATCAACAGTAAACGTAGGCGTCTACTCAAACAGCCAATGCAACCAAAACTGCACATCACTCGCATGGGGAACACTATCCCCAGGCGACTCAACCACCAAAACAGTGTACGTAAAAAACGCGGGCACAACCCCAATCACGCTCAGCATGACAACAGCAAACTGGACGCCGACAAACGCCAATGACTACCTGACTCTAACCTGGAACAAACAAAACATACTCTTAAACCCTGGAGACTCAACTCCTGCAACCTTAACGCTGACGGTAGATTCAGACACAGGCAGCCTCTCAAGCTTCAGCTTCAACATAGTCATATCAGGAGCAGAATAAACAATCCTCAACATTTCTTTTAATTTTTTGTAGCCCAAGCTTCTCCAACAAAGATAAGCCCTTAGACGCCTGAAGCGTAAACAGTAATATCAAAACCAAAATCAGTAACGCTGTTATCAACAAGAAAATCAATAAAATCTTTCGATGAAGCAACATTCAAACTGAGAGTAACCAAAAGCGGCTCTTGATCAGCACCCGAACTCAGTATCGTCCCGTTGTAATCCCAAGAAATAGAAAAGTAATGATCTATCCCTTTCGGCACCCAATTGGTCACATTCAACCCAAGTTCCACATCAACATTACTGTTGCTCAACACGTAAAACGACGCGTTTTTAGTAGCCCCCAACGTAAGTTCACCCCAATCTAGGTAGATGTTTCCAGAATCCGCCGTTATAACGTCTCCACCGTAAATTTCTAAGCCTCTAACGTGTATCGTTCCCCTAGCTGGGATGGTGCGGTCTTCGTCGTCATTGTTGTTTGGATTAGCATTATTACCTATCCATGAGCTATCAGGAAATTGAACAGTAGAGTAATTAATACAACAACAGCGATCAAAAGAAGTAGTTTCCTGGAACGATAAAGAAAACGCAGCACCCTAAAAGCCAACGGTTTCAGCATATCAATTATGCTTTGAGCGGTCCAACGGCCTCGAAAATGAAAATGGAACCTATCAGCCTTCTGAATTGCCTTCACTCTTCCCTTCTCAAGACGTAAACTGGTTAGAAGTATTTAGACATATTTATTAATTGTTCGAATCATCGCCTTTTTTTATTAACGCGGTTTTTCGCTGTTTGCAATAGTTATGATAGCAGTCAGCGGAGCAGCCTTTCTAGTTTACTTCAAACGGAATCATAAACAGCCGAAAACAAGAACAA
>CAZPND010000151.1:0-4103 GCA_964587975.1 uncultured Candidatus Bathyarchaeia archaeon
TTACCCGTGACAAGCATAGACAAAGCCGTTGAAGAAATGAAAGATACTGCTGAGAGCAGAGAGAATGAGAATCCAGACACCTCACTCTCTACCGATTATACCTCAAAATAAAACAAGTAGATAAAACAAAAAAAGAGGAATTTTGTGCTGGAGAAATCGCCACTTCAATCCAGAAATAAACCTTTCCTAAACTATCTATTCTATAAAAAGGTGCTAAAAGCATCAACGTGTCTCAGTTGGAAAACAAAATGTTAAAAAAGAACAAATAGTTGATTATTAAGTGCCTATGAGCTAGGGCAGGATGAACAATCCAATGGAAATGCACATGCACCTGTATGGGATCCGTTGGCATCCTGAACCATCCCTAGCCTTTGGGAACAGTATCATAAATTGATGGAATTTTTGCAACTGTAGAACAGCTATTTTTTTCCATCATTTTTGGTGCTCAACTGTTCCAAATTATGTGTTTTCGCACGATATAATAAATCTTTACGTTAATGTGTTGAACACAAATACAGAAAAGGCTGAGGTTTCAAAAATAGAAAAAAGGGACCATGTTTCTCTCACTTATAGATTCAGCTCTTTAGTTAGGTGGTAACTAAAAAAGTGGAAGGTTGTGTTGCGGGAGACATCGCCACTCAGCAGCGAATTAATAAATTTAATGTTTAGCTGGGCACAATGTAGGGTGGGAAGCAAGCGAAAAAGTTTAGAGCAACCAGTGATAAGCACTTTAGCAAAAGGATTGAGTAAGATGAGCAACTGGGAACTGTTCGTTTCACAATCAAACGTTTTCGGAGGCATCCAAAAACCCTTTAGAAAGGCTAAGTACGTGGTTTTCGGCGTTCCATTCGACGTTACAAGCACATACAGGACAGGAGCAAGGTTCGGACCCAACGCTGTGCGTCAGGCTTCTCAGAACATAGAAACGTACAGTTTCCGCAGTGGAGTAGACGTTGAAGATTTGCTGCTGCATGACTTGGGCGACTTGCATGTTTCGACGAGTCCTAGGAAAACCGTGGACATGCTGAAACTTGTGGTTGAGGACCTTTTAACGGTTAAGAAAATGCCTGTGGCGATTGGCGGAGAGCACACCATAACTTTGGGCGTTCTGAAGGGGTTAGGCGACAAAGCGGGAGAAACTGCTGTGGTGAGTTTTGACGCTCACTTGGACGTGCGTAAGGAGTATCAGGGGTTGACGCTTTCGCACACCACTTTTATGCGGGTGATAAACGAGGAAGTTAAGCCTGCAAAAATAGTTGAAGTGGGAACGCGAGCTATCAGCAGAGAAGAACTGGCTTACGCGGAGCAGGCTGGAATAGATTTTTTCACGTCGCAACAGATAAGGAAGGAAGGCGCAGCGCAAATGGTCCAGAGGCTGAAGGAAGAGCTTGCTTCGTATAAGCGGATTTATCTGACGGTGGACATGGATGTGCTTGACCCTGCTTTTGCGCCTGCAGTGCAGAATCCAGAGCCAGACGGCCTAGAAACACATACGCTGTTGGATGTTTTGTGCGGGTTATGCGACAAACGCGTGGTCGGGTTTGACGTTTTGGAGGTTGCGCCTGTTTATGATCAGGGAGTTTCGGCGGTGGTTGCGGCTAAAGTGATGTTTGAGGTGCTTTGCCAGCTGGAGAAAACGCAAAAAGGATAGCGTTCAAACGCTGACTTGTTCACGGGAAATTTTTTGGATAACGCTCTGGACGGACGTGCGATTTTTTGTCTATACCCCCCTATAAGTAGATTAAACCTGTGCTTAGACCTGCTGGCTTTTCCTCGTGGGAGTTATGGTTCGTACGTGTATTTTTCACAGTAGGCTTCGCACGTGGGAAAAACGTCTCTTACCCGATCAAAACGTTTTTTCGCGTTGACTTTTTCCTGAAGTTTCAGCACTTCTTTCGGTTTGCTGAAGCGTTCCGTTTTGCCGTCTTCGCGTTTTCTCTCAATTTTTATGCAGTCGTCCACCATGCAGCACAGGACGCAGGCGCCGCAGTAGACACATAGGTCATCGACGATTCCAACTTCGCCAGCTTTCCAGTACAACGCGTTTGTTGGGCACGCCTTGACGCAGAGTTTGCATTCTACGCCCCAGCAGGTCCGCTTGTCAATGTTTATGCTTCCTTCCTCGAAGAATTCCTTCACGCCTGAAGACGCCAGCAACTCTTGCCTTCGCTTCTTTTTGGCCTTATCCTTGTCGTCGGATAAGAGGTTGAAGATGTCAACGTTGGAAGAGCTTTCTTCAGGCATCCGAAATCATCACTGAACAAATTGCAGCTTAAATCGTATAAGAACCATGAATTATAATTACTTATCCCCATCATTTTGCACTTATACACCATAAAAGGAGAACCTTTTGAACGCCCGAAAAGCATAATTCCAGCTTTTCGGTGGAATCGGAACCATCTTGTTATTCTTGGATCTAGCTTAGGGTGATTAAGACTGCTTGCATGCCATTACTTTGTTACAACTTAAACATTCTTCAGGAAGAGAAGAATTAGTCGGAAAAGTGCTTAGGTACCCTAGTTGATGGTTGCATCCAGAAACGGTTTCGATGCTTAAGTTGCTTGAAGTCGTGGTTTTCTTGCCGACAGAACGCGTGGAGGCAATGTAGGCGTCCATGTCTCCATGTTGCGTGGAATTAGCATCTGGAACGATGAAGTCGGCTGGAAGGTTTTTTCTAATCATTTTTGAATAGTTGTAAATGCCGATTGACAGGGAACAGAATGCTATGAGTTGGGCAACTTGCTCTATTTCGACGGCGATTGTTGAAGAAAAGAATGTTTCGTTGAAAATTGTGATTATGGAGCAGATTGCGAAGAGAAGACCTGACATAAACACTGGCAGCCAGAACGATTTTCCCACGTTTAGGTGTTTGATTTTTTTTAGAGTGTTCCAGCTTAGGGTGCATAAAAGGGCGGCAATCAAGCCAAAAGTGATGTTTGAAACGATGATTAACCAGTTCATGTTCACTTCACAAATATTTTTTATTAAGATTTAAGATACTTATCTGAAATTTAAAGCTTATTGCAGATATGTTGAACACAAATACAGCTAACAAACACATACTTTCAAGAATTCAGATTTCTTATCTCAAGAAAAAACGGAAATAAACACGAGAAAGTTGGTTTTAATTTTAGAATTAAATACTAAAACCGCTAATCTTGAAAAGCAAAAAGGGTAACTTTGAAGTGTGACGGAATGAACCTTTCTAAGAAGCTGCATGTGGCTTTGCTTCTCGCAGTGGTCTTTTCAGCGTCATTTTTCACGGTTTTTCTGGCGATTTTCATCTCGCAGTCCGCTTACTCTACTCCTTCCAGCAAGATTTCGGTATTGAAGGGTTTAGACGTTGTTTTGAGTCCGCCGCCCAACGCCACGAACGTTCCCCTTGACACCACAATCGTCGTGGATGCCTTATCTTCTGCATCGTCAGACGATTTACGTTTAACTCCGGAAGTGCCTATAAACCGCGTGGACATCGTGGTGTCAGGTACGCTTTCCTATGAACGAACGTTCTATCCGGCTCAACCGTTAAAGCCAGCCACAGCCTACAACGTATCGGTAACCATCGTGGATGTGCCAGTTTCATGGAGTTTCACCACAACCTCCGAGCCTTTCAATCCGGGAACCAGCTTTTACCTTGCGAACAACGTGTTATGGATTGCGTTGTCTGCAGCAGCTTCAGCAACCGTAATTGTCGGCGTTGCGATTTGGCTGAAAAAGAAATTTGGGTTAAATGAACCGTAACTACAAGTGTTTGGCTAATTCCTCGACTTTGTTTTCGACCTGCACGTAAATGTCTTCGGCGTCTTCCCGCGCAAGGAAGTACGGGTCTTCAACTTTCCACGTGACAATTCGGGGCTTGCAGTCGGGGCACGCACGCAAAACCGCGTCCGCCTGCACCGGTTCCATGACAACAATCAGGTCATAGCAGGGCAGATCCTTTTCGTCTATGCTCTGAGGGAACTGCTTAAGATATTGCACAGCGTCACGTTTCGCAAGGAACGCTTTCACCTGCCCTGAAATTGGAATCGCACCATGCAGCCCTGCCGAATCAACTTCCAAGTCTGGCCTCAATTTTTTGAGAAGCGCTTCGGCTAATGGGCTTC
>CAZPND010000152.1:0-4102 GCA_964587975.1 uncultured Candidatus Bathyarchaeia archaeon
TTTTGCACTTCGCTGGTGGTCATCCCATAAAAGTTAATGAGCTCCGTAGATACTACGGTGGAATTGAATTCCTGAGCATGAACGGTAATGAATGATTGGGCTTGAATGGATAAGGTTGCCAAGGCTGAACTGATTAGAATAAACATTATTATTGTCGCCAGCGTCTTTGTATGCGCTTTGGTTCCCCTCGTTCAAGTTTGCTCCCCTTATTCTTGGTTTATGTTTTTGAGGCTTTTCGCGAACATGATTTCTGCATCTGGTAAAGTTTAGTTGAGTTTTGTTAAGTTAGCTTTGCGAAGTTTCTTTCTCTACCTTTTTGTCGGCGTTAGATGAGGGTTTTTGGGTTCGAGGTCGATAACTGTGGTTCCTGTGTATTTGTCGAAAATTCTCATATATCGTTTGTCCCTTTGGTTTAGGCCGAAAGCCAAGTCGAAGGGTAGTAGAAAAGTTTTGCCAAAGTTTCGAATAGCCGTTTGATCGTTAGACGGGTTTTTGCCGTCTGTTCGCATCACTTTTATATGGAATAGTTTCTTTCCTAGTGTTTGTCCTCTGAATCCTTCAAAGATGGTTGAGTAGCCCCAGAACAGTACGAGGTAGAATGGTATGTTTACGTTGAATATGAACTGCATTGTGATTGGGTAGAAGACGTTTGACAGTGCTAGAAATAGGGGAAAAGTGATAAAGAAGTCGATCAGGAAAGCGCCTGTTCTCTTTCTTCCTTTGGCCAGAGGACGTATGAAGGGTCTGGGTGTGGCTTCTATTTCTTCGTCCCAGGCTTCTATGTCTCGTATTAGTACGATTGCGTTCCGACCGAGTCTGCTTAGTTTGTATTTGCCTGCTTGTGTTTGTTCGACGAAGGCTTCTAAGGTTCTTAGATGGAAACTTAGCTTTCCTGTGTCTACTACGAAGGCTGTTGCAAAATCGGTGAAAGCCGCCTCTTTTTCTTCGCTCAGGTAAAGAAGAATTCTTCTTCTGAGTGGGTTGGACAAAACTGAGAGTATTTTTGAGATTTTTTCTTCACTTGCTTTCATAAGCGAACACGTTAGAACGAGTTAGGGCAACGGATGAATTTAGACAGGTCGAATAGATTAAAGTTACGCTTTCTGGTTTTTTGATCACTTTAGAGCGCTTTTTTCGTTCGAAAAATGTTGTTTTTGTGATTTTGGCTTTACTCTTGAAAATACGGCATGGGTGCGAGTTGTGATGTTTGTTTAGTATCGAGTTTTGAGTTTTAGTTATTATTGGGTAAATTTGGTTTCGGGATTTCTTTAGCTTGAAGTAGGGTTTCTATTAGTATTCTTTTTAGGATTGTCGCGCCGTGTCTCATTTTTAATTTCTTTATGCCTAGCCTTTGGCGGTATGCTATTGGAACTTCTATTATGCTGTAACCATGTCTTTCTACAAGATGATTTAGCTCTACCTCTATGTCGAAGCTCTGAGATGCAACCGCCCAGTCCCTGAGTATCCCTGAGCGTATAACCCTCAATCCAGTCAGTGGATCCTGCAAAGAAACTCCATTAAGTATGTTGTGCGCGAATGCTAATAGTCTATTTCCGAAGTAGAAGGTGCCCCGCAGGGCTTTGGGTTCGGTGTGTCCGCCGAAGCGGTTTCCGCATACCATGCCTACCTGCGGGTTTTTCTCAAGCACATTAATCATTTCAGGCACGTATTCCGCGGGATATGTGTGGTCGGCGTCGGTGAGTACCACATATTTTATGTTCCAGTCTATGTGTTCGAGTGCTTTTGCTATGGCGTTGCCTTTGCCAGAGCCATCCTGAAAAGTTATTTTGGCACCTAATTTTTTGGCGATCTCCACCGTTCTGTCTGTGCTGTGACCATCTACAACAATAACATTAGGAGAATGTAACTCATTAAGAAACTCCTTTAATGTAGGCCCTATTCCGGATTCTTCGTTTAGGGCGGCAATTACCACTTGTGCGGAATAAAGGTTTGCCCTCCTTTCTGACAAGCACGTTCTCCCTTCTTTTTTAATCGACAAATATTGGTATTTATTACGAAACATGTTATAAACGAAGCTACCAACGGTGTAATAATACCAAATCGGACACAAAGTTTGCTTTCAATTTTTGCTTGCGTTTATGGCTCGGATTTTCGAGCATGAAATATATCCGAAACTTAGCTGTAAGTATATTAACTTTTATTTGCTTAAAATTTAATGACTTTACTTTTAGTTGGGGTATGAATGAAAAAGGTCGGTAAAACGAAGGCTCAAGAGAGAAAAAGCGAAGGTCACGATGGTGCGCTTGTTTGCTTCTTCTGCGATTCGCCAATTGAAGCTGGAGAAGAAATAATCTCAGGCGGCAGACACAAAAATTATTATCATAGGCGATGTTATGATTTCCTTTTCACTTTGAAACGTAGCCAGATCATCTCCAAAAAAGAGGGATCTTAAATTCTAACTTTGACTTTTAGCCAATGAGTAAACTTGAAGTTTCCCTCTAAAATTGTGGGTACATTTCGATACAACAAATGTTTATGAAGTTAGGCTGTGACAGCCTGTATAACGTTCCTTAGGACTTTCGCGTGTGCAAGAGTCGGATATGCATTTGTTATGGGTGGGTTCGATGTTTAGTGGTTGTGCGGCAGCCGTTGGTATTTCAGGTTGGGCGATGGAAGTTGTGTCGTTAAGCTACTTGTCGAGAACTGGAATAGTGCTTTTTTCGAAAGAGAACACGTCTGTATCTATCATCCATATGCATTTATTAGCAAGCAACAGAAAGTTGATTGAAGAAGGGAGAATAAGGTTATGTTGAAGAGAAATGGTTCCAAATCTGCTGTTAGTCTTGTATTAATCGGTTTGTTTTTGTGTTCTGTTATTGTGATTCCTCTTTCCAGCTTCATTTTATCCGCCTTTGGTTCAACGCCTCACACGGTTTTAACTTACAAGTGGAGTAGGACGAGTTTGGGTACTAACTGGGAGAGCGGTCTCGTTGTTGGTGATGTGACCGGCGATGGTCAAGAAGATGTTGTCTATTGCGCCGGAAGCCAAGATAGACTCTATGTGCTTGACGGCGACACAGGGGCTGAGATTGCGAGATACGATAATTCTCGAATTGGAACCTTCAGTCAGCCTCAGTTGTATGATGTGGATGGAGACGGTGTTCTCGACATTTTATGTGTTTTGTATTATCAACCTGGGATGGCTGTGTTGCAATACGACGGCTCTTCCACGCTTCATGAGTTGTGGGAGATGTATTCTCAGGGAGTTTCAGGTTCAGGCAGCGTCATGGCTAAGCCAGTTGCTGGAGACATCGATGGTGATGGTCAATTAGATATTTTCCTTGCTTCTCAGGATGTTTCACCCGGCGGCTACTACGACGCCCAAGGTCGCTATGTTTATCCAAACGGTTATGACGGCACTATAGTGAGGATAAACTCTACAAATGGCGACATATTGGCTACCACTTTCACATGGCGTGCCTGTTCCGGTGGTCTTTCCTTGGGCGACACCGATAATGATGGTGTTTTTGAACTCTACCAAGGAGATCGGGACATGGATTACAATGACGGTGGATACGGTAAGGGTGTAAAATCTTACTGGGCTGAAAACTTGACTGAACGGTGTATTCGTCTTGACGATTTAACCAGCAGTCAGGCACCAATTCTGGTGGACGTTAACGGTGACGGCATAAAGGACGTCGTCACTGGAATGTACAACAACATGTGGGTTCTTAACTCTACAAATGGCGAAGTCATCTATCATTGGCGGAATAACAATTTATCTGTTCACTATGGAACAACAGTCTACGACATTGACGGTGATGGTCATCTTGAACAGCTTGCTGACGATGGTGACCACGACGACCAAGCATACACGGATGTTTTCGACTTGGTTACAGGCCAGATGGATGCTCAGCTTGATCTTGCTGGTGGAGACTGGAAATGGGGTCCCCTAGTTGCTGATATCGACCCGACTAATCCTGGAATGGAGATAATCTCTTGTCCTAACGGTACATCTGTTGACAATCCAAACTTGAACTACTGGTATGGAGCAATTTTCATCTGGGGCAGTGACTATGAGAGCATCCAGAACGTCACTCGAACTACTGGCAGCACACATCTTGGTTCTCAACTCGGTTTT
>CAZPND010000153.1:0-4065 GCA_964587975.1 uncultured Candidatus Bathyarchaeia archaeon
TGGGGGTAATGGAGATATTTCTGCGGCGTTAGGCATGATATACCTCCCTGAACAGTGGGCAAACCAAACCGCCTTCTTCGCGGAAACAAACATGGCTTCAGCGTCTAGGACCCCAGATCAATTTGATTATTACCTGATTAAAACCAGCTACGCCATCGATGACAAGCGAATCGCGTCAGTTGCCCAAGCTATTGAAGAGTTCACCAACACCAATGATCAGGGCTATCGAGCTTTAGTCAACGACAACTTCGTGGTCGCCAGCGCAACGGTTCTTTACTCAAAAGTTGAAGCCTCTATGGAGATGGTTACGAGGCTGATTTCTTTCCTGCAGATATACGTGACGTTTGGCCTCGTTATCGGCGCAGTTGGAATGGGCATAATTTCCGTCCGCAACGTGGCTGAAAGAAAACGAGAGATTGGAATGATGCGAGCAATCGGTTTCCCAAAGACGCAGGTTATGACATCGGTGCTGCTGGAATTAGTTGTGCTAGGTGTTATCGGTTTACTCATAGGCATCGTCAATGGTTTACTTATTAGCGTTGGCTTTGCTAACATGCAAAATGCTACGCTAGTAATTCCATGGAGCGACTTGTGTATCTATTTGTCCCTAATCACCCTGATTGCTTTAGGTGCAGGAGCCGTTCCAGGATGGCTTGCATCAAGAATTCCTCCAGCTGAGTCTCTAAGGTATGTAGGATAAAGAGGTTGATAGCATGACTGAAATAGCCGAGGAAAAACCGAATCTTGTTATCGAAGAGGCTGGAAAGCCAATCCTTGTGATATCAGGACTGCATAAACGCTACAATGAAGGAAAAACAAATGAAGTTCACGCTCTTCGCGGCATAAATGTGACTATTAGAAAAGGCGACATGGTGGCAATTATGGGCGCTTCCGGATGCGGAAAAACAACTCTCCTCAACATGATTGGTCATTTGGACCGCAGTTCAGCCGGAAAAGTCATAATTGATGGCATAAACACGGAAACCCTGTCAGACAGCCAAATGACCGCCTTTCGCAGGGATAGCATCGGCTTTATTTTTCAGTTATTCAACCTTTTCCCATTCTTAACAGCTGTAGAGAATGTGGAGACGCCGCTGTTGCTCAAAGGAGTGAAAGCAAGTTTAGCTCGAGAACAGGCAAAAATGCTTCTAAGAGAACTTGGCATGGGCGACAGACTTTACCATCTACCCTCAGAACTTTCAGGAGGGCAACAACAGAGAGTGGCAGTTGCAAGGGCGTTAATCAACCAGCCCGCCCTCATACTCGGCGATGAACCAACGGGCGATTTAGACTCGACAACAAGCTCTGACGTTATGCTACTGTTTCGCCGAATAAACAAGCTTAATCAGCAAACTCTCGTTATCGTCACTCACAACCGTTGGATTGCAGAACAATGCGATTACATAATTCACATGGCGGATGGAAAAATCGCGAACGTCGAACAAGGATACATGATGAAGCAGGAGGAAACCCAATGAAAGTCTATGCAGCAGCCCTTATAGACAAATCATTGCGCTCAAGCAATGCAAAACTTCAGAAACAACTATCTACAGAAGTCAGAAAAAGTCTAAAAGCATCAAGAACAGCCATTGCTAGCCAAGAACTGAACACGTTCATTTTCCTTTCCGGCAAAAAACCCCTGAAAAAGAACATGGATTCAAAAATCATTGAGAAAATTGAAGAAGAGGGCCCGCGCAAACTTTTTGCAAAGTACTATAGAAACAACAGAGCAAACATGCAAAAGCAATTGAGAAAAAAGCAAGAACTACGGGAAACGTCAAAAATTGTGAAAGACTTCATAGGAGAGATAGATCCAAACATAGCTAAAGCATTTGAAGAGAATCTCAGGAAGATTAGCGAAGAATTACCCGCTGAATACTGTGAAATCCAGTCACGAAGCTACGTGGCATTTTGGGATTTTGAGGAAGCTCATGAATTTCGTTTTGCTCTCTCAGGATTTGATAACCCTATATTTGCAGGTAGCAACTCTGAATTTCAAACGAAACTGGCAAGTTTAGTGGACAAATTACTGATTCTAAATTTCTTTAAGGTATTTTTGAAACCCACCAATGACCGCTTACGCGAAATGAATGAAGCTTTGGAAAAACTGGAACTTGGAATTCGAGGGAAGCATTATAAGACTGCGAACCAGAAGTTGCAGGAAAAACTCGAGCTTTTTCTACGAATTTTGTCCGCGAAACTCAGCGGATTGCAAGACGTGGAAAAAACGATTTCTAGAATTTTCAGTTTGTTTGAAGTCGTGAAAGAATCTCTAATCAAATACCCCTTGAAGAATGACTCAGTGGACCTAACTGGTGAAATCTTGGAAATGGCTTCAGAAATTGGTTGCGGAAAGGAATTGCTTACTGGAATCGAACACAAACTTCAACAGTGCCAGATTTACGTTCGCGATTACTTGGATCAAAAAAAGAACGATGTCAAAATCGCTAAATCTGTTGAGGAATTCAAGCTTGGCTTGTTTAACATGGCTGAGTTAAGTACTGACTTGTTTGTTGAAGCTGAGCTTTTAAAGATGTGGTCAGATTTCTTCGGAGCGGACCTTCCCTATTTCAACTTCAATACCTGCCTTTTCGATTCAAAAAAGCCTAACATGATTGAAGCAGCAGATGACCAGATTATTTCTGTACGTGGTCTGATAAAAAACTACAATCTCGGACGGACAACGGTATATGCCCTGCGTGGAGTAAATCTGGATATCAGAAAAGGCGAATTTGCTGCGATCGTAGGTGACTCTGGCGCTGGAAAAACCACTCTTTTGAACTGTATCGCTGGTCTTGATGCACCTGACGCAGGGGTAATTCTCTTTCGCGGAAAAGACCTGCACAAGATGAGCGACATAACTAAATCCAAGGTTAGATTGTTGGAAATGGGCTTTATCTTCCAGAGTTACGCGCTGTTGCCGCATTTTACAACTCTTGAGAACGTGGCTTTGCCAGCTGTTTTAGCGGGGCTAAGCAAAAATTTGAGAGAGCGGATAAAGGCACTTTTGAGCGGAGTGGGCATCGATAAACAGGCGAAACAGTATCCAGCGCAGTTGAGTGGGGGACAAATGCAGCGGGTAGCAATAGCACGTGCGTTAACCAATCATCCAACAGTAATATTTGCTGATGAACCCACAGGGGATTTGGACTCTGTGACGGGAAAACAAGTTATGGAGTTGCTCAAAAAATTCCATGAGGAAAACTACAATCATCGTCATTACCCATGAGCAAGAAATCGCAGATTATGCGGAAAGGCAAATTAAATTAGAAGATGGTATGATCAAAAGCTCCGCGGAATGGAAAGGAAAAGTGTTCATTCCCGACTTGTGTCAAAAAACGGTACCTGATGTATCATAGGCAAACCTTCTGTCAGATGGTTAGCAGATACTTCAAAAAAAGGTGAAGCGGATGCAGCTACATCAGAGCTGCCACTTTTCTTTCAGTTAGCTCCTTAACCGTTACCATTCGTATTTCAGTTCTGTAATTTAGTCGCGCTCTGGTTATTCCTCTGTATGCATCGTCACTGAAACTGAACGCAACAATTGTTCCGTTCAAAGCTTTTATACGCCCCATTGCAGCCGCAAAGCGCTCAATCACGTTTCTGTCCACATTATCGGCCTGCTCAATGTGAAGGGGGTTCCCACCAGACATATAGCCATCTATGCCCATGCCAGAGTCTCTTACTGAAGCAGCTTTCCCCGAAAACCTTTGAATAACCCAATTTTGAAATTCAGTGGCTGAAAGCTTTCTCAGGTCTTTTTCCGACATTTTCTTCCTCTTAACCGCAAAAACTACAACTACAGCCGCAGCGGCAACAACACCCACGCCAATGATGGCACCATCAAAAGCAAATGAAGGAGCCTCCGCTTGCTGCCGTGAGGTTCCGTCTTCAGTTAGGATACCAGTGCCGTCGCAGTCGGGGCAGGTTATGAATCCTGTTCCATCGCAATATGGGCAGTCCTCTGATTGAGAGTACGCTATTCCAGTGCCGCCGCAATCTGGACAAGTTATTTCGTCGACGTCAGACACGCTGGCGCGCACGCGCAGATACATTTGCGAGTTA
>CAZPND010000154.1:0-4001 GCA_964587975.1 uncultured Candidatus Bathyarchaeia archaeon
GATTCGAACCCACGAACGCCTACGCGACAGGGTCCTAAGCCCTGCTCCTTTGACCAGACTGGGAGACCCCCGCCGCCACGCCATCAAGAGTTAAAAATACGCAATTGTCCTCTAATATTTATTACGTAAGAATTTTGCGCGTCGGTTTCTCGGGTTCCCATTTTGCGGTTTTGGATTGAGCAGTTCCAAGCGTTTCCTGATTTCCGCTTTAACCTCCCAATCCTCTTCTGCTCGGAGCGCATGCTTTAAAAGTTTCTTGGCTAACTCTAAACTTTCATCTTCAAACATTTTTTCAAACTTGGTGGCTTTGCTGCCCGTTGGCTTGATGTTTTTAGGCAATATGCAAACGAAGTTAGCCGGATACTTTTTAGACCTGTCTAAGTCAACAACGACAAATCTAATGTAACCCTTACGTGAATAATCGTTCAACTCGTTCCTCTTGGATATGAACAACCTTAATTTCAAGACATCACACACCGAGTATAGTGTAAACCTCTCATGAGTTTCCGCAGGACCTATCGGCGGCGGTACCCGTCCATTTTGAACTGGCCGATATTTCTGCATAATTCTACACGTTTATGATATAACTTGCGGTTATTAACTCTTGGACCCTTGGAGCTTTTTTTCGCTGTCGGCTCGGTTTTCGGAGTTTGCATTCTAACTTTACCCGCTTTAGATAACGAACCATGTGTTGGCACGATCTCACCTCCCCAAATCACAGCAACCTAAGTTTGTAAGCTTAAAACCCAAGTATTACAGGCCTAACCGATAATTCTAAAAGGCACTAAGCTTGATTAACTGTCCGCTTTACGGTCGGCATCTAATAAATGTTCGCAATTATTATGAGCAAAAGAGCTGGTGTGCCGCCTTTTTTTAGGCCAGACCCACGCGGGGTGCCTCAGAAACCAGTTTTTTTCAAATTTAGGTTAAAACATCGCTTTCATGACGTAAAAATATATAAGTAGCCGCAAGTAACGCAGGTTAAACTGAAAACAAGCTCTTGGAATTGGATAGCCACTTTCTATCAAATCGTTGCTTGTTTTTAATTTGGAGTCGTTATCGTGAGTAAAAAACCCGAAAACCTTACCACCTATCAGAAATCTATCGCGAAAAACGTGAGCGAACACACAACAGACGGCAATTGGAAAGACTACAAATGGCAGTTGGCTCATTCAATTCGAGACATAGCTACCTTTGAAAAGCTGACCGAGATCGAGTTCACCGAAGAGGAACGTAAAGAGCTTGAAAAAACCGTCCGCAAATTTCCCGTAAGAATCACCCCGTACTATGCCTCTTTAATCGAAAAAGAAAATTACCGCAATGACCCGATATTCAAGCAGGCGTTTCCTAATCCAGCTGAACTTAGAATTTCAAAATGCGAGATGTCCGATCCTTTACATGAAGACAAAGACAGCCCTGTTGAGGGAATCACCCATCGGTATCCAGACCGCGTTCTCTTTTTGGTCAGCAACCGATGTTCCATGTATTGCAGGCACTGTACACGAAAAAGAAAGGTCGGTGACCCCAACCACATCCCCTCCAAGAAGCAGATACTGAAAGGCATTACATACATCAAAAACAACCGCCAAGTCCGCGACGTTCTGCTTTCAGGCGGGGACCCCTTCATGCTGCCAGACGAATACTTGGATTGGATCCTGACCGAGTTAAGGAAAATTCCACACGTTGAAATAATCAGGATTGGCTCAAGGATGCCCGTTGTTCTCCCATACAGAATCACCGATCAGCTGGTGGAAATGCTGAAAAAACATCACCCGATATGGCTGAACACCCATTTCAATCATCCAAGAGAACTCACGCATTCCGCTCGAGAAGCACTTAGAAAGTTAGCAGACGCGGGAATTCCGCTGGGAAACCAATCTGTGCTGCTTGCTGGCGTAAACGACTGCCCACGAATAATGAAAAAACTCAATCAAAAGCTCGTGCAAAACAGGGTGCGCCCGTACTACCTGTTTCAATGCGACCTTTCAGAAGGTCTTTCCCATTTCAGGACCCCCATCGGAAAGGGCATTGAGATAATTGAAAGCCTTGTAGGGCACACGAGCGGGTTTGCCGTGCCTACTTACGTGGTGGATGCTCCAGGCGGCGGGGGGAAAATTCCCATTATGCCGAATTACATTATTTCTTGGTCCACGAACAAAGTTGTTTTAAGAAACTACGAAGGCGTAATCACCACGTACAAGGAGCCGGACAGTTATGAACCGATTTTCTGCGACAGAAACTGCGATGAATGCGCTTTGCAGCTGAAGTTGGATGAGGCTGACGAAACAAAATCGATAGGTATTGAAAGATTGTTAACAGACTCTAATGATGACATCTCGCTCGTTCCGAACGGGAACACGAGGTTAGAGCGAAGAGCCAAAAACAGTTAACCCGGCACGTGTCTCAGATGTCTGAAAGCAGAGATGGCTTGAATTTCAAGATCAGGAATGTAAACGTGGAAGATGTGAAAGAAGTTTACAAGCTGCTTGTGGCGAACAGACCCTATGTTGGGCTAAATTCACGGTACACGTATTTTCTCCTCGCCCAGGATTTTTCAGACACATGCATTGTAGCGGAACATGACGGCAAGATAATCGCGTTTTCTTCAGGGTACATCCCGCCGTCCAGAACAGACACGCTTTTCAACTGGGAAACCGTGGTTCACCGAGACTACCGCGGCTGCGGCCTGCAAAAACGCATGCTTCTGCATCAGATCAAAATGGCAAACGCCAAGTTTTTTGAAGGAACCGTTAACCCCTCCAATAAAGTATCCCAAAGAAACTTCTGTGAATTAGCCGAATTACTGCACACAAAATGCGAAACAAAAGTGCTGTTTAAAGAAGAAGATTTTGAAAACGACGGACACGAAGCCGAAGTCCTGTACAGAATCGGCCCCATCTCGCAAAATGAACTAAAACAACTAACCTAATTTCCAACAGGCACATGGCACTGCTCTGAAAAAATAGTAGGTTGTGGAGTGGTACTGAAGCCGCGAAACCGCAAGCTCTTTATTTCATATCGCACGTTGTTTTGAGAGAGAAATCGCTGTGCCTCGGTGGCCTAGCCTGGTGGGGCGTTACCTTGGTAAGGTAATGGTCGCGGGATCAAAGCCCGCCCGAGGCTCCATTTCTGTCTTTTTTGTTTGTAGTTGTGGGTGGGTTGCTGTGCACTATTTCTTCTTGGGTTTTTGTGGGTTTGTGTGGTTGTGCGGTTTGTGGCAAGCTGCTGTTTTGGCAGAGTTTTGAACATGGTTTAGTTGACACGTTTTTTTGAAGAGGGCAAAACTGTAACGTGAGTTCCCCTCCTGTTCGAGGTTCCGCTTCTTAGCTGATATCTACGGTGGCTGGAGTTCTTTGTCCATTTTTTGAAGCAGTTGCTTGACCGAGCGTTTTAGAGGCGGGATGTCCTCTTTCACAGCTTTCCACAGTACCTGCGGGTTTACGCCGAAGTATTCATGGATGAGTTTGTCTCGAGTGCCCGCCATCATTTTCCAGGGGATTCGAGAATGTTTCTCTTTGGTTTCCGCAGGGATGCGCTTGGTTGCTTCACCGATAATTTCGAAGTTTCGTACTATGGCATCGACAGTTTTGCTGTCTTGTGAAAAATCTTCAAATGTGAGACCGTTAACATAGTTTTCTATCTTTTCTATGGCATCAATGATATCGTCAAGATACAGGCGAGAGTCTCTTTTCAAACGTAAATTGCCTCACTCAATATGTTATCCTTTATTCTAGGCTTAAGAGCGTCTCGCATAACCAAATCAACCTTAACACCGAGCTGTTGGGTTAGAAAATCTTCCAGCTCAATAAACCTGAAAAGGCTAATAGGCTCGTAAAAATCAACCAGAACATCAAGGTCGCTTGTGTCTTTCTGTTCACCTTTCACGTAGGAGCCAAAAAGACCTATGGTTTTCACTTTGAACCTTTCTTTTAAATCAGGCTTGAGCAATTCCAATTTATTTTTAAAATACTGAAAGTTCAAAGTGGTACCCGAACAGGAAT
>CAZPND010000155.1:0-4000 GCA_964587975.1 uncultured Candidatus Bathyarchaeia archaeon
TTTGTGAATTTGTAAATTTCGTGAGGGTTCTTAAGGGACTGTTTTCCTTCCGTTCGTGGAGGGGTGAATGCAAGAAAGTTAGCTTGGTCCACTTCAGGGCTATTCGTTAAGCCCGATTCATTGGCAACCCGTCATATTTGGATCCTAATAGCAGATGTATGCAGAAAACTATAGAGGGGGTAGGTCCCTATTGGCGCAGAACACGCTCAATAGCATGCAGAAAACGTTCCGCGGAATTCCATGCAGCTTAGTATTTATAGAGGGGGTATAGACAAAAATCGCAAATCACCCCACCACACCCGAAAGCACAGAAAGTTACAGAAAAATACCAAATTGCTTTTCCAATAGGTCAAAACCAAACGGCACAACCAATAACTACCACAAAACACCTCAATACCATCATGAAACGCGTCACACTCATCACAGGCACACCCTGCACAGGAAAAACAACCACCGCCAAACAACTCGCCACAAAACTAAACGCAGACTACATCAACCTAACCGAATACGCCAAAACAAACGGCTTAACACTAGGCGAAGACAAAAAACGCCAAACCACCATCATAAACGAAAAAGCCATGCAACAAAAACTCACCGAAACCATAAACGCCACAGACAACGCCAACATCATCATCGACGGACACTACGCCGCCGCCGTAACCCCACCAAACCTCGTCACCCACGTCTTCGTCCTACGCCGCAACCCAAAAGAACTAAAAAAACTCATGCAAAAAAACAACTACCCAGAAGCCAAACTCAACGAAAACCTCGCAGCCGAAATCCTCGACACATGCCTCACCGAAGCACTACAGGAACAGAAAAAAGAAAAAGTATGCGAAATAGACACCACAGAAAAAACCGTTGACGCCATCACAAACGAAATCCTCGAAGTTATAAACAAAAAAAAGAACTGCACAATTGGCAACGTAGATTGGCTTGGCACGCTAGAAACCCAAGGCATACTCGACCAATACCTAAACTACTAAAACCCTACCTCAAACTCATAGCAAGCTTCTGCCGCGCCAACAACGTAATCTTACGCCTATTCGAATAAGACTTCGCATGATCACTAAACTTCTCCCCAACCATAATAGGATTCGACAAACCAACATCATCCGAAGCCATATCCAAACCAATAATCACATTAACCCCAATCGTACGATTCCAAGCACGAATCCACACACCCTGCTCCGAACGACCCTTCTGAACAACAAGATCAAACCGCCTAGAAACACCACTAAACCCCTCAAGAACAACATCCGCCTCCTTAACCCGGTAACCCTCCTTCTTAAAAAACTGCACCGCCAAATCCACCAACCGCAACTTCGACCTCGACCTACCAACCCCACTCATACAAACTCAACTTCCCTAAACGTTATCTAACCGAACGTGGAAAAGTCTTTCGGAGACACACCCCATGAAACCCACCTCAATTATCGTATGCACCCGCTGCGGCGGCTTACTCCTCGCCGCAAACACCCAGAAAACACGCACCTGCCCATACTGCAACACACGCGTACACCTGGAAAAAGCCAAAATACTCGCCCAAGCCAAAAACGCATTCGAAGCCTCACAAATGCTCCAAAAACTCAAAAGCCAAAAAGGCTTCACCCACAAATAAACTCACTCCAACCGCCGAAGCAACTCACAGGTTCGGCACAAAACTGAAGACGCAGGCTCCCCACATTCAACGCACTCTTTAAACTCTTCTTTCATCACCGCTTCAGCCAAACCCGGTCTCACACGCTCCATCAACCTAAAAACAGCATGTTTTGTTCCCGCATGCTTCTCTTCCATGCGGTTAAGCATTGCGCGAACATCATTCCTCATGGCTTCTGAAGCGTAAGGACAAGGCACATCCTGAAAACGAACGCCCTTAACAAACGCGTACAAAGTGCTCTCCCTTTCAGGAACCTCACAAAACGGCTTAACTTTCCGCACAAACCGCGGATGCACCTCATCCGTCACGGGCTTTTCCTTAGCCAACCGCAACATGTCACCGCGGAAAATATTCATAAGAACCGTTTGAACCTCATCATCCAAAGTGTGCGCCGTCGCAATTTTATCGGCTCCAACCTCACGAGCAGCCACGTTAAACGCTCTACGCCGCAAAACACCACAGTAAGCACACGAAGTCAACTCTTTCACGCCTTTGCGTTGCGCTTTTTCTAATAGCTGATCCAGCGTAAAACCGTACAGCTTCTCGAAAGAAACCACATGATGCTCTACGCCCAACATTTGACAGTTTGCCGCTGCAATCTGCAAGGCTTCATCCCTGTATCCCTTAATTCCTTCATCCACGGTCACCGCCACAAGCGACGCCTCAGGATGCCGACGCTCCATTTTAGCCAAGATGTGCAAGAGGCTGATGCTGTCCTTTCCGCCCGAAACCGCCACGGCTATTCTATCATCAAAGTTGAACATGTGGTGTTTGGAGACGGTGGCTCGGACTTTGGCTTCGATGGATTCAGCGAAGCATTTTTGGCAGAGTTTCTCTCCAGAGTACGGTCTGAAAAAGAAAGCGGGTCTGCGTTTGCATAGGCTGCACAGGGTGGCGGTTGCGCTCGTATCCATCGGTTTTCACGCTGTTAAGGTTTGATTGGCACATATACTAAATAAACCATGCACCATAACTTTCTGGAAAGAGATGATGGTTCTTGGCTGTTAAGCCGAATAAGCATGCGGAGTATAAAGAAGTAGTCTACAGCAGTGAACGCTGGGCTTTGCTGGAAGCGCTCAGGGAAAAAGCCATGCGCGTAATGCGGGCTTTAGAGGTTTTTCGTTTGCGTGCGCTTGTGCATGGAAGTGTTGCCAGAGGCGATGTGAACGTTAACAGCGACGTGGATGTGTTCATTGCGGAGTTGCCGTCGTCGTTTTTTGTGGAAACCGCTTTGGAAAGAGCGGGTGTATCTGTTAATTCGCGGTTGCTGGTTCAGGCTACACCGAATTATGCCATGAAAGCGCACATCGAAGTGGATTCGAAGTTGAGCGTGTCGTTTCCTTTGATGCGCATGCGTAGGGTTGAGCGTGAATTTTACAGGTTTGGGGGTGAAGTGAACATTCAACAGTTGAAAACGGGTGTTCGCAGTGTTGGGGTGGACAAGCGGTTGATGTTGATTGAGCCTTCTGAAAAGGGGCATGTTGAAAGCAGTATAATTGGTCGTGAAGAGCAGGCGGCGAAACGTCTTGGTGTGTCAGCGGAAACGGTTTTGGATCGTGTGCACGCTTTGTTGAAGCGTGATGAGGTTGGCAGGACTGGGGTTTTCGTGAAAAGGGAGTTGGCTTCTGACGAGACGTTTGAGTTGGCGTTGAAGCGTCTTGTTGATGAGAATCCTGCCGTTCGAAGAAGGATGAGATAGGCGCTTATTCTTCGGGGTAGTAGATTAGTTCTTTTTCTTCGAGGAGTTTTTGGATTTTGTCAACTGCCTCGTAGACTTGTTCTTCTTTTTTGGCACCTACGCAGACGAGTTTTCCGGCTGAGAAGATGAGGAAAACAACTTGAGGGTCGGCCATTCTGTATACGGCTCCTGGGAATTGTTCGGGTTCATACATGACTCTGTCGAGTTTGAACACGAGGCTTTCTAGGTCTATTTCTCCGCCTAGTGCTGCGGAGGCTACGATGTTTTGGATGTTGACTACGGGTTTCTCTGTTATTTGGATTCCTTGGCCTCTGAGTTCTTTGACTACTTTTTCTACGGCGCTTCGTGATTCTTTTTCTGATTTGGCGCCTGTGCAGACCATTTTTCCTGTTCCGAAAATTAGGGTGGCTGTTTTGGGTTTTTTAAGGCGGAAAACTAGTCCTGGGAACACGCTGGGGTTGTATTCGGTTTGGGGGAACTTTTCCACTATTTGCTGCAGGTCTATTTTTTGGTTTAGGGATACTGAGGCGACTATGTTTTGAATGGCTATTGTTGGTTTTCTTTTGCTCATTTAAATTCCCGTTATGTTAGATTTAAATGAACATGCAGTATATAACCTATTGCCGTGCTGTAGAAAAGTA
>CAZPND010000156.1:0-3993 GCA_964587975.1 uncultured Candidatus Bathyarchaeia archaeon
CTCGTTGACGGCATAATCGCAACATGCGCCGGAGACGCCGAAGGCGACAAAGAGATGCTGCAGAAACTGCAAAAGTTCAGAAGCTAAACCCGTAATCACATAGATAGAGACGCAATAACCGTCTCTTCATCCAACTTTTCCACTTTAAATCCTTTTTTCTTGCATAACTGAAGCATCTTGAAGTTGTTAGCACTCACATAACCAAAGATTTTGTCCACACGCATATCCTGGCCTATCTCAACAAGCAGGTCCATGAGCTTGGAGCCGAGGTTTAGACTTTGCCACTTATCACCCACTAAAACCGCGAACTCGCCACTTCTTCCGCCAGGCTCAACAATTAACCGAACAGCACCGATTATAGGCTTGTCAGTATCTTGAAGCTCAGCCACTATGGCGACTTCTCGGTCGTAATCCAGATTGCAGTACCGCGTCAACGTTTCGTGGGACATTTCTTTTATTATGGCGAAAAACCTGAACCGCATAGACTCCAAAGATAAAGATTTCATGAAAGCGTTGAAACGCTCTTCGTCTTCAGGCTTTATAGGGCGAAGCGACACGTGAGTCTCGTTTTTAAGCCGTCTTACTGCAACGTACTTTTGGGGGTAAGAAGCAATAAGGCAGTCGTCGTGATGCTCGGCAACTTCACGCATCATCCGTTCCCAATCTATTACTATGCGGGCGTCAACCGCCACAATCCCATTGGCGTTAGCAATCAAGGGGTTTATGTCAGCTTCTTTTATTTCTGGAAAATCCGTGACAAGCTGTGAAAACTTAACCAGAATTTCCTCAAGAAGCTTGACGTTTAAGGGATACCCAATGGATGACGCGTGTTTGTAGATGGTTGTGTCTTCTATTAACCGTTTTGCAAGAGTCTGATTCAGCGGAGGAAAACCAATGGATACGTCCTTAAACAATTCGGTGGCGGTTCCCCCCGTCCCGCAAAGTATTGTGGAACCAAATTGAGCATCCTTTTTAGAGCCTATAATCATTTCATATCCTTTTTCATGGATCATGGGCTGGATGGACACGCCGTGAAATTCAGCGGTGCTGCTGTGACTCTTGACTCTGTTAGCTATCTCTCCGAAAAGAGCTTTTGTTTCTGCTGGGGAACAAACGTTCAACAAAACGCCGCCGATTTTAGATTTGTGCGAAATCTGAGGAGACAGCGCTTTCAGGACCACAGGGTACCCCAGTTCAGAAGATAAAGCGACGGCTTCTTCAGGGGTCTGCGCCACAAGCGTCTTCACGGCTGGAATCTTGTATGCTTCCAAAAAACTTATGGATTCAGGTAAAGTGAGGATTTGGCGTCCTTCACAAAAGGCGCGTCTGAGAGTTCCCTTTAGAGAGGTTAAGTTGGGTTTCTGGAAGGGGAGTTCTTCAGGAGTTTGATATAGCAGTTCCAAGTTTCGAGAGTAATCGTACATGTACATGAAGGTTGAAACTGCCTCTTCAGGGGTCGCAAATGTCGGAACACCGTTTCCTTGAAGGATATGACGAGCTTTTCGGCAGCGGTCATCTTCACCCATAAAAGCGGTAAGAACAGGTTTCTTGATTTGTTTCGCCAAGTCCACTATGGTCTTCGCAAGAGCAATAGGCTTGGTGGCGCCTTGAGGCGTGTATATAATCAGGAAGCCGTTGCTGTTGGGGTCTTTCAGGCTTATATCCAGCACGTTTCGGAACCTTTCGGTGGTAGCTTCCTCGTAGAGGTCTATGGGGTTTGCTATGCTACAGTAGGGGGGCAAAATATGCTTCAGAGCTTGAGTTGCTTCAGTGCCTAACTGCGAGAGCCGTCCCCCTTTCGCGATAAGATTGTCTGTAGCCATTATGGCTGGACCTCCCGCGTTTGTAATTATTGTCAAGTTTGGACCAGTCGGATGCGGCTGCATAGCCAAAGCTTCAGCGCAGTTGAAAAGGTCACGAATAGCCTCAACACGAACTATGCCGGCACGTCTGAAAGCAGCGTCGTAAACCGCGTCTTCTCCGCCTAAAGAGCCGCTGTGGCATAGTGTGGCTTGACGGGTTTCCTTGAAACGCCCAGCTTTAATCAGCACGATAGGCTTGGTTCGGGCGGAACAACGGGCGGCACTCATGAATTTTCGCCCGTCTTTTATTGATTCTACGTAAACCAAAATACTTCTTGTCTGGGCGTCGATTCCAAAGTAATCAATTAAGTCTCCGAGGTCAACGTCAAGCAGTGAACCTGTGGAGACCACAGCGCTAAAACCCACTTGAGCTTCCCAAGCCCAGTCCAAAGCTGAAGCACATAAAGCGGCGCTTTGGGAAATAAACGCGATTTTCCCAGGGTTTGCCTGCTTATCGGCAAAAGTAGCGTAGAGATTGATTTTCGGTCTAATCACGCCGAAACTGTTGGGTCCGATTACGCGCAAGCCGTACTTTTTTTGATGCTCCAGAACCTGCTTCTCAAGGTTCGCGCCATCTTCACTTATTTCTTTTAAGCCTGCTGAGATTATTACGACCCCGGCAACTCCAGCTTTTCCACACTCCTCGACTATCTGCGGGACCAAGTGTGCAGGTGTCGCAATGACCGCTAGGTCTATCTTGCCATTGACCTTGCTGATACTGGGATAAGCCTTTAGCCCTTGCACGGTCTGCCGGTAAGGATTCACAGGATAAACCGTGCCTGCGTAGCCTGCGCTTATAAGGTTGCTGAAGATTTTGGCGCCTATAGAGCCTTTTCTTTCACTTGCACCTATAACGGCTATGCTCTTAGGATTGAAAATGCGGTTGAGGTTTTCGATTCCCAAGTTTTGATGTTCCTTCATTTAGGGCGAAGTAACTGTTCTGAATAAATGTATAGACTTTATATTGTTTTAAAACCTTCCCGAAACCACCATCAGATTGTTTGGTACAAATCGATTAGCAATCCTGAGGAGCAAGACGCTTCGTGAGGTAGATAAACTTAAGTTTCATTGCAGAGTTAGCCAATGCCTAAGAAAGGGAGGCTTGCAACATTGAATACTGTTGAAGTAATTGCCGTTGAGAAATTGCCGTTAATAAAGAAAGGCGATGACATAGCGGAATTAGTTTGTAAAGCAGCTGAGAAGCAAAACACGCCCATACAGAATGGCGACGTGATAGTTGTTACTCATGTTGCCGTTTCTAAAGCCGAAGGAAACGTTGTAAACCTTGACGAAATATCGCCTTCTGAGCGGGCAAAAGAAATAGCGCAGCAAACCCAAAAAGAACCTGAATTGGTGGAAGTAGTTCTCCGAGAAACAAAAGACATAGTACGCATAGGCCCCAACAGCATAATCACGGAAACCAAAAGCGGCATAGTTTGTGCAAACGCTGGAGTGGACAGGTCAAATGTTGAAGGCGAAAGAAACGTGGTGTTACTTCCTAAAAACCCAAGTGCTTCAGCAGAGAGAATCAGGCAGGAAATCAAGAGCCAAACGGGTTGCGATGTCGCCGTGATCGTTTCGGACACTCACGGACGCCCCTTCAGGATGGGGGAGATAAACGTGGCAATAGGCGTAGCAGGGTTCAAACCCATAAGGGACAGGCGCGGAGAAAAAGACCTGTTCGGTTACGTGCTGAGGATAAAACAAACCGCTGTTGCCGATGAACTAGCATCCGCGGCAGAGCTTGTGATAGGTCAATCGAACGAGGGCATACCAGCCGCCATAGTAAGAGGGTACAAGTACCAGGCAACGGAAAACGCGTCGACAACTGAACTCACGAGACCGCGAGAAAAGGACCTGTTCAGATGAAAAACGCATAAAAAACCATTTACAACAAGCATTTAATCTAAACCGTAACTTCCATCGCGTCAACACAAAAACAGAATACGCCCATATTTTAAAAAAAAATCAAATCGTAAAACTCCACCTAACCACAGGTTCCACCGTTGCTTCAGCCTTTAAATAAGGGGGGCTATAGACCGTTCCAAGCGCTAGAGAGCCAACTTAATTGTGATTCTGAGACAAAAGGTATATTTGACAGATAGCCATCTGAGACTAAACACTAAGGATG
>CAZPND010000157.1:0-3939 GCA_964587975.1 uncultured Candidatus Bathyarchaeia archaeon
GCTGAACGAGGCGAAGAGCATGTCGCTAGTGTCTGGAGAATCGGGGGTAATTGTGTTGGCGGTTTCGTTGAATGCCATGAGCATGAGGAACGTGGAGGCGAGGATGACGTCTCGGTTGTTTTCGTTGGTCTTGTAAGCCATTATGAAAGATTGCATGGGAATGCGCAAATAATTGGATTCGTCTGTGGCTATGTCTTCGAGTCCTGCGTAGAGCAGTTTTAAGCCGCTGCTGTTCACGTAGGTCATGTACATGTTGGCGTGCCACTTGGCAAAGCCTTCTTGCGGGATGCCGTTCAGTGTGGCGTAGGCGCGGACGTATTCCATGTAATCCACTGTTTTTGAGAAGCTTTCCTGTTCAAAATCTGTGTTGACGAGTGTGTCTGCTTTTACGAGGGGTGCCATTAGGCCCAGTAAGATTATGGCGGCGAGTATGGTTCCAAGGGTTGTCTTGGTTTTCATAGAATCGTTTCCTTTGTTCTTGTTATTTGCCTTGAGCGCCTTGTGTATTAAGAATTCTGAATCCAGAATACAAACCTTTCTATCCGCGAACCCTGCAAGCAGCCTTTCTCAGCAAAACCCTGTGACGTTCTGTGTCTGCTTTTTGAATCAAATGCATATACTGTAAACTTTGTTTAGGAACACTGCGTCTTTTTTGCTTTTAAGACCCCTTCTATGTTGTCTAAACTGAAATTTTTTGATTAAATCCTGCATTTTCCCAAACTCTTATATGGGAACTTGTTCATACCCGTCTTTACAGAATAAAAGGAGAAGAAAAAAAATGCAATTGCCTAAAAATAAATCTGCTATTATGATTGCTTTGTTTCTATCACTGACTATTGCTCTTTCATCCGTAGCTCTATTTCCAACCGCTAACGCGGTAAACACGTATGCAAGCGCAGTTTACGTATCCGTTAGCCCCGACGTCATAGGCGTTAACCAGCAAGTGTTGCTTGTCATGTGGACAGCAGATATCCCACCGGATATCGGCGAAATCGCGACTGGTGGTCGAGCTCACTGGTCTAACGTAGGATTCATCGTTACAGACCCTGAAGGGACCAACGAAACCATAACGATCCCCGAGTCCGATCCTGTGGGCGGTGGTTATTATAGCTATACACCAACGATGGTTGGCACCTACACTGTCACCTCTTTCATACCTGAACAAACGAAAAAAACACCGGCAGGTTTTACGCCTGCTGTTGACAGTATTTACAGCGCTGCTGACAGCCTTCCTGTGACATTCACCGTGCAGGAAGAACCAATACAGCCATGGCCTGAAGCACCTCTACCAACAGGAGCGTGGACTCGCCCAATAAACGATGCAAGCAGAAACTGGTACGTACTGGCTGGAAACTGGCTTGGCGGTGCAGCTATAAGACCAGCAGGGACTTATGGTGGCACAACTGAGCGTTTCGTCTATGGCATAGGTCCAGAAAGCCCTCACATAATATGGACAAAACCACTTTATGCGGGCGGCATCATGGACGAAAGGTTTGGTAACACAGGCTTTGAAACCGGGCACTACCAGGGTCTTAGTTTCAGCGCAATAATCATGGACGGAAAAATTTTCTACAACGACCGCGCAGATGCACATGTGTCAGAGGGCTATCTTGTCGTTAATCTTTACACAGGCGAAACGATGGAATTCCGAAACAGTACTATGCCGTCGAAAGGTCAGATATACAATTACGAGTCGCCTAACCAGCACGGAGGCTATCCATACTTGTGGATAACTTCTGGTGTCACTCTGCCTCCAGGTTTTACTAACCAACCAGGAAAGCAGGTTTGGGAGATGATTGACGCACACACGGGTCATTCTATATGTAAAATCGCCAACGTGTCTGCACCATCGTTTTCCTTCTTCGGCTCCGGTGGCGGCGGTACTGAAGTTTATGGCTTAGACGGAAGCATATGCTACTACAACGCTGCTAATCTGGGAAACAATACAAACCCCAACTACTATCTGCAGATATGGAATAACACTGCCATACCCACGGAGCTTGGATTCAACGAAGGAACTACAGCCTGGCAATGGCGGCCTTCAGGTGGCGCTTTCGGCACTGGATGGCCTAACCCACCAACCTATAACGGCTATTATATCCACGACGGAAACTTCGGCTTCTCATTGAACGCTTCAATGCCGAACGTAGCGGGCCTCAGCGTCCAAGCCATACGTGAGGGTGACCAGATAATCTTCGGTGCTCTCGGAAGTAACGACGAGGACGGCGCAGTTCCAGGTACAATGCTAGCCGTAAACCTTGACCAATCACGCGGAGCAGTTGGATCGCAGATGTATAAAACAGAATTTACACAGCCATTTCTGTCGAAATCGCTCAACCTCTCATCAGGATTCTTCGGAACAGGAGTTGCCATAACAGGCGTGGATCCAGACGACGGCATGATACTACTGCAATGTCCCAAACTGCTGAAACGATGGGGTTACAGCCTGACAACAGGAGACCAGATCTGGGAAAGTGAACCCGAACCACAAAACAACTACTACACCATGATTAGCAACATCTACCAAGGCAAACTTCTCACCGCTGGCTACGGCGGAGTGATACTTGCCTACAACATCACCACGGGAGACATCCTTTGGAACTTCACAGCCAAGAACGTCGGCTTTGAATCACCTTACGGCAACTACCCCATAAACATGTTCGCCATCGCTGACGGAAAAATCTACACGCTCACGGGTGAGCACTCTATCACACAGCCCATGTGGCGAGGACCCAACTTACGCTGCATCAACGCAACGGACGGAACGGAAATATTCTCAATGCTCATGTTTTCAGCCAACGGCGGAGCACATCTCACCGGACAGTACCTGCAAATGGCAGACGGCCACATAGTAGGACTCAACTTCTATGACAACGAAATATACTGCCTCGGCAAAGGAGACAGCGCCATGACACTTTCCGGTCCGCAGCTTGTTCCGACATTGGGCGCCAGCGTTATGCTCACCGGCACGGTCACAGATCAGACTCCCACGGGCAGACGCAACACCAACGACATGTTCGACTTCAGCCTCAAAGGCACACCAGCAATATCCGACGAAGACATGGGCGCATGGATGGAATACATGTTCATGGACCAAGGAAAGCCTGCAAACGCAAAAGGCGTTCCAGTCGTCTTAGAGACACTTGATCCCAACGGCAACTTCTACGAAATCGGCAACACAACCAGCGACATAAACGGCAACTACGGCATCAAATTCACACCCGACGTTCCAGGCGACTACCAAATATTCGCCACATTCGCAGGATCCAAAGCTTATGGTGCATCAACCGCATCAACCTACATCAGCGTAGCAGAAGCACCACAAGCCACGCCAACACCGACACCACCGCCACCATCCAACACTGACACGTACGTCATCGGCTTCGGAACCGCCTTGATCATCGTAGTAGCAATCGGCTTCGCCATCCTTATACTAAGGAAACGATAAGCGCAAAGCAAAAAACCAAACAATCTATCCCTTTTTCTTTTTTAAGTTAAAAATAAAACGGCGCAAGCGCCAAAACATTTTCTAACATCCTCAGAATCGAAAGCTTAGTCTCCAACATGCGTTCTCATACGTTTCGAGGAAGACGCCTTTTAACAGGCAAAGTTACCCGTGCAGACGCTGGATTCAGAGCGCCAACTCTTATGGCGAAGCAGGAGCCAGCATCGGCGGATACAAGTCAGCAGGATATTCCACATGCAACAGGAACAAAAGCCCCACTGCCGTAGCATGCCAGTTTGATTCGCCAGGGTCGTTGCTGGAAGGCCGCCAGCCTCCGTCGTAGTTTTGCGCCGCAATGGCACGGTTGACAAAGCCGTTATCAACTAGGCTGCCTTGCCCCGCAAGGTAGAGAAACGCGGCTGCCTCAAGCTCCAAGTCGTCCACCACTGGATCGTTATTGATCAGCGTGGCGGTGGCTTGGTACAGGCTTTGGG
>CAZPND010000158.1:0-3936 GCA_964587975.1 uncultured Candidatus Bathyarchaeia archaeon
TGAAAGTTCTTTCCGCGATAGAGAAGCTAGACGGAAAAGCTTCAGTGGAACAGTTAATCAGCGAAGCCGAATTATCCGACGCTGCAGTCATGCGCACAGCGTTAACCCTTCAAGAAAAAAAACTCGCCAAAATACACGCAGAGCCACAAGTCATCGTCAAACTAGGCGCAGAAGGCGAAACACACGCAGAAAACGGCTTGCCCGAAAGACGACTCATAAAAGCCTTAGCCGCACACGGCGGAGAAGCCGACCTTGACAAAGCCGCTGCAGAAGCAGGCTTAGACCAGAAATTTAAGCAAATCGCCTTAGGCTGGATTCTGCGGAAAAACTGGGCATCCTACAACTCAAAAACAAACACGCTGCAAATCGCAGACCCGCTGCTTCATGAAGTTGCGGTTCCAGAAGGCAGCGACGAAAAGTTACTTCGCTATTTACATGGCAAAAACCAAGCACCCCTAACCGTGCTAAGCGCCGAACTGCACGAAGCCGTACAAACCCTGAAAAAGCGCAAGCTGCTTACAACGGAAGACAAAACCCACCGCATAATAGAAATCACCATTGAAGGCAAAGAAGCCGCCAAAGAAAGCACGGCAGCAGCTGAAGAAGTGACGCAGCTCACACCAGAACTCATCATCACCGGCAAATGGCAAACCAGCAAGCTCCAAAAATACAACATCAAAGCACCCGTAGCCAAAACATGGCCTGGAAAAAAGCATCCGTACCTAAGCTTCCTCGAAGAAGTACGCGCAAAACTAGTCACTTTAGGCTTCAAAGAAATGACAGGCACAAGCGTTGAAACATCATTCTTCAACTTCGACGCGTTGTACACGCCTCAGGATCACCCAGCACGCGAAACAGACGGCATATACTTCGTCAAAAACCCGGAATACGGCGACCTAAACGCGTACGAAACTGCCTTAGCCAACGTTAAAGCCACACACGAAAATGGATGGCGCACAGGCTCAACAGGATGGCGATACAAGTACTCAACACGAGAAGCCAAGCGCTTGATTCTCAGAGGACACGGAACATGCCTCAGCGCAAGAACCCTGCTTAGCAAGAACTTGGAGATTCCCAGCAGACACTTCTCCATCGCACGCTGCTACCGACCCGAAATCAACGACAAAACCCACCTCAACGAATTCAACCAAGTCGAAGGCATAGTCATCGACAAAACCCTCACGCTCAGAGACTTACTAGGCGTACTAGCAAAGTTCGCACTTGAAATCGCAGGCGCAGACAAAGTACGGTTCAAACCAGACTACTTCCCGTTCACCGAGCCAAGCGTCGAATTAAGCGCTTACAAGGAAGGCTACGGCTGGGTTGAGTTTGGCGGTTCAGGAATTTTCAGGCCTGAAGTCACCTTGCCTTTAGGCATCGAAGTGCCAGTTATCGCGTGGGGCTTGGGCGTGGACCGCTTGTTTATGATGCGTGCAGGCATAAACGATATCCGTGACATTTTCAGCCAAAGCCTTGATTGGGTTAGAAGGAAGGAGGTGGCTTAGAACGCCTACGATTGATGTTGATTGCGGGGAGTTGGAGCGGTTGCTTGGCTGGAGCTGGGGTGGCGATTTGGAGAAGTTGGATTGGCTTTTGGCGTTTGTCAAGAGTGAAGTGAAAGTTTACAGTGAGCAGGATGATGTGGCAAGCATTGAAATTAAGGATACGAATCGTCCTGATTTGTGGGGTGTTGAGGGTTTAGCTCGGGTGTTGCGTGACTTCCTCGGGTTTGAGAAAGGACCAAGATGTTATGAGGTTGGCAAGCCTATTTTAGATGTGAATGTTGCCGCAGAGCTTACCGCGATTCGCCCGTTTATTTGCTGTTCCATCGTCAAAAGCGTTAGGCTCACCGATACGATTATTCGTGGGCTTATGCACTTGCAGGATAAGCTTGATCAGACTTATGGGCGGAACAGGCATAAAACGTCCATCGGAATTTACGATTTTGATTTGATTTCTCCGCCGTTAAACTATTCGGTTACGCAGCCGTCTGAAGTCAGTTTTGTTCCGCTTGGCTTTGAGGAGAAGATGAACTTGGCGGAGATTCTGGAGCGGCACCCGAAAGGCATAGAATACGGTCACATCATTAACAGACATAGTGTTTACCCGATTTTGCTGGACTCGGAACGGAAGGTGCTGTCGTTTCCACCAGTTATAAACTCAAACGATCTGGGCAGAGTCACGGAAGAAACGGGAAATTTGCTTGTGGAAGTCACGGGTACCATGCGTCAGACGGTGCTGAACACGCTGAACTTGGTGACGTTAGCATTGATTGATAGGGGAGGCAAGGCTTACGCTGCTTCAGTGCGTTATCCCAGTGACCCGTTTTACGCTTCTAGAACGGTGGTGACTCCTGACTTCAGCAGCAAGCGCATGGACCTACGTGTGGGTTACGCGAACCGGCTTTTGGGGCTTCAGCTTGATGCAGAGCAGATGGCAGACTTGCTTTTAACGGCTGGTTTTGGGGTGGAAAGCGTCAGCGAAGACAGTTTGGGGGTGCAGGTTCCGTGTTACCGCGTTGATGTGATGCACCAGGTGGATTTGGTGGAGGACATAGCCATTGCTTATGGATACAATAATATTGAGCCGTTTTGGCGTGAGCTGCCTACAACTGGAGGCGTGAAGCCTGAACAGCGCCTTGTTGACGTTGCACGCGAGTTGATGGTTGGGTTGGGGTTTCAGGAAGTTTTAACTTACACCTTGACGAATCCCGAGAGCCTTTTTGTTAAGATGAACCGTGAGAAAACGCGGATTGTGGAGGTGGCTAACCCGAAAGTGCTGACGTTGTCGTGTTTGCGGAACTGGCTGTTGCCGGGTTTGATGGGGTTTCTGGGTAATAATCAGTCGGTGGAGTTTCCACAGAAAGTCTTTGAGCTGGGCAAGGTTACGGTTTTGGACGAGACGAGGGAAACGAAAACCAGGGATGAGGAGTGGCTGGCAGCCGTGACAACGCATCCGACTGCTAGTTTCAGTGAAATTAAGTCTGCGTTGGATGCGTTTTTGATGAATTTTGGGGTGGATTGGCGGATAAAGGAAACGGCGCACCCGAGTTTTATGGAGGGAAGAGTTGGCACGGTTATGGTTGGCGGAACTGATGTGGGTGTTTTAGGTGAGGTTCATCCGCTGGTGTTGGAGTCGTGGAAGCTTGAGAATCCTGTGGCTGCCTTCGAAATAAACGTGCAGGAAATAATTAATGGCAAGTTGGCGAAATAACCAGAATGTTGCGTCCGAGATTGTTGAGGCGGCGCTAATGTCTGTGGCTGACTCCTACTTTAGTGTGGAACCCAAGAACCCTTGTGTCGAGCAGAAGGATCATTGTCTCAACTGCCACAGCCATTTTATGGCGGTTAGACCTCACATAAAAAGTATTGTTGTTACCAAACGGTTTTTCAAGGATTTGAGAGACGAAGAAAAAGCGAAAGCGATTGTACGAGACGTTCTTGACTGTTCCAATTCTGATTTCTATGAGCTGCATAAGTTTGAAAAGCACGTGAATGGCTGCATGGTCTTCAGAGCTAAAACGGAAGGGATGCACATAGTTTACTGCGTGGACAAAAACATGCGTTTAATCTTTATGCGCGTATTCAAAAACTTCAAGGAATACGAAAAGTTTCTAGATGACAAAAAAGAAATCGACAAGCTCATAATGCACGCGTGATGCGGCGTTGGAGGCGTGAATTTTTTGACAGAAAACAACGATGAAGAAACTGTAAACGAAGTCGAAAAAGTTCAAGACGAAGCTTTGGAGAAGGAAGATGAAAAGAAAAAAGCGAGACAGCGAAAAAGAGGACCTTACCGAAAAGCACACGCCAACTGGTAAACCTTTACGGAACAGCTATGCAACTCTTATGCTCGGTGCAGTCTATACCCCCCTTATTTAAAGGAAGTTTACATGTTTTTGGTTGTGAAAAACGCCAATGCGGACCTCCCCCCTAT
>CAZPND010000159.1:0-3873 GCA_964587975.1 uncultured Candidatus Bathyarchaeia archaeon
ATTCATCACCAATAAGCTAACAATTCCGGTATTGAGCATTGGGGCAGGACTTGATTGCGACGGCCAGCTTTTAATTGTGTCGGATATGATCGGCCAGTTCCAGGCATTCACACCCAAGTTTGTCAAGAAGTATGCGAATATATCCGAGGTGATAACAAATGCGATGAAAGAGTACGTCAAGGATGTCAAGGCAGTATCTTTCCCCGGCGACGAGCATTGCTACCATATGCTTGAGGGCGAAAATGAGAAGTTCAAAGATATGATCAAGAAATTTAAATAATGACTGTCTTGAGAGGAGGGCAAAACCATGGCCGATTTACGTGAACGGTTAAAGATCAACGAGGAACGTTTAAAGGAGGTCAATGATTTTATCCTTGACCCAGACAGTGAATTAATAAACAGGCTTCTCGAGATTGTAGAACAATATGGCGGCCCAGAAGAGATCAACCGAAAAGCTAATGAAGCCCGCAAACTGGAGAATCTCCTTACCCGGCTTAAAGAAGAGAAGTCTCCCTATCTGGCAGATCTTGAATGGCTAACTGAACAGAGGGACTCGGGCGCATTTATCACGGTGTCTGACTATAGAAAGAAGATCCTTGGTGATGCAGCGGATAGTATGACCTTTAATGAAGAAAACGCCGTTACTTTGGAAATCAGCGCACTAAATTTTTTCCCCTGGTTGATTCTTGAGGCCAAGCAGGCTATTAAAAAGCAAGATTTGATGCCCGGCCGGTATATCCGCGTGCGCAATATGACCGAGCAGGTGAAAGACCAGGGAGATACCCTAGCTGTGGCCGCAGCCATGCAGATCGTAGGTGCAACCTATGTGGAAACCTTAGATACCAAGGGAACCGACGGCTCCAATATACATTTGGGTGGGCCGGAGACAATAACTGGCTATTTCGGCGGTATCGGCCAGCCTAACGACTATCCCTTTAAGTGGGTAGAGGAATATCTGCACTATTATACTAACTACGGTATCAGGCAGGTGCTAAACATTAACGCAGGAACTATTTTCCTCGCCTATATGCTCTACAAACTGGGAATCGATAATGAGTTCAAGATTTCAGTGTATATGGGCAACGACAATCCCTTTGCCGTATTCTGGACCCTTATGGCTGCACGGATGCTCTCCCGAGAGGATGGCACCACCAGTCTGATCGGCTTCAACCTCTCCAACTCCGTCAATAACGACACCATTCGAGCCAGCGACACTATCCGCCGTGCCCTGGGCCTGACCAATGTGGTGCGACTCGAGCACCACATCACAGAAACCTACAAATCCATTGTGCGCCAGCCATATAATCGCCGAGATGAGCTTGTGGAGGTTGCCAAAGAAGTGCCCAACATCGCGGCAAAACACGAGGGTGCCGATCCTGAGATCGATGAAAAGCGAGATCACCCGAGCGATATTCTGGAATACTTTCTGTCCAAAGAGGATATCCTCAAGCAAGACCTGATGGCAAAGCTAGAGCGCAACTACCTGGATAAGCACGATGCGCTCAATCGGACGGCTGATGCCTTAACTAAAGCAGGCATTGGGGTAATCTGTGCCTGGAATCTGCATGAGGGAGCCCTTGTTCAAAAGATTTCATAATCTTTTGAACAAGGGCTAGATATCATGATACCCAAAAGGATGCATGAATTCTTAACCAATGTCCTCACAAGGAAGCCTTGGGAAGAAAGCCTGATTACGCAGGGTAGCCTCCGCTTCATGGAATTTAGATTCCTTGAGATTGACTGTCTTCATAGCCTGGGGATCACGGCAGACAGCATGGGTCCTTATCTTGTTGTATGTATGTGGGACGATGAAAGCCCGATTCAGATAGGCGGCTATCTTGTTGTAGACAACCTTTCAATGGGCAAACCTGCAATGGGAGGAATACGCCTTGCTTTAGACATCACTCCACCCACAATACATAACTTGGCACGTGGTATGACACTCAAGAACGCAGCCGCAGGGCTTCCTTACGGTGGGGGAAAGTCTGGCATAGTTGCGAGCCAGGCTCTCTCCAAGGAAGAACACGAAGAAGTGATAAAAGGTTTTGCCCATCTTTTATATCGGTACAAGGATATCTACAATCCAGGCCCGGATGTTGGAACAAATGACGCTGATATGAAGGCCATTGCAATTGAAAATGGACTTGATAACACCCTTTCAAAACCTGAAGAGATGGGAGGTACTTGCATTGATCTGTTTGGTGGAGCTGCAGGCGGAGTGGTTACTGCGCTTAAAACTGTTATGGGTGAACTGGATAAGCTTAAAAAGTTCCCACAGTTTCATGACCTTAAAATTCCAGGGTTAAAAGACGTAACTGTTCTGATCCAGGGTTTTGGTGCAGTCGGAGCAAATGTGGCAAAGATCCTGACAGGGGACGATCCTTTAGACGTTCCGCTAATCGTTGGCATAAGTGGTAAGGATGGCTACCTATACTCTGAAGAGGGCTTGCCCGTAGACAAGCTAATTGATCTGTGGGAAAAGCACAAAACGGCTGTAAGGCCCTTTGTCGAGGAGAATAAGCTCTATGCCTCCGATGCAACCGGGATCACCTATTCAAACAATTGCAATAATCTCCTTCGGGAGTCTGCATTCTGCTTTATCCCTGCAGCGCCCGTGTCTAACTACCTCGATCTTGACAAGTCATCAAATCCTTCAATCACGGTCGACGAGATGGGCAAATGGAGTGTGGTTGTTGAGGGTGCTAACACCTATTCGCCTGCCCCTGAGGTAAAGTCCAGGAGGTTAAAAATGGAAAGGGTAGTTTACCGCGACAAGGGTGTTCTTTTTATACCGGACTATCTTGTAAACTCGGGCGGTGTCATATTTGCTGCACAAGAGAGGCATATTCCCACGCCAGAACACCTTCAGATACATCAGTATTATCTTGGCAACAAGGAAAAGGTAGAAGATTGGCTTGACAAAAACAGGGATGAATTCAAAAAACTCTCTAATAAGCGCGCAGAAGCTGGAATGAAAATAAGAGACGAGGAGATAAGGCGCAACATAATAGAATTTGTAAATTTGCTTTCACAGTATGCAGATATGCTTCCTTCAGAGGCTGCGGAGAAGATTAGCCTATCGCGTATAACCTCAAGCGAGAAGAAGAGAACAATTGGCGAAATTATGTACAAGATTAGCACGGTAAAGGAAAACAGTTCTGTGCATGACGCTGCAAAGGTTTTAGTTGAGTCTGAAAGCGATATCCTAGCTGTAGTATCTGATGAAGGCAAACTGGTGGGTGTAGTGTCTGACTGGGATATCACGCGCGCTTCATCTGATAAGACACTGTACGATACTAAGTTAAGAACCATAATGTCTTCAAACGTGGTGACTGTAGACCCAAAAGACCACATCCTTGATTCGATAAGAAAGCTCGAGCTTAACGGAATTTCTGCAATGCCTGTTGTAGAGGGAGACAGAGCTGTGGATGTTATAAGTAGTGACATTTTTACCAGGCATACGTTGCTAAGACTGCTGCAAAATGATATGTAAGAAACGGTGGAAATCGATATGCATTATTGGTCCCAACGGAGCCGGGAAATCCACTGTACTGAGAGCAGTTGCAGGCCAGGTTATTCCTCATTCTCCATCCCCGCCTGGTCCTTCTTGATGGACCTTCCCTTGGATTAGCTCCGCTGCTTGTTGATCTGTAAGTTCTCAATAAGTTGGGGTATATTCTATTTGCTGCTAATCACTGGATTCCTGCTTTCGCAGGAATGACAGACACTTACACTCAATCGTCATTCCCGCGGAGTCGGGAATTCATAGCTATTCCCAGAATTTTTTTGAGAAGTTACAATGTTCGTGTTTCAACAGGCTATTGGCCAAATCCAACTTTTTAACATATTACGAAAAATCGTCAGAAGATGCCC
>CAZPND010000160.1:0-3860 GCA_964587975.1 uncultured Candidatus Bathyarchaeia archaeon
TATTTGAAAGTTACAGAGAGCGCAATAAACAGAAGAAAATAGTCGTACCGCTCAGCGAAGTAGAAAGGTAATGCGATTAAGGAAAAGAGGAACGGAACTGCATCGAACATTCCATTCGCTGAGTAAACGATTAGGGGAACGTATAGCGTGTAAATTCCCACCAGCTTCAGCAAAGGAAACATTTTCTGCTTCCAAGAATTCAGAAGAAAATAGAGCAGGCTAACATGGGAAAACAAGAGAAAAACAGCTATTTCAGTTTTGAAGACAAAAACTTGATCCACGCCGCTCTGAAGCAAAAAACCAATAGGGAGAAACAGCAGGACGCTGCCTAAAGGGTAAAGATGCGGCATCTGAGGCCACGTTACAAACTTGTAGTATGAATTATCGGCATCGGCTAATGTTCCGAGGGGAGTGTCAAAAATCGAAAAGCCAACTTTTGTGAACAAGGTAGCGGAGTACAGATGCCGCGCGTGGTCCGAATACCAGTTTTCGAACGTCGCTAAAGGGTTAGTGTTCATTACAAGAAGGAAAAGCCACAATACGAGGGACAGCAGAATCAAAATCAACAGTACACGACGCGTTTTCAGTCTCAAAAACTGTCCGTTGTGCGCATCAGCCCGAAGCACGGAGGATTTGCGGAGAGCGGGTTTCAGCATCAAAAGCGTGACAGCTCCGAGGCTGAAAAAGAACAGGATTTTGGCGGAAGTGGTAAGCCACGAAAACGGAAAAAGAACCAGTGGCTTCTGAACCGAGGCTGTAAAATGAACTTGGGTTGCCTCCGTCGCGTTGGTGAAGAAAACCGCGTCGTAATAGTCGGTGGCAGCCGTAAACGAGTAAGACATGTCCGCTGCTGACATCGTGGAGTACTGCGTGCCGTTGTAGGTCTGTATTGAAAAGTTGAAAGGCAAACTTGGCGCTTTATGGAATGAGACGGAAATGTTCGCGCCTTCTTGGAAAGAACCTAAACCGTATCTTAACATTTCCTGCGGTGTTAATCTGAAGGAATCATCGATGATAACCCGAGTTTCTTTTTCGTCCGTGGGCACGGAGTATAGGCTAACAACAGCAAGAACTATGCTAAAGGTGAGCAACAACAAAGCGGTGAGAAGAAGAAATTTTTTTACTGCGTTCTGCTTCATTGAAATCTTCCCCACGTTAAAGACGCTTCACGTTGGTTGTATTCGAAAGCATATGTTCCATGTCGTTATTTTAATTTCGTGTGAAAGGGAAGTTTAGCCGTTGGCGCTGCGCTATCTTCGTCCGTGCAGTGTTGCTTTAAAAACGTAGGAAATGTAACTCTGAATCTCTGTCAGCGAAAGCTTGGACTTTCCACGTTTTCTGTTCACAAACGATATTGGGGTTTCTTTGATGCTGAAATTTCTGGAAAGGGCTTGCCGTAGGGTTTCGATTTGAATTTCGTAGGTTTGGCTGTGCAGGCTCCTGATTGCGGCTCGTATAAATTTGGTGGAATAGCAGCGGAAGCCGCTTGTGCAATCGTGAAGTTTCAATCCAACCAAAAATTTAGCTACAAGATTTGCGGTTCGACTGATTATTTTTCTTGTCCATGACCACCCAGTTATTTTGCCGCCTCTGCAGTACCTGCTTCCAATCACTATGCCGCACCCAGTTTGCATCTTCGACAACAGCGCCGGTATGGTTTTAGGATTATGCGAATAATCCGCGTCCATGGTCATAATAAATTTCGGCGGGAACCTTAGGGACAAAAAAATTTTGAAGCCGTCTGTTATGGCGGTTCCTAACCCGCGTTTTTCGGGTCTGACGCAGAGAATTATGTTGCCGTATTTTTTCTGCAGGTTCTTTACGACATCCGCGGTCCTATCAGGGCTAGAGTCATCTATAACCAGGATTGAGGTTTCAAGCGGAAGAGTTTCGATTTCATCAACCAAGTTTGCTATGTTTTCCGCTTCACGGTACGTCGGGAGAATTACACCCACATCTGAAATTCCCCCCAGAGCACCCGTTAACTGATAGGACATTAGAGCCACTTATTCTATAGCGGTTGCGGTGAATTAATAAATTTTAAGAAAAAAAGTTGACCCGGAATGGATTTTGATGGGCCAAAGTGGGCTATCGCTTCAGCTTACGCCTATAATAAGCCAGAGGGTGACGAACCCAACGGCACAAAGCATCTTGATTCACGCAAACACCGTGAGTCTGCAAAGTCGCGCATTGGGGCGGTGTATACCTTGTTCTGGAACCTCTTTCTCCGGCTATGTGCTCGATTTGATATCGCGTCAGTCTTTCGTTATAATCTGAAAAACTCTTGAACAACTCAGTCACCTTTTCAGGAGGCATGCCGATGCTTACGAGAAAAGAAGTTAGGGTGAATCGACCCACATGTGAAAGGTGATGTCCTTTCGACACTGATTCCTGAAGGGCTACGATGCAGGGTGGAAAAGCTAATTGCGAAACAACCTTGGGGAAGCCCTCCATTTCCTCCTGTCCAATCCTTTCTTTGGCTAATTCTAGTATCTGTTCTGCTATCTCCGTTATTTTCTCTGGAAAAATTGGAAGTTCGGTTGCGTCCAGTCTTGTTTCAATGCGTCTTCGGACCTCTTCTTGCAGCAGTCTTGCAACATTTTTCTGGTTTAGGTAAACTTTTCCGTTCGCCAAAACGCGGTTTACCAGCTTCCACTTCATGTCCCGCAAATGGGCAGTGTTCCGCAAATAGTCAGGGAAGCTGAGCGCGAATTCGAAAGGTATCTCAGAGTTTCTGTTTAGCCCAAGATTCCATCCGAAGTCCTGTGCAATCGTCATGATTCTCTCTCGAGTTTCAAATTGCATGTCGCTGAAAGCTTGTTTTGCTTCGGCTAGAGCGTAACGTTTCTTGATGAAGGAGTTCTTGGTGGCTATCGCCAACATAATTGCAACAGGAAAAGAAGGGATTTCCACGTAGTTTTCACGTTTCTCGCCAACGGAGACAGATACAATTGCGTTTTTAACCCTTTCTTCAGCGCGGATGAGAACCTGCGCCATCTCAGGATTTACCAAATCTTCAATTTTCAAACCTATCTTTTTCATGTGCTCAGCGGTTTCTCTCAGAAAAGGGTATTTCGCCAAATCGTTTTGAGTGAACCGTACCGTTTCCATCTGCATGTTAGATCATTATTCGGTTTCGATTCTTGGCGCGAGGAAGAAAGTCAGTTTTCCCTCTTTCGTCTGCTGGAAGTCAATTCTCACGGGCATGTCACTTGAAAACTCAAGCGTTGCAATGTCAGAAGTGGCGGAAGCCGCCTTTATGATTTCAGACAAGTAACTTAGGCTGAAAGTCGCTTTCGAATTTTCTTTCACTTCCAAATCCAACAGAGCATCGCTTCCCTTTTGAAGAGTAATAGTCGCGCCCATGAGGTCGCCCGAAGCGTTCAAAACCAGCTTCTCGGCATCCGCCTCTATCCGCACATGGTCACTTACAAGCTGAGCGTCTTCAATCGCTTGGCTCAGCCCATGCGTGGTGGTTTTGGCTTTTATGTTGAAGGCTATTTTAGGTGTCGGAACTTCCTCTTCTGATGCTTCAAGCGTGGGCATGGTGAAGTTACGACTGTATTTCCCTGTTATTTTGATTTGCAGACGCCCAGTTTTATCGTCAAGAGATAGTTCCACCGCCTCGTCCTTGCCAGCGCGTTTAAGAAGTTTCAGCAACTCGCTTATGTTTATGCACATTTTTGAGGGTGATTCACAATCGTATTCTTCAAAGATTGTTTTAGGCCATTCAAAATCGATCATGGCAACCCTGGACGGATCCATCGCGCGCAGTTTCAAACCTTCAGGTTCAATCCTGAAGGTAGCTTCATCCACAAGAATGGAGATTGCAGTGGTCATGTCTCTCAGGAGCTTAGCGT
>CAZPND010000161.1:0-3858 GCA_964587975.1 uncultured Candidatus Bathyarchaeia archaeon
GGACAGAACTTGGTACCTGACGGACTCTCCGTGCCACATTTTGGACACTTAACGGTCGCCTGCAATGGGGCACCGCAGTTTGAGCAGAATTTGGCTCCAGCCGCGTTCACCGTGCCGCATTTCGGGCACGTCACGCCAGGTTGCGCCTGCAAAGAGGTGCCGCAGTTCCCGCAGAATTTTGTGTTTTGCGGGTTCTGGAAGCCGCACTTGGGACACAGCACCATCGGCTGGGCTTGACCCTGCTGCTGTAACACTTGCGGAAGGATCACTGCGCCCGCGCCGATTGCCCCTCCGCCTGAACTCTTACCCAAGCTTTCGGCAGATTTCTGAACCGTCTCCATTCTAAGCACGTCGGTGGCGGCGACGCCTGTGCGTATGTAGTATAGTCTGTCCCTGAATTCTGGCGTTGTATCTATTCCCTCGAACTTTACTTCGATGAGTTCAAGCCCGATCTTTGAGAATGCATCGAACAGAAGGTTCTTTGAGAGGAGACTTGTTTCGTCAAGTTTTCCGTAGACGTCCACAAGTGAGTATTGGCTCAGAGTGTCAATGAGTCGCTCGTTGAAGAATCCTCTAAGAAACTCTTGCAGTTTATCTGTTGAAAAGCTACCTTGCCCACCGACAACTTCGTTCACAAAGAGATTGGGTTCTTCAACTCTGAACCAGAAGCCCCCGAAGAACTTGAGCGGTGCAAGCTCTTTCGTTTGCCCTTGCGCCCCAAACTTTCCTTGGAACTGCTTAAGCGAGATGAAAATGACTGTAGATAAGAAGGGCACTTTGTTGAAGCCAGTAATTTTTGATAAAATCTTTGTCAGCAAAGGCAAGTTAAGTGTTGTCAAAACATGACGCCCAGCCCTAAACACATCATAGGCTTTGCCGTCTCTGAAGAACACAGCAGCCTCGTACTCGTGGACTATGAGGTTGTCTCCCCAAGCGATCTCTTCAACTGGATATCTCCAAACTATATCTGATTCTCGCGGTCCAACCCATTCAATTACTTTTGGCATTCATTTTACCTCCATTTTGCTCCCTTGGGAAGCCAAGGTCTCTGTCCCGCGACGACGCAGCCACTGCATGCGTCAACTATCACGGAATAGGCTCTTCCTCCCATATTATACTCTATAAACCACCAAGGAGAATATATCAGTTCAGGTTCTCCCGCAGGACGCGCCGTGACGTTGAATTTGCGTATGGCCGTGTATCTTGATTTGACTTCCTCTAGACCCAAAGTTTTGGCTCGTTCTGTTGCTTCTTTGGCGCTTATTTCCACGTTCAAAGTCTCCTCCCCTGTTTTCCTGAAAGACTCTTTCTTGTTCAAAGGAAACTTGCAAGTGCCCACGTCTGGCTGGTACTCGGGTGCTTTACGGGCAATAACGGATACGTCCATTAATTCGCTAACTGAAACGGATTCAACTCTGTCAGACGCCTGCCCTCTTCCGCCCCCGAAAATGCCGCCTAAACCAGCGGCTAAAGCGTTTAAAGCTATGTCTTGTGCCACCTTCCCTTTTGCGCCCTTCGTTTTCATGAGCCCTCTTCTGCCCTCAACATTACCCTCAAGCTGTGTAGGCACGTTCCAAATTGGAATGTACCGCAAGATTATCGCGCCCCAATCCGCGCGTTCCGCCATCCCTTTCGTAACAAGGATGCCTTTCCCAACGTGGTCTTTGGCGATTTCAAGGCTTTCTGAACCATTGACATCTACGGGTAGCATGCTGTATCGTGGCGGCTGCTCTCCAGTCGGGTTATTGATGTATCCGCAGTAATTGCAGATTACGAGAACCTCTTCAGGGTCATACGTCAAAGGAGCATTGCAATGCAGACAAGCCTCTAGCTTCGGCGCCGCAGGTTTTGGAGCAGCGGATTGAGCAACTTGTGCTTGAGGTTGGGCGGCTGTACCAGAACTCATGAACTCTTGGGCTTGTTTTCTTTCCTGTTCCTTCCATCCCATAAACGCAGCGGGATTGTCACATGAATCGGTCAACGCGGTTTCCGCAATGTCCATAAGCTCCTGTGAACACTCAACGTCGAGGGTCACGTCCTGAGCAATCTGTTTAACGTTGATTGTGGCCTTGTCGAAAAAGCCTCGTTTCAACTCAAACATGACGCTGTTTGGGAAGTAAATGACCTTTTTAACGTTCCACCCTGTTTTCTTAACGTATTCAGGCAAAGTTTTTTGTAAAAAATCTATCTGCACATTTATTCCTTGGTAACGCGCTGAAGTCATGCCTGCAAGCCTCTGAGAAGGTTGGCTCGCTCATCGACCAGTTTGTCGAGGTCTTGGACCTTGGAGATTACAGCGTCCATTGCAGTTTTCCAATCGTCGGTTCCGGGTTCAATGGATGCCACCTTCTCAACATCTTCTTTTATAGATTCAGCTTTCTCTATGAGACTCAGATCGTGCTGAATTACCGAGTCAAGTTTGTCTTCCTTAACTTTAATTGCATCGAACATACCAGCGTACCCAGCCACTGCACGGTCGATACGTTGCGTGACGCGGTCAAGTCGGTAAGTTAAAGCGTCAAATTTGTAAGAGTCGTCGCCAAGTTTCTGCACAGCCACTGGGTCGGCAAAGCGTCTGCGGAAAACCGTTTTGGCATCTTTAAGCCTGTTGACCACATCCATCCTTACGAGGCGGTCGCTTTCCCGTCTTAGCTCTTTTTCTTTATATCCGTGGTAACCTGGGACGTAGCCCATTATTTTCTCGAGGAGACCTCTTTCTCCGCGAACTTTTCCTAAATAGTCTTTTTCACTCATTTTCTACTCCTCTGATATGCGACTATACCTATGACGGCAATCAAGATTGCAAGAACACCTAGAATAACGACTGGGTTAACTATGTTATAGAATCCGAATATGACGGCAACCGCAACCATAACCACTCCCCAGACGCCATAGTAAGTTGATTCCTTGCCAGCGATGGACGAGTAAGCCAGAGTGTAAATGCCCAGGGGACCGAAAATCCAAGCGGGTATGTTTAGAAGGTCAAGAGAGAGAAGGCTCAAACCGTAAACTATAGCAGCCACACCTACCGAAACGACGAGGACTATGAGCGCGCCCGCACCGTAGACGAATGGTTTCCGAGCAGTAGCTTTAGTCTCTTCCATCGCATTCCTCTGGCAATCACCTAATACGCAATTCAATTCTTAAAGATTTTCTTTAGAGTATCCCAAATCCTTTCTGAGGTATGTCGCCCTTCACAACCATTCCCGTTGCACCGTCAATCAGCAGTTGGTAGCTCTCGCCTCGGTAGTCGTATTTTATGAACCATATGGGCGCGTGCAGGTAGACCACCTGTTTCGCGTTGAACACCGTTTGCATCTCGACGACTTTGTCCACGTCCTCTTTGAGAAGATAGCGATGATGCGCCTCGATCTGTTGCTTTGCGAGTTCCATGGCTTCGTCTCTATCGATTTCGCTGTTCAACACCTTCGCGAAACCCTCAATTTTCCGGAAGTCAAAAGGAATCTTGCCCTCCAACGGGACATCATACTCCCTTGTCGGGAAACCCGCCGCTTCCCGCGCCAAAACAAGCCAGTTATACTCCTTCTCGATTTTACCTTCCTTCACGATTGCGGGAGCAATGCGTTCAAATATCCCCTTGTAGCTGCTTGAAGCTTCCACAGAAACAACCCAGAAAGGAAGGTAAACAAGATTTTTCTCAACAATTTTAGACTTTTTGGCAAGATCACCTGGTTTCATGAACCCCGAGCGCATCCAATCTCTTATCCGTTCTTCTATCTGCGCCTCGTCATACTTATTCAGCATTACCGAATATTCAAAATTGAAGGCTTGCCCAGTTTCGACCACGGTTGTGAAGCCGCAGTACTTGCAGGTGGCTATTATCTCGCCAGGCTTGAA
>CAZPND010000162.1:0-3796 GCA_964587975.1 uncultured Candidatus Bathyarchaeia archaeon
GAAGACATCCCAGTCATAGTCATAGTGCTGAACAACTCGGTGCTGGGCATGGTCGCCCAATGGCAACGCATGTTCTTCAAAGGACGCTACTCCGCAGTCAAACTAGGCAGCGTACCAGACTTCGTCAAGCTGGCAGAAGCGTACGGGGCACAAGGCTTACGCGCCAGGTCCATCCCAGAGTTCATCAAAGCCGTCAAAACAGCGTTAAAGAGCGACGTGACCACCGTCATTGACGTGCCCATCTCGATGGAGGAGGACGTGGTGCCGATGGTGCCTCCAGGCTGCGGAATAAACGAACAGGTAGGAGACTACTAAAATGGAAAACAAAAAAACCCGGGTAATCGCCGCGCTAGTGGAGAACAAACCCGGCGTGCTGCACAGCGTATCCAACATGTTCCGAAGAAGAGGCTTCAACATCGAAAGCATCACGGTCGGACGCACCGAACAGGAAGACCTTTCCCGCATGACCATAACCGTCAACGGAGACGAAAAAACCCTAGAGCAAATAGTCAAGCAGATGAACAAGCTCATAGACGTCGTGAAAGTCAGCCAGCTGGAACCCGAAAACATCGTAACCCGCGAGTTAGCCCTCATCAAAGTCAACATCCCCGACAACAAAAGCCGATCCGATGTCATAAACTGCGTGGACGTGTTCCGAGGACGCGTGGTGGACGTCTCACCCGAAGCCTTAACCATAGAGATCACGGGCACACCCGACAAGATAGACGCCTTCCTCAACCTCATGAGGACGTATGGCATAATGGAGCTTGCGAGAACAGGCTTAACCGCCCTCTCACGAGGGGTACGATCAATCAGAATCGAAGAGTAACGCGGAAACCCTTAACTTCCCCCATTATTTCGAGTTAAAAAACACGAAAATTAACCATAGAACAGAGGAAAAACCATGAACATAACCGAAAAAATCCTGGCTAAAGCCTCCGGAAAAAACATGGTGCAACCCGGAGAAATCGTGGACGCCAACGTAGACATGGTCATGATTCACGACTTAACCGGACCTTTAGCCGTAGAAGCCTTCAAAAAAATAGGCGTAGAAAAAGTTTGGGACAACAAAAAAGCAGTGGTGGTTCTGGACCATCAGGTTCCAGCCGAATCCATCAAATCAGCAGAACTTCACAAGATGATGCGGAAATTCGCCCAAGACCAGCAGCTGCGCATCTACGATGTGGGCAAAGGCGGAATCTGCCACCAAGTCATGCCCGAGAAAGGACACGTGTTGCCGGGCACGGTAATAGTGGGCGCTGATTCGCATACGTGCACTTACGGCGCGTTCGGGGCTTTCGCCACAGGCATAGGCTCCACGGAAGCCGCCGCGGTCTTAGCCACTGGCAAAATCTGGTTGAAAGTGCCTGAAGCCATCAGAATAAACGTGCATGGAAAATTCCAACGGTACGTCGCCCCCAAAGACCTGATCCTGGACATAATCGGCAAGCTGGGCGCAGGAGGCGCAATATACAAAACCGCGGAGTTCAGGGGCTCAACCATACGCGACATGAGCATAGCTGGTAGGATGACTCTGTGCAACATGACCGTGGAGATGGGCGCCAAAAACGGCATCGTAGAACCCGACGAAACCACACGCAAATTCCTAGAAGGAAGAACCACCAAAATGCTGGCGCCGTTCGAATCGCTAATAAGTGACGCTGACGCCGTCTACGAGAAAGTGGTGGACATTGACGTGACAGACCTAACGCCGCAAATCGCATATCCTTCTTCCGTGGATAACGTGAAACCCGCCTCCGAAATGAGCAACGTCACGGTGGAACAAGCTTTCATAGGCTCATGCACCAACGGGCGAATCGAAGACCTGCGGGCGGCAGCGCAAATCCTGAAAGGCAACATGGTCAAAGACGGCGTGAGAACCCTGGTGATCCCCGCGTCCCAAGAAGTGTACCGTCAAGCGCTGAATGAAGGCTTGATAGAAATCTTCACCGACGCAGGCGCCTTAGTGTGCGGCTCAACATGCGGCCCATGCCTAGGCGGGCACATAGGCGTACTAGCCTCAAGCGAAACGTGCGTAAGCACTTCAAACCGAAACTTCATAGGCAGAATGGGCAGCAAAGAAGCAAACGTTTACTTGGCGTCGCCAGCCACAGTAGCGGCTTCCGCCATAACGGGCAAAATAACTGACCCGCGAGAACTGGAGGCGCAGAAAGCATGAAGGTGACAGGAACCGCCGTAAAATTCGGAGACAACGTTGACACAGACGTGATTCTGCCAGGAAAATACCTTGTGCTGATCGACCCCATGGAGTTGGCGAAGCACGCAATGGAGGGGTTGGATTCTGCGTTCCCCGAAAAAGCAGCGAAAGGCGTTATCGTGGTGGGCGGGAAGAATTTTGGTTGCGGCTCCAGCCGAGAACAAGCGCCCCTAGCGCTGAAGTACGCGGGCGTAAAATGTGTGCTGGCGGAATCGTTTGCGCGCATATTCTTCCGAAACTCCATAAACATCGGTTTACCCGTAATCGAATACAAGGGCATCTCAGCCGCCGTAAACGACGGTGACGAGGTCTCGGTGGACTTCGAAGCTGGGACCATACAGAACCTGGCACAGGGCAAAAGCTTTCAGGCCGCCAAGCTGCCACCGTTCATACTGGAGATTCTGGCGGACAGAGGATTGATAGAGAACTTACGCAGGAGACTGAACAAGAAATGACCGAGTACAATATATCCCTGATCAGAGGCGACGGCATAGGACCCGAACTGACCGACGCCACCCTGAAAGTCCTAGACGTCGTCCAGAGCAAATTCGGCTTAAAACTCAACATTGTAGAGGCGGAAGCGGGAGACGCATGTTTCGAGAAGAGAGGTGTAGCCTTGCCTGAAGACAGCATACAAAAAATCAAAGCGTCCCACGTATGCCTGAAGGGACCCGTGGGCGAAACCGCCGCCGACGTCATCGTGAGGCTACGGTTGATGTTTGATCTTTACGCGAATCTGCGCCCCATAAAAGCGTATCCAGCCGCTGCCGTGGCGAGACCTGACATTGACATGTTTTTCGTCCGAGAGAACACTGAGGATGTTTACAAGGGGCAAGAGTTCACCATAGGCACCGACACCACCATCTGCCTAAGAGTCATTACGCGCAGAAGCTGTGAGCGCATAGCCCGCAAAGCCTTCGAAACCGCGAGAAGACGCAACGGCAAAAAGAAGGTCACTGCCATCCACAAAGCCAACGTCATGCGCGTAACCGACGGCTTGTTCGCCAGCATCTGCCGAGAAACCGCAAAGCAGTACCCCGACATAGCTTTCAACGAGCTGTACGTTGACGCGGCATCCATGCGACTCATCAAGGAACCACAGGACTTCGATGTGCTGTTGACGTGCAACATGTTTGGTGACATCCTTTCAGACGAGGCGGCGCAGCTTGTCGGCGGGTTAGGCATGGCACCAGGCGCGAACATAGGGGACAAGTTCGCGCTTTTCGAGCCGATTCACGGTTCCGCGCCCAACAGGGTAGGCAAGCAAACCGCTAATCCCCTATCGATGATTCTGGCAACCAAGATGATGCTGGACTGGTTGGGTGAACGGCACAACGACGCGAAGTGCCTGGAAGCAGCAAACGCCATAGAAGAAGCCGTAGTGGCGACGCTGCGCGCCCGAAACACAGTCCCAGACTTAGGCGGTAAAACCACGACTATAGGCATGGCTGAAGCCATAGCTGCCGAGATTTCAAAAAAGAAAAGGTGAATTTGACATGACCGTAAAAAGCTCGGATTACATACGAATTTTTGACACCACCCTACGCGACGGCGAGCAAAGCCCAGGTGTTTCCCTGA
>CAZPND010000163.1:0-3745 GCA_964587975.1 uncultured Candidatus Bathyarchaeia archaeon
CTTGGGATGAGAAGATGGCGTATTCAACTATTTTTTCTGGTTCTTTGAGGTCTATGGTGGCTGAGGTTGTGTTTCGAAGTATGTAGCCTATTACGCCTCTGTTTTTGCGGATTTTTGCGAGTTTTTCGTTTAGGTCTTTAAAGGTTTGGTCATCTTCTGGCGCGGCGATTTCGTCTTCATCAACGAATATGGGTGTTGCGCTTTCTTGGGCTGATTTTTTCTTTGCCATTGTTTGTTCACTTCGTTTATTCGATTATGGGTTTTATGGTGACGAGTTCGCCTTGCTGTGTTTCTAGGGTTAGCTGAATTTTTTCTGGCATTTTGACTATGCCTTTTCCTGTGTCTTTTGATTTTTTGATGTTTTTGAATTTGCAGCGGGTTGTTTTTCCGTTTAGGGCTTCAACTTCGACTTCTTTGATTTTGTTGTCGCCGAAGAGTTCGTTCCATCGTGCTATTACTTCTTGGTCGACTCGTACTGTGTCTGAGGGAACTAGTAGGCCGCCGAGGTTTTCGACTATGAGCTGTGTTACTGGGGGGTCTGGAAGCAGGGGTTCGTCGTCGATTTCTGGTTCGTATTGTTCGGGTTCTTCTGCTGGTTCTGGTTCGGGCATGGCGGGTTCTTCTTCTTCGGGCTGGTCCATCTCTTCGGTTTCGTTGTTTTCGTTTAGGTCGAAGTTTTCTTCGGGGGGTTCGTATGCGTCATCTTCTTCTGGTTCGGGTTCAGGCTCGGTTGTGATAGTCTCTTTGTCTAGAGCGGCAGGCTGAATTTTTTCGGATAGCTTGATAACTATGGGGATTAAAATTCGGGTTAGGGTGTTAACGTATTTTTCATCTGCCTCTTTTGACGAGACGGTTGTTAAGTAGAAGTCTTCCATTGCGGCGATGTTTACTTTGCCTTCTGTGCTTTGGATGGTTATTGATTCCAGGTCACCTATTGGGTCTGCCCTTTCGGCTATGGCATCGAAGGCTTCTATGGTTTGAGTTGCGGTTTCTTGTTCTGTGTTTTTGTTTTTGGCTATGATTTTTCCGTCTTTGAATATGAAGTTGCTGGTTACGTCTGGGCAAGCGTTTTGAATTTCCGTCAATGTGTTTTTGAGTGCGAATGCGTACACTTCGTTTTCCATGTTTTTCTGACTCCTGCGGATGGTATTTTCATTGGGCTGCGAACTTAGGAGATTTTGAACAGTATGCGTTCTGGGACTCCTTCGTTTTCAACCACTAGGTATTTGAGGCCTTCTGTGTCGCCGAGTTGGTCTAGCCATTTGAGTGCTTCGCGGGCTTTTTGCAGTACTAAGAGTCGTTCTTGGTGGCTGCGGACTACGGATTCGATTGCGGTGAGTTCGTGGAATGGGTTGGCGTCGAGGACTATGTTGAGGGTGCCTACGCTGATTTCGCCTAGGCTTTCGCCGGTGGCTTTGGATTTGCCTGCGAGTTTCATGACTACTTCGCGTATTTTCTTTGATTTTTCGGCTAGGGATCGTATTTCGTCTAGTCGGCGCAGGTATTCGCCCAGTGTGCTTTTTGTGTTTGATATGTCTTTATCTAGGGTTTCGGCTATATCTTCGGCTGATTCGTATTCTTTTATTTCTACTACCATTTTGTTTTTTGCACCTCCAGAGAGGAAACAAGAGAAAGGGAGATTGGAGTGTTTTTTATTTTCACCCTACCCCTTTATTTGCTTAACAATGGGGAAATTTAGTTTGGCGCTGTTGCTTGGTATGAGCCAACTACTTGTCCGCTACCGTCGTAAATGTCAAACTTGTATGGATTTCCATCAGTATACGCTTGGGTCAGAGTCAAAGTGACTGTATTTCCAGCATCAATTGATGTTCCGTTCGCGGAACTCCATGTAGCTACATTAGCGCTGTTTATCTTTATTGAAGCGACAGTTACTGTTTTTGTTCCAGTATTTTTGGCATAAACTGTTATGGTGGTACCGCTAGCAAAACCTACATCGGTAATTGTCATTGAGGACGATCCCATGAATCCGACTGTTAAGGCTCCCATCCATGCTGCTACTGCTATACTGACTGCGACTGTGACTGCGATGAGTATGATTGATGCGACTACGGGGCTTAGGGCTTTTGCGTTTTTCCTTATTTTTCTTAAAGTTTTCATTTCTCTTTCTATCCCTCCTTTGGGATTGATGAGTATGTTAGAGGAGGTATCCGATTTAAATCTTACGACTTAATACATAATATTATCTATGTGTAAAACATAACTACGAAAAAAACAAGAACATGGAAAAAACCATGGAAAAACGAACGGCAGAAAACCAACTGTACAACAGTTGAGCGAAAATATGCCGCCAAGCTTAAACATCGAATTCTTCAAAGAACCCGAGAAGAAGCTTCGCCACTTTCTCACCCAACTCAGTGATCAAATAGTACTTCTTAAGCGGATCAATACGCTCGCTCTTCGCCAAGCCAAGCTGCTCAATCTCAATCATCCGCGCCCTAAACGTGCCATCACTCAACGTCAACTTGTTCGCACGCATGAAATCCTTCGCCTCCTTCCACTTCCCCCTGCTAAGATGAAGCAGAAACAGGCAATCAATCGCATGATCCTTCTCCAGCATCGCCTTCATCGCCGACAACTTCGGGTCAGTAAGAATGTGCTTTATCTTCTCCTCTTCTCCATTTTTCTTCTTCATGACCAATCACACCTATTTTTCTAATCTGAATATAGCAGATTACCTTTAAAAGATTTAACCTATATTACGATTTATGACACATTTCTGAGGACACAAGCCCCAACAACAACCAACTATTACCATTCCCGATACCCCTCAAACCACAAAAAACACAAAAAAACTACAAACTTTAAACCACCCACCAAAACCCTAGAGACAGTTTTATAAATATTCCCAAGAATAATAGAAAAGCGTGAAAAACAATGCTACTACTCAACATCGGTGACATGTTTTCCAACATGGTTGGAGACATAATAGCAGCCATACCCTCAGTCATCGCAGCCATCATAATAATCCTAATCGGCTACGGCATCGGCATAGTCGTAGGCAAAGCAGTCAACAGAATCATCGAAAAACTCGGCATAGAAAAAGGCTTCGAACAAACCACCGCAGGACAAACATTCAGAAACGCAGGCTTAGACCTCTCAAACTTCGTCGGCGCCGTCCTCAAAGCCTTCATAACCATACTCGCCGTAATCCTAGCCATAGAAATCCTCAACGTCGGCGGCACAATCGGCAGCTACCTCGCAGCCATAGCAGACTACCTGCCTAGGCTCCTCGGCGGAATCCTCATCATCGTCTTCGGCATAATACTCGTCGACTTCCTCGCCTCATTCATCGGAAAAATGCTCAAACCAATGTTCCCCGAAGCCAAAGCCGAAATAGCCGACATGCTCAAAAACCTACTGCTCATAGGCTTAGTAGCCTTCATACTGCTACTCGCCCTTGACCTGCTGCTGCTCTCAGGAGAAACCATCTACCCGCTCATACTAGGCTTCGTACTAATCGGAGCAGGCGTAGCACTAACAGACGGCCTAATAAAATCAATAACAGACGACCACAAAGAATTCATCCCAGTCGCAGGATACGCCAAATTCATCCTCTACAGCATCTTCCTCGTCATCGGCGCAGGTGCCATATTCGCCACGTTCCCCAACGTCACAGCCATAGTCGCCAACATAGCATGGGCCTTCGCGATAGCCTTCGCGATAATACTGATACCAATCGTCTACGCCTTAGCCAAAAAAATGTCCAAAAAAACAGCATAAAAAC
>CAZPND010000164.1:0-3712 GCA_964587975.1 uncultured Candidatus Bathyarchaeia archaeon
AACAAGTAACGCCCAATAATCTCACGACCCAAAAACGACCCAACAGTCAAAGTAGCAACCCTAGGCACCTGCTCAACATCATACTTCGGATCAACAAGAAGCTTACCATCACTAGTCTCATCAAGAGCAACCAAAGCACCCTTCTTCAAACCATGCTCTTCCGCCCAAGACCTTGGCAAACAAACAAAAAACGTGCCAGTGGGCGTACGCTGCACCTTGCGTAATTCACCCATTACAGTTATCCCCTAATTTTGGAAATAACATATCTAAATAATAAATCGTGTATATAAACTTGAAAGCACATGTTAAAATTTTAAGGCAAATGTGTTATCGATATAGATTTTTGGAGAACCTCTAAATTAGGCCTGTAAAGCAATTCAGTAAAAAAACAGCCGATAGCTAAAATCGCAGAAACGAATGACAGAAATCAATCGCCACACAACAGCTAATAAAGAAGAAACAGTATAAGCAAGCACATCCACCTTCAAAGCACAAAAGAAACGAACAGCGGTGGAAAGTAGAAGCAAATTTAAGAATCATCAAAACATTTAGGCTGAAGGAAAATAAGAGCTATGTTGAAGCGAAAACCCGCAATACTAGCTGCTTTAACAGCAGTTCTTAACCCTACCCAGTAAAACCGTGCTGGAGAGCGCAGCACAACCAATCCAAATAGAAAATTGAGGACTCACATGAGCGACAAAGACAAACTTCAAAGAGCAGTTGAGGCAACGATCACAGCAGGATACCAACTAAACAGCGCAGCATTTGAACTGTTAAGCATAGTTGCCACCAAGGATGACCCAACCACACTAATCAACAAGGCACTACAAAGAATAGAAGAATTAGAGGAAAAGCCAGTATTTATCGACAAAGGGTTTCTAGAAACGCTGCTGGAACAGGCAGAAAACAAAAAAGAAGAACCAGCGCAACCTCACGACACAAACGCGCAAACTCCACAGCAACCAGTGATTGAAGGAAAAAGCGTTTTTCACCCTTACGCCAAAGAGGTAGAAGCAGACATCAACGTGATAGAAGATCCCACAGGCAAGCTGAGTTCCAACGGCACAATCGAAGATTACCTCCAATACTTTCAAGACAGGTTTAAACGAGTAGAACGGCTGCTGAGACAAAGAATCGACGTCAAAGCTGCAACTCCAATATCAGAAGCCGTAAAATCGCCACCCAAAACAAAACTCAAGATAGTCTGCATGATAACGGAAAAACGAGAATCAAAACGGAACACAATCTTGACAGTTGAAGACCTGCAAGCCACCGCCACAATACTCGTAACCCACAACGCACGAGAAGAACTACACCGAAAAGCCCAACGACTGCTACCTGACCAAGTCGTATGCATCGCCGTAGTAAAAACAAGAAGCAAACTCTTCTTAGCAGAAGACATAATTTTTCCAGAAATCGGCCAAAAACCCCAACATAAAGCCGCCGAACCCGTTTACGCAGTACTCACCTCAGACATGCACGTAGGAAGCACAAAATTTCACAAAGAAGCCTTCGACCGATTCGTTTCATGGCTTAACGGCAAATACGGCAATAACAAAATGAAAGAAATCGCAGGCCACGTAAAATACCTCTTAGTCGCTGGCGACATCGTCGACGGCGTAGGAGTATACCCCAATCAAATAAACGAACTGGTAATAAAAGACGTCCACAAACAATACGACCTTGCCTCACAACTATTCGAACAAATCCCAGACTACATCGAAGTCATAGTCTCACCTGGAAACCACGACGCCCCCAGAAAAGCGCTACCCCAACCAGCAATAGCCGAAGATTTCCTCGAAACCCTTCAAAAATCAGGCAGAGTACACTCCCTAGGAGACCCATGCGTGGTCAGCCTCCACAGCGTCGAAGTTTTAATGTATCATGGCCGAAGTCTAGATGACATAATCGCCACAGTACCTGGATTGGACCACAACCACCCAGAAAACGCAATGAAAATACTACTACAAAGCCGCCACTTGTCGCCCTTGTACGGCGGCAAAACAATGCTATCCCCAGAAAACCGAGATTTTCTAGTCATAGAACGAGTGCCAGACATCTTCCACGCTGGCCACATCCACGTAACAGGCTGTTGCAGCTATCGAGGAGTATTAGTCGTGAATTCAGGCGGCTGGCAAGAGCAAACGGATTACATGCAGAAACTTGGGTTGGTCCCAACGCCTGGAAAAGTACCCTTGGTTAACCTACAAACGTTAGAACTAAATGTTCTCTCATTCGTATAGAAAAAGAAACAATTGCCGCTTTAACGTCCTGCGCGCATTTCCTTTGAATGCAATTTTGGCACGTATCCCATAAGAGGATCCAGTCTTTCGTCACTTCCGAATACGTCTTTTATGAGCGTTCGGGCTATTTCCAGCCTAATCTTTTTTGTTCGCCCATAGCGTCCCATGCTCACAACTTTCGCATTTAGAAGACCCATCGCGTCAAGCTCATTAATCAGAGTGCCTAAACGGCGTTGCGTAAGAAGCCCAACTCCCAACTCACCGCACAGTTCATTGTAAACATCATAAATCTCTCCAGTAGTGGCACTGGACTTGTTCAAATGATACACGCTTAAAAGAACTAACTTGGAATGCAGAGTTAAGTTTGAAAGAGCGTCAACAATTCGATTATGCTCAATATGCTTTTCAGCCTCTCTCACATGTTCATCTGTGACCAGATTTGCCCCTTGCCGCTCAGCAACTTCACCTGCCACACGCAACAAATCCAATGCACGACGAGCATCGCCATGTTCTGCTGCGGCCAAAGCGGAGCACACGTTCAAAGCAGCTTCAGAAAGCGTGTCCTCACGGAATGAAAGTTTTGAACGTTCAAAAAGAATGTTGTGCAGTTCACTTGCATCATAAGGTCTAAAAATCATCTCCTCTTCGCTAAGGGAACTGAAAACGCGAGGATCAAGAAATTCTTTCAGTCGCAGGTCATTAGATATGCCAATTATCGAAACCCGGCTTTTGCGAAGAGTCTCATTTATTCTTGTTAATTCATACAGAATGTGGTCACCACGATCCTTAATCAAGGCATCAACCTCATCTAAAACGATAATAAAAAGTGTACGTGACACATCCAAGCTTGAACGGAATCTATCAAAAACCTCGCCAACGGACAAACCGGTAAAGGGTATGGCTAAACCCACACTTTGGCTAAGGCTCGCAAAGATACGATATTCAGAACCTGTCATCCGGCAGTTCACATAACAAAACCTAACCGACGCCCCATACTCCTTTGCCTTAGCCTCTAAGTGGCTTAAGACGTATTTGGTTACAGCAGTTTTTCCAGTGCCAGTTTTGCCGTAGATAAAAATGTTTGAGCAACGTGCATCTTTCAGAACAGGAGCTACAGCTGCGCCAAGAAGCTTTATTTGATTTTCTCTATGAGGTAGCCTATCGGGAAGATAGTCATGCCTTAAAACCTCTCGATCCTTGAAAAGTTTTGCACTCTTCACAAAGTTCTCGAATACGTCGTCAAGTATGTTTGGATTCCCCATTCTTTATCCCTATTGTTTTCAGAGGCACCACCGTTATTTCGTATGGAGCAGATAAAGTATGCAGTACAAAAAACTAGTTTTAGCGCACAATATTCCTATAAACTAATGAAATGTGTTAACAATACCTCACGGAATAGGGACAGGCACACACCCCAAAGTTTCTACTGGAAATATAGAATACTTTTCAAAAAATTATTTAATTTCCTT
>CAZPND010000165.1:0-3709 GCA_964587975.1 uncultured Candidatus Bathyarchaeia archaeon
TGTGTAGTTGTCTTTGGTTGGGTTTGCCAGAAGCCTCTTACACATCTCTTCCGCTTTCGCTTTGGCTTCACTTACCGTTTCTGCTTCAAGAAGGATCGTGTACACTTTGCTGACGTTTACGGCGTTAACCGCATAGCCAAGTTCTTTAAGTAACCGTGCAGCTGTTTCGCCTTCGGGGTCGCTGTGACCAGGTCTAAGGCTGACCTCTATTTTAGCGCGGTATTTCATGGGCTAAAATGTTAAACAAACGGCATTTAAACGCTTTCATCACTAAAACTGCAAAGAACTATACCAGAACCAGCTTCTTGTTTGCGTGATAAACCACAATTTTCTGTTCAGAGGTCACTTTTCCTATTTGTTCCGATTGAGCACCAGCCCTCTCCAAGGAGCTTAACGTTTTTTCCGTGTCTGTTTTGTCTACGATTATGGCGAAGCCCCATCCCATGTTGAAGGTTCTAAACATCTCCTCATCCGTAACCGTGTAGCCCAGTTCCAGCGCGGTTTTCTGTATTAACCCGAAGATGGGTTGCGGTTTGAAGTTGTTGAATTCGAAGCCTATGCCCGGCGAGAAACTCGTGAGATTGTTGAATTTCAAGTAAGCGTCACCCGTTATGTGTACAACTGCTTTGACCTTCACAGCTTGAGCTACAGCAAGAAGCGGCTTCACGTAGATTTTCGTGGGTTCCAGAACCTCGAGAGCTATTTCCCTGTCGAGTCCGTCTGGAATGGCGTCTGGCTTGTACCTTCCGCCCCATTGACTGAACAGAATTTTTCTTGCGAAACTTATGCCGTTGCTGTGGAGCCCGCTGCTGCGGAGACCTATTATGGGGTCTCCAGGTTTGATGTTTTCGCCAGTGATTATGCCCTGTTTAGCGACTTGGCCTACGGCTGCCACTATCATGTCAAAGCCTGCGCCTTCAGCTATGCCCTTTATTATCTCAGCTACGTCGCCTATCTCGCCGCCTGTCACGGGACATTCTGATTCCGCGGCGCCTTTGGCTACACCTTCGAGCCACGCTTTCACCAATTTGGGGTCGCTGGCTTGGGCGTGAATGTTATCGACGATGGCAAGCGGCTTGGCTCCTGAACGAATCACATCGTTGACCGCCATGGCAACGGCGTCAACTCCTATCGTGTCATATTTGTCTGCGAGTTGAGCTACGAGGACTTTTGTGCCTACGCCTTCGATGACGAGGTCCAAGTAGGCGTCTTTGCCAATGGGGAAGATGTTTCCGTACGGCAAGCACCTCACGGAGCCGTAGCTGCTGTAGCTGTATGTGTCCTCTAGGGTTTTCAGGTGTTTTTTTGATTCGTGCCGTTGTTCACGGTCTACGCCTGCGTCCGTGTAAGTGAAGTTCTTCGGCATACGCGGTTCTCCTTTTCGGTATTCTTTTCTGGTTGGTAAGAGATAACAATTGCTGTCAAGCTACGCTGTTAATGATGAAAGCCAGAACAGAAATTTTTGTTATTTAGGTTTTCTGCTGCCGCTGTAAAACAGGAGAAGCAGAAGGAGCGCTAACACGGCAATCTTGGTTACGGCGAACTCTTGGATTATGGAGACAACGAGGAAAGCCATGGGGACTACGCCTAGTAAGCCGTAGACGAAAATGATTTTTAGGGTTACGCTTGAGTTTATTCCTGCCATGTAGCCGCTTCCAAAGAACAGGTCGGCTAGTTTTCCAAACCCGCTTGTGCAGGATTTGCAGTAGTAACATGAGCTGCAACCCATCCTCCGCAGTATAGCAAAGACCATTACAAACGCGAAAACAAGAAAAAACCATCCTAAAAGTGAATTAAAAAACCAGCAGGCCAATGCACTTAACAAGATCCATGCTGTAACCGCGAGGTTGCCGAAAACAAGCAAAGATTTTGAATACGCTTTTGCATCGTTGCGGATAGGTTTCAACTCCATTAACAGCAATATCTAGCTTACTTTAATAGGTACCCCCGCAACGGCAACTTTTTTTTCTTGTGACGTATGACGTTTATGTTTCAGTGCGAAACATGCTGGCAAGCAATCAGGACCTTTATTCTAAAAGATTTAAGTTAAACTGCTATCATATAGGAACTGAGAGGACTTGTATGGAGACGGAAGAGAGAGAATTACGCATTAGGTTGACAAAAGTTCTGGCGGATGTTCAGGTGCAGACGGCAGGGATATTCGGTTTTGCCGCGTTAGGTGTGACATTATTCGTTTTGGGGTGGCAAGCGTACATGGCGGTAGTGCCTGCGGACTTCATAATACCTCAATATGTTGTAAATCTTTGCGGGATTCCGCTTCTGGTGGCTGCGCCCATTTCTTTGCTTGCTGCTTTAGTGAGTTTGCTGCGGCTTCGCTTAACCATAAAAGACATGAACGCGCTTCGATAACTGTTCAAGCGGTAAAATACTTTAGCGGTTTGTCGCAATTTACTTAAGTGGACTTGGGCATTGAACGCTGGCCTCAGAAGAACCGAAGAGACAAGAAATAAGTAACCATGAGAAAGCAAGAGATGCCAAAAATGAGATTTCACAGAGCAAGGCAGATACGCCACAGAAGCTTAAATCAGGTTTTATAGAGTGCTTTTGTGTCTTTTTGAATAGCCTATAAGTGTTTTATCGTGATTGGATTTTCGAAAGGCACACACACCTTATTTGATTAAGTCTCTAGTGCTTGCGTTTTTTAAAGTAGACTAGTAGACCTAAGCCAACAGCTATCGGAATCACAGGTACAATTACAACTATTGCTGGAATAGAGTAAGAACTGCCTTCAGGCGGAGTAGGTGTGGGTTCTGTTGAAGGACTGGAAGAGACTGTAGAGTCTGGAGTTTGAGATATGCTGAATTGTACCGTTTCAGAAAAGAACCCATTTTCAGTGCGCACTGTTACTTGTATTGTGTGACTGCCAACCGACAAATCAGTCAGAGTTGAGTTGCCATAAATGTAATCTGAACAATCAATTCCGTCCAGCACGGTAGCACCATAAGAGAACTCACCATAATACTTTCCTTCTTCTCTGCAAGTAAAGGTTAATGGGATTTCAGTTGTGGTGTAGGTTGTGTTTTGAGGAGATACAACTGAAAGGGGACTTGTGTAGCTGGTGTCAATGACAAAATCTACTGATGCATACATGTGCTCGCCATAAGCATCTGTTGAATAAGCTTTTAGAGTGTGGTTGCCTTCAGGTAAGTTGTTCAAAAGTGTTTCTGCCCAGAACTGAGAGTGGTCAAGGAGACTAGATCCCAGTGATTTATGCAAATCAGTCAGAGTATCTGTTACATTTGGGTTTTCATCAAGACGGTAAGTAATGCTGACAATTTCTGGAGTAGGTTCCTTTTTAAGAGCGGTTATTGTAAGTTGGATAGAAGTGGTCGCGTAGACCTTTTTGGAAATTGGAGAGGTGATAGTGAGAGTATCATTTGGAAGGAAATTAGCATTAGCCACTTCAGCAATCAGCGTTCCAGCTATTAGTAAAACAGAGATTGCTAGTATTAGCGTTATTGCTAATGCTGTTTTCTTCATAACAGCAACCAAATAATAATATGTTAAACTAGAACTTATCCTTTGTTATAGGACTGTTTTCTAGACGCTCCCTGAATTTGTTTTAATGGTCATTATAAGCCTGAACAGCTCTCAAGGGTCTGCCTACGTTTAGGTAGCGAGGTGAAAGAATGGTAAGGATTGAATGTCAAGTTTGTCATCAACAAGGTTATCTTCAACGGTTAGGGAA
>CAZPND010000166.1:0-1859 GCA_964587975.1 uncultured Candidatus Bathyarchaeia archaeon
GTCTAAATCGCGTGGTAAGCGCATCTCGTTTGTTGCTTCGCCGGCGTCCTTCTTCACCTATTTCCATGCATGCGTCTCTTCGGAACGGAAGGAGGTTGAAGCGTTTGACTTCCTGCGCTATGAACTGGACGTATTTACGCCTGTTTTCCAGCGTGTTAGGCATATCGTTGTTCATACGCACGACTTTGCCGTAGCCGTAAATCCTGTCCATAAGCGCGGGATGAATCTGGCCTATGCTGTCAAAGTTTCCTGCGCAAACAAGGAAGGTTATAGCTGGTACAGGCTCGGTTGACACCGCCATGGCTGAGGTGGCTCCGCCCTGCCATCTTCCTCGCAATGTTATGGGCAGCTGCCCGTCTTCCAGAACTGTTAACAGCGTAACTGCCTCTTCCGGGTCCAGGTTCTTGACCTCATCAATGTACAGTATTCCTAATGATGCCACATGAACATCGCCTGCGGTAACCCTTTGGTGTTCGGGTGTGCCCATCCCGCCTGTTTGAAACGGATCCCAAGCTACGGACCCGAAGAGTTGAGCGCTCCTGTGTCCTGTGGCGTCGACGAATGGGGCGGTTCCCGCTTCGTTGTCCACGATGAGTTTGGGCACATCTGATTGCTGAGCTCCTCCGACACCGCGGAGATTGGTTAGTCCCCCCATGCGTGAGAACCACCAGATGAAGACGCTGAAGAAGATCAAGCTTCCTCCGGGTATGAATGTCAGGGGCACGAGGTTTATGAATCGGTCAACGAAGTAAGCTGAAAAGTTATAGTTGTACAGGTCCTGCCAAGACGTGCCGCCTATAGATACGCCGTTGGCGTTCCAGGTCTGCCACGCGTCAATCATGAAGTACATGCCTAACGCCAGAAGGAACACGCCTAACGTGAGCATAAGACCCTGAATTGCTCGGAGCCCGATTTTTGTGGCAAACTTGCGCTTAAGCTCTTTGCGCTGCTCAGTCTGCAGCACCTTTTTTCCTTCGCCAACCTTGTGGATAGATACGCGGGGCTGACTGGGCAGAACAGGGTTTTTCCACGATAAGACGTCAAAAAGTTTTATGCCGTTTTCTTTGTAAACCTGAGTTAATTTTTCGGATAAAGCTCTTCCTAGGAGGGACTTGCCTGTTCCAGGGTCGCCTAAAAGAAGCAAGTAAGGTCCCGGGCTGATCACCGTTTTGGCGGACGGCTTGGGCTGGTCGGCTTTGCTCCAGCTCGAGTACCATTTGGTCTGCTCTAGGTGATTAAGTTTGTGAACCCACTCGTCCAAGCACAGGAAGCCTTCGTTCAACGCTTGGTCTTGACCTATGACCCAGTTTATCATGTTTTCATCAACTGGGAAGCCTTCAGTTGTTTTGAATTTTCCCCAGTCCCATCGTACCTTTACAGTTCGCTCCTCTACATTTCGCGTTAACGTCTCTACGCCTTCTCCGAAATGATCAAAAGACATGTCTTCTCCTCCACATTTCCATTAGTCTCTGCGCTTAAATCAATTAAAGAGCTTATTTCAAAATCAACAATATTCAAAAAACTATACGTCAACCGTCTTAGAAAACCAATTTTTTTACGGTTTTCCGTAAGGCTTATTTCCAAAAAACAGCCCGTTCCAGAGGTTATTCTGCAGCTAAAGCGAACCTACTGCCTTGTACATAATCGAACCTGTACACACCCAAAAACCACATATTTTTTACTATCAGAGCAAAAATCAAAACGCCGTAAACAGGCTTTAAACGGCTAAAACACTTCATTTTAAGCGTTTTCACCTCTGCTCTAGACCTTACCCATGGAGTTTATCGTGACCTCATATAAAGACCGCCGATAATCTCCATGTGAAGCCGCGGAGGGTTCTCTTCGAACATGCTTCGAGT
>CAZPND010000166.1:1959-3601 GCA_964587975.1 uncultured Candidatus Bathyarchaeia archaeon
TTCCTTCACCAGTACGCTCCAGATGCATCTCCAGGCAATGCCGCGTATACAGATGCATCAACGTGACTTCGCATTTTTGTCGCAAATGGAATAATTTTTTATTTCCTATGCGTTCTTAACTAAACGTTTGCTGAGGTTGAAGTCGTGGTAAGGGACATTGACAGAATCAAGCTTCGCCGCTGGCGCAAGCGGGGCTTCTATAGCGAGACAGTGCTGGTGAAGCACCTGCAGAAGCTCGGGTATAACGCGGTGCGGATCCCTGTCAGCAACCCAAGCTTGAGTCCGCTGCCAGATTTGATGGCTAGGAAAGGTGAGCATACTTATGCGTTTGAGGTGAAAAACGCGAGCTATTACGCGTATTTTCCCCGGCAGCAGATTAACAAGCTTTTCAGGTTTCTTAATGAGCTTATACCTGGCGCCAAAGTGAATAAGCACGCAATTATAGCGGCGCATCTTGGCAAAAAATGGCTGTTCAAAGAAATCAGCTGGGATGAGTGGGAGAAGGATAAGCTTCCAGAAAAAGAGCGTATTCTCAAGCGTGACCGAGGAAACTTCAGCATAGAGAAAAGCTATTGACCGCGTAAGTAACCGTACCTAAAAGCATATTTTAACATGCAACATATTGTCCTTTATGTCTGTGCCCCCTTCTGAGTTTGTAGTTGCCACGCAAGCGTTAAACAAAACCTACCAACTAGGTGGCATGGAAGTTGAGGTTCTGAAGGGCGTAACGCTTAACGTTGCAGAAGGCGAGTTCGTGGCGTTGTGTGGTCCTTCAGGGGCTGGAAAAACCACGCTGCTCAACCTTATGAGCGGAATCGACAGGCCTACAAGCGGAAAAATTCTTGTGTTAGGCGAAGACTTAACGGTTCAGGACGAGGATTTCCTAGCGGAGTTTCGCTGCGATAACATTGGTTATGTTTTTCAATCTTACAATTTGGTTTCAACTTTAACGGTGGCGGAAAATATTGCGTTCCCGATGGAGTGGGCCAGAAAACCCGCGGCGGAAATAGAGGCGCGTGTCGCGGAATTACTGGAGACGGTGGGTTTGCAGCATAGGGCGAATCATTTTCCAGCTCAGTTGAGTGGGGGTGAACAGCAGCGAGTGGCGTTTGCGCGTGCTTTGGCGAATGACCCGGAGTTGGTTCTGGCTGATGAGCCGACGGGGAACTTGGATACGGTAAACGGTCAGAAAATAACTGAGATGCTGCGGCAGTTAAAGGCTGACGGAAAAACCGTTATCGTTGCAACTCATGACCCGGAACTGATGCAGCTAGCCGATCGGACTGTGTGCTTGGAAGATGGGAGGCTGGCGGGTCAAGATGAGTGAAACCTCGTTTCCTGTAAAAGACCTTTTGCGCAGAAAACTGCAGACAAGCTTGGCGTTAATCAGCCTGACAACGTGTGTGGCTTCCACGGTTTTTCTGCTTCTTTTTGCTCAGCAAGTAGGCTTTGGAATTGCATCTTCAACTGAGAACATGCTAACTGTTGGTTACTCGGCGATTTTTTCTAGTTTTTTATTATTTGTGGGCATTTTGGTTTTCGCTGTAGGTGCCGTGATCGTTTCGTTCATAGCTTTTTTGATGATGGCTCAGCGAACAAGAGACTTTGGACTTATTAAGGCGGCTGGATGCCCGAACGGTCT
>CAZPND010000167.1:0-3590 GCA_964587975.1 uncultured Candidatus Bathyarchaeia archaeon
ACGCCGTTATCGTAGGCTTGAGCAACAGCGCGTTTCAGGACATACTTTATCGAGCGGGGGTCCATCCTAAGCGAAAAGTCTCAGACCTTTCGGAGAACGAGAAACACCAGCTCTTTGACGCCATAAAACTTGTAATTCAAGACAGGATTACTTCTGGTGGAAAAGCGCAGTTCACAGACCTGTACGGCAAACAAGGCGGCTATACTTCAGCGATGGGACCAAACATGAAAGAAAAAAACTGCCCAAAATGCGGAAGCAAAGTGGAAAAGCTAAGTTTAGGCGGAGGGCAAGTTTACTTCTGCCCTAAATGCCAGTATTAGCGAGGGTGACTGTGAAAACTAACCTCAAGTTTTTAAGATTGAAATTGTTTAACGGTTTAATGTGCAGAACATCGACATTTTGTATATCATTCAGCCAGTAATTGTGATTGTTATAGCTTCGTTGTTGTTGCTGTATTGGTATCGCAAACGCCGCTTTCACGCGTCAGTGTTTCTGTACTCGCTTATAGCTTACGGCGTTGCCATCGCGCTGAAGTATGCGGTGCAAATCCCAACCATTGAAGCAGTGACCAGCTATTTTGGCGACCACAGCGTCGGATTAGGCTTTTACTATGGTCTTCAAACGGTGTTCTTTGAGGTGGGGTTAGCTTTTCTGGTTGCGTGGTTCGCAGTTAGACGCGGTGCACTTGAAAAGAAGGATGCGGAAGCCTATGGTTCGGGGCTGGCTTTTTGGGAAAACGCCGTCTTACTCGGCATACTTCAACTCATCAACCTGATTTCCTATTACAGCATACTTTCGACAAACACCTCACTTGCGCAAACGCTTTTTAACCAATTAAATGCGAACGCACCTGGACTTTTCGCGCCTGCTTCCGAAGCATTAAGATCCGTTGCTTTGGGCGTCGTGGAGCGAACGGCGTCAATTTTTATACATTTAGCTTGGGGCTACCTGTGTTTCATGGCGGCTTACTATCACAGGCGACGGCTGTTTCTGATAGCATTGCCCATGGGCTTCATCGATTTCTTGGTGCCCTTCGCCCAAAACGCCATCGTCGCCTTCGAAGCAACAGTTTTCACTCTATCGGTCATTTCGGTGCTGGTAGCGTGGTACGTCACCAGAAACATCCATGAGCGCCCTAAAACCAGCCTCAAGTAGCTTCTGCCCTCAGTCGCGCATCATTGAACAACTCAATTGTATTTGCCGTCTATTTGGATCCTAATAGAGATTCGTTGCAGAAACCTATAGAGGGGTCTGTCCGCGCATGAGCTTTTCAGCTTTAAATAAGGTGGGAACAGGCTTGAAATCGCGTTGATTTAAATTAGCCTCGCGCTTCTTTCACTCTGTTTTTTATACTTTTTCAGCCAAAGAGCGCATTTCTTGCGGGTTTAAACGTAGCTTTCAACATACAAAGATTTGGAATTCAGATGGTTGCACCTTAAAACTTAAAAAGAAATCTCAAGTAAAGATACTTAGTAAATTAGATACTCGAAGAGGTATGCAACTTGCAAGGAAAGGCTATTTGGGCATTAGGTTTCTTTACCGTTCTTTCAGGATTAAATGCGATAACCGCGATTTTCCTCGCAATCAACTTGGGAATAGAAGGCAATTTCCAGCCTTACCTGATTGACACAATAACTGGGGCGGTTCCAGTGTACTACTATCTGATAGCCTCTATAATTGCGACGTTACTCTTCCTCGGAGGCACCTCCGTCAAAGTAGTAACTGAACTATCAAACAAGGCCCTGCTTCACGAAATCAACTCTAAAGCGAATGATTTAAAGAGCGGTCAAAAGCTTGAACAATCACTTCTCGAGAGTTTAAAGTCAAGAGTTTTCCTAGTTGACGAGAGCCTAGACGCTGGCAAAAGAGACATGGTGAAAAAGTTCGGCGACCAAGAAAAGGAGATAAAAACGGGTTACACAAATTTAGCCAACCGATTTGACAGCAAATTAGCCAGTGCCAGCGATGGAATCGGAAAGCAGGTTGGAGAAGGCTTTAATGAGCAAGCAGAGATGCTGAAGGAGTTCCACGGAAGCCTTGTTGAAAGGTTTGACACCAGACTGGCGGAAGTCAGTGAGGGATTAACAAAGCGGATCGCAAAAATGGAAGATAACGTGCAAAGATATTCGCAAAGAGTCAAGAAAAGCACATTGGCCATTGAGAAGCAGCAGAGTGAAATCGTAGACATGAAACTGAAACTTGCAACGCTGGAAGACGAGTTTGTCCAGCCGAAACCGCAGCTCACAAGCCAGAGCAAAACCGAAGACGTGCGAGGAATAGGCGAGAACACAGGGAATGAACTGAGAGAAATGGGCATAACCAACGTGGGCGAACTGGTTTTGACAGACCCAGAGGCGATTGCAGATAAAACTGACATGTCGGTAAAAACCGTTGAGAAACTTCAAGGACGCGCACAGCTGCAGATGGTGCCAGGCATAAACGAAAAAGACCTAATCTTACTGGAGGAAGCCGGAGTCATGAACAGGCAAGATTTGGCTAAACAAGACCCAATTGACCTCGGCAAGAAAATCAACGTGACCTACAAAGTCTTTGTAGAGGAAGGAAAACTCGCAGAAGGCGAAAAACCAACAATCGAAGAAATAGACTCCTGGATAAAATTCGTAAAAGCCTAACCACCCAAAAAGAGCAAAACACATTCAAACGTGGATAGTTAACAATCCACGCCCCCTATTTGTTCACGAAATTTTCCAAAATCGCCTTCGTTTTAAGAATCTGTTCACTGGTGCATTTTCGGCTAAGCTCCATCGTTAAAGGTCCACTGTACCCGTAGTCTTCAAGTTTTGCCATGAAAGTCTTCAGCATGGGAGTTTCAAAGTCGAACGGTTTGTGCGCACGATTGCTCATGTGAACGTTGCAAAGTCTATCTCTGTACTTTTCAAGAAGGCTCAGCGTTTGCCCTGTGGCTTCAGCGTGGCAAAAATCAAGTGTCACGCCCATGGCTCCATCGTCCACTATGCCCAGTATCTCTTCAAGTTCAGCCACGTTTTTGCCGTAGCCACTTGAAGCATAAGAGAGATTCTCCAAAGCCAGCTTCACGCTTAAGCGTTTTGCGTACGCCGATAACTCCGTGAAAACCCGTTTCAGCACCACCCGTCTTACAGCCTCAGGCATTTTTCGCGCCACGTTCGAGTGGACAACCATGACGGGCGCCTGCAAGAGTCGGGCGAACTCCAAGGAAATCTTGCCGTAGTAGATTGCCCTGTGGACCTCAACTTCGTCCTTAACATGCAGCGTGGCAGCATGCAAGGTGAGGCACTTCAACCCGTAAGCGTCAACAAGACGTTTCGCGGCGTAAACTGAAACGTCATCTTCAGCCGCCACGCTTTTCATGTTAAACTCCAAATTCTCAAAACCCAATCGGCTAACAGCGGCTATGTTATCGGCTAACGGACGCTTTGAAAATATGCCGTTGGATAAGCTCAGCCTCAAATTGTTTACCACCCTTTCGAACGAACCTATTGAAAGACTGTTCTCGTAAAATATTACTATTTTCAAGTGATTCGTTGCAAAAACTATAGGGGGGAGGTCCGCATTGGCGTTTTTCACAACCAAAAACATGTAAACTTCCT
>CAZPND010000168.1:0-3525 GCA_964587975.1 uncultured Candidatus Bathyarchaeia archaeon
TTTCCACGGATTCCACGTCGGCGTGGGCTACGGGCATTTCAGCGATTTCTCTAGGCAAGTTCGATTCCAAAAGCCAGTTGCAGGCGTCCTTGTATTTTTTGCCTGCTGACCGCTCGGAGGCTGCGAGCACTTCAATTTTGAACCACGGGTGCCCCTGCAGCAATTGGATGAACCGTTGTCCAACGGCTCCTGTTGCGCCTAGTATGGCTACTTTACGGTTTGAAGACATTACTTATCGCTTCCTTCGCCTTGTTGAGTTGGTTTTCCTCGATAAAAACGTTAATGGTTGCCTTGCTGGTGGTGACCTCGATTATGTTGATGCCTTGCTGACTCAGCGCGGTGCTTATTGATGCGACTCCGCCGGGCGACTCGATGAACGTTGGATGTCTCACTTGCAGCATGGCCACGTTTTCTCTGTGGCTCACAGCCTTGAAACCTGGCACCCTGTGCAGCCTGCGTATGATCTCGGTGATGTCGCCGTCCGAGGTGAACACTGTGATTGAGCGGCTGCCTGAGCTGACGCCGTATATGGGTTTCTGGCGGAGCGCTGAGAAGACTCGGCTGAGGTTTTCCGCGTTTACTTCGCAGACCACGTTTACGGCAATCAAGTCGTTGCGGCTTTGCATCTCGGATGAGTCAATATCTAGCGAGCCGGTGATTTCAGTGCCGCCAACAGCAAGGTTGTCTGAGGAGAAGTCCACCACCCTGAGCATCTGATTTGGCAGCTTGTACCGCAGTGCTTCAGGCTTCACGATTTTTGCGCCGCCTTGCGCTAAATCAAACATTTCGCGTATGTCCAGCTTGTTAAGTGATCGGGCTTCAGACACGATTTTCGGGTCTGCCGAGAGAACTCCGCTCGTTTCCTTGACCAGTATTACTTCGTCCGCGTCTAAGCACTTGGCCAGCACCAAAGCGGTGGTGTCGCTTCCGCCTCTGCCCAGACTGGTTATTCTTCCGTTTGGGTCTTTGCCGATGAAGCCGCAAACCACAGGTATAGCAGTGCCTAGCAGCGGCGCCATGAATTTCCTTGCTTGTTCGGTGGTTTTCTCCATGTCGGGGATTGCGTTGCGGAAGTTGGAGTCGGTTATCAACGGCCAATTATCATTGCATGGGTCAAAAAGTTCCGCTTTTGCGCCTTGGGCTCTTAGGGCGCTGCAGAAAAAGCGGGCGCTGACTCGTTCACCCATGGATATCAGCTCAGCGTAATCTGCGTCGCTAACATTGCCTATCTGCGAGGTCGTGTTGAGGAGGCTGTCGGTTGTCTTGCCCATGGCTGACACAACCACTACGATTTCCTTGTAGTGCGCGTCTGCGACCATCTGGGCTGCCTGCGCTACCTTTTCGCCTGTGGCAAGGTCGGCGCCTCCGAACTTGATGACCACGCGGTTGCTCACAATTTCCACCCTTTTAGGATAGACCCAGCACGTCTTCCATGCTGAAGATTCTTGGCTGCGACTGGCGACTTAGCCATTCTGTCGCGTAAACGGCACCCTGCGCGAGGGCGCTGCGTGAAAAAACGGTGTGTTCTATGCGGAGCATCTCATGTGGACCAGCCACTATGATGTTGTGAATGCCTGGAACGCCGCCTGCACGCAACGCTACGATTTCAAGTTCGCTGGGCTGTCTCGGGCTCATGCCTTCTCTACCGTAAACCGTTTGACTGTAGCCGCGTAATTCTGTGATTATTTGGCCTAGTTTTTTGGCTGTTCCGCTGGGAGCGTCTTTTTTGCCCGTGTGGTGGATTTCGCTTATGCTGAACGTGTATTCCTGCGGGAAAGCCTTCAGAGCTTGGGTTAGCTTGAAGAGGATGTTTATGCCCACGGAGTAGTTTGGCGAGAAGACGGCTGGAACCCTGCCTTCGACGGTTTGGCGGAGCGTGCGGTTTTGGTCTTCGGTGAAGCCCGTGGTGCCCAAAACTATGCGCTTGCCGAGGCTGGCGACGATAGGTACATTGACGACATCGGCGGCTGGTGCTGTAAAGGTAACGTACACATCAGCGTCTCGGGCTGCTTCACTCAGGTGCTCTGAGCTGACGATGCGGGTTTCGCAATCGCAGATGCCCAATTCTTTGAGGCTCTTGCCAACAGCGAGGCTGCTGGAGGCTTCAACGGCGCCGACTATTTGGTGTCCTTTGGACATGGCTTCCTGAATTATGGCGTTGCCCATTCTGCCTGCGGCGCCTGCCACGCACAGCTTAAGCATAGGTGAGCCCCTGCCAGAACCGTTCATTGTTTAAACGTTCTTGGATGCTTACGTCGAAGAAGTCCTCTATGGGCGCGAGGATTTCAGGGTCTTTCGCGTACACTTTCCGTGCGTTAGCCAGGACTATTTCCAGACCGTTACGGGTCATCTTGCCCAAAGGCTGCCTGCAGGGTCCTGAGGGCATGCCGAGGATGTTCATGAGCGTCTTGCATGCGAGTGGGTTACGTGCTTTGCAGGTTACGGGTCCAAACGGGGTTTCCTCCTGCGTTTTCACGGTGACTGTGTCGAAGATAGGCTGCAACGCCGCGCATATGTTGCGGGCTTCCTCCATTTTGCCAGTAAGGATGTATTGCGCCATGTCTTGCACTGCGCGGGGTGCGATGTTGCTCATAACGGAGATTACGCCGCCTGCGGCGATTTCGGGTGTGGTCATCATGGTGAAGGTTTTGTCGTCATCACCTGAGAGGATGGTGAAATCTGCTCCGCAGAGCTTGCGGGTTAGGCGCATGTTTTCAAGGTTGTCTGTGGCTTCTTTGACGGCGCTGACGTTCTTGTGTTGCTGGTGAAGCATGGCGAGGTCTGGTGGAAGAAGCTGAGTGCCTGTTCTGCCCGGAATAACGTAGGGGATAACATGGACTTCGGGAAACCTGCTGGCGACGGGTTCAACGTATTCTCGGCGTATCTCCAGGGAACTAGGCCCATTATAATATGGGTCAACGAGCAAAACGCATTTTACGCCTATGTGTGCAGCGTGTTCGGTGCCTTCGATGGTTTCCTTGGTGCTGTTGCTGCCTGTGCCGGCTATGGTTAAGCCTTTGCTTCCGCTATGCTCATGGACTTTTTCGATTACTTTGTTGTGTTCGTTCCAGTCTAAAGTGGGGCTTTCGCCTGTGGTGCCGACGGCGAGGATGCCGCTGACGCCTTCTTCGATTTGAAATTCAATCAGCCTGCGTAACCCTTCATAGTCCACTTGACGATTCGGGGTCAGGGGGGTTACGAGCGCGGTGTAACAACCACTAAACGTTACCATTTATGAATACCTCTGTATAATGCTAACAATCAGCTATTGGTTATTTAAATTTTTCCGTTTTCCTCAAAAAAAATACGAATAACGTAGAAATCACCCTATTCACAAGGATATTTTCAGCTATTTTCACGATTTACGCACCAAACTTTCAAAAGCCACAAAAACAAAGCCAAAACAACCATCCATTCAAAGTTCCACCTTAAACAAGAAAACATTAGCTCCTGCCAAGCAACAAACACCGAACCAGCATATTTGCTGCCTATTTGGATCCTAATAGAGATTCTATGCAGAAACTA
>CAZPND010000169.1:0-3491 GCA_964587975.1 uncultured Candidatus Bathyarchaeia archaeon
GCTCGCCGCAGCATAGTGAAGTTGTTCAACGTGTCAGCCAAACCGTCACCCACAAAAGTGCCAGGATCCAACACCAAATCTTCAACACCATAAGCCAACAAAGTCTTAACCAACGACACCAGCATGCTCAGGTCGTTTGGCGCGGAAACCACCAGCGGACAATGATACATCAACGCTAACTCCGCCATGTCCCGCCAGTTATCCATATTCGCAGCGTACAGCAGAGGCTTTGCCTTAGGTGCAGCCATCAAACCAGCTTCAGCCACGTTCACATTCGAAGTACACAGAATCAAAGGCAACTTGGTGTTTTCAACCACTTTCTTAACGGCAGCCTTAAACTTTTCAGGCTCCCCTGACGTGCAGCGAACAGCAACCATGTCAAGCTTAAGCGTGTACCCAATGTACTCGTAACTGAACCCCTCAGTCTTTTTTATGCGGCTTAGCAGTTCCTCTTCAGACATCTCGTCTGTCACGTCAATGGCAATTGCCGTGGGGTTGGTGTACGTGAACTCGTGACGGTACATGACAAGTTTCCCGCCGAGCTTAACCGCTTTTTCGCCTTCGCCCACCACAACCTCTTTGACGGGTGGCTTCAACATATCCTTCAGTTGATTGTAAGCCTTCTCGTTTTCTTTCTTCAGCAAAGGAGCACACTGGTCAAGCCGCACTTCGCGGTTAACGATTTTGGTGGCGAAAGCCATGCAGTTTTCTTCGCCGCATTCTTTACAGTTAATCTTCGGAAGAGCCTTGTAAACGTCTATAGGGCTAAGTTCTTTTACTCCAGCTTTACCTTTCTTTTTCTCACTCATTCCATCCACTACTCCGTTTTCAGGGAAACCCAGTCAAGAAACTTGCACGCATCCGCTTTCTTGCCGCTTACAAGCTGAGCAGTAACTTCCTTCAAAGTCTTCACCGCAGCAGGATGCATCATCATAAACAAGTCCACACCAGCAAGCAAAAGCGTTAAGGCGGTCGTTACCTCCCAAAGCGGACCTCTAAGCTCACGAGGCTCCCATTCAGGCGACATCTTAAGCCACGCTTCCCGCGCAGCCCAAGCGTTAGTGGTGCCAGAAGACATCGGATGCGCAAGCTCCACATCCCCCATCAAACCCCCCAGCCTAGCACGTTCCATGTTAGTAAACGCGTAGTCCAAACCGTAACCAAGCGCCGCAGTCGTCAAGTCCATGACAATGTCCTCGTTGCCCAGAAAATCATACAAACGCCTGTTAAGCTCACGGGCTAAGTTCAAATCCATGGGAGTGAAAGACAACGCCACGTGGCCGTTCTTCTTAACAAACTTGGCGCACCGCTCAACATCCATGTCCTGCGTTATGGAACTGATCAAGAAGCGTTCCCCAGCGAATGTTTCAGCTATCTCAGCGAAAACAGCCGTGTCCTTAACTGGGTCACCGCAACCGCCGATCACCAACGGCACATCAACAGCCTGCAGAACCTCCTCCACCGTTTTAACCGCGTCCTTAGGCGTGGCATCCTTCAGCAACGGGTCAATACTGATCAGGTGAATCGTAACCATGTCCGCGCCGAACTTTTCAACCGCAAGCTTCGCCCAAGCCGCAGGGTCACCGATAACCTCCTTCACGTGCATCTTAACAGCCTTCGACAAAGGAAGCTCCATGTCAAAAACGTCAAGCGTAACCACCGGCGGATGCACAACAGGCCGCTCAAACGTGTAAAAAGGCGGTGAAGTCTCGCCGCCTATCGTGATGGATCTTCCGCGTGTTCCACCCTCACCTTTGGTGGCGCCGAGTTTCACTTCGACGATTTTGCCTGGATAAGTCTCGACTGGAGGCATAAACGGCGCCTGCAACAGTTCGGTAGGCTTGCCCTTCAAGGCAGGAGCCACTTTCAGTTGGGACATGACTTGTCGGGGTAAGGCACCGGACTGAAGCCACAGCTCCAGATCTTTTACTTCCATCTCGAAGTCTTCCAGTTCAATCTCCTTAAACTTCGCCAGTAGCTCTAGCAGGTCAGGGCTGAAGTTTACTCCGAGGTCTTCGTCCTTTTTCTTTTTGTCAGCCATCAGGCTTCACCTCAGGTTTTTTTCTCGTCTTTCATCGAACGGATAATGACTTTTTTGGCGTAAATTTTCGCGTCTTTCAGGATTATCTTGAAGCCGCCAGCCATAATAGGTAAAGACGCCGCTGTCGCCACCGGTATCATTGCGCCTTCTTCTGCCGTCGCTTCTGCAGGCGCTGCCGCTTCAACTGCCGCTGCTTCTGCCTCCCATCTGGCCAACACTGGATGCTTTTTCTCCTTTAGAAAAGTTTTCAGTTCATCTATGTTCTGCACATCCTCTTCGGTGGCAATCTTGTCCACAACGTCTGCAGGTATGAAGTCTTTGACGCGTTCTTTGACTTCTTTCGGCAGCCATACCACGCGGTTCCATCCGTCGTCAGCTGCGAGGAACTTCTTGGAGCGCATGTACTCGATGGACATTCCGTGGAAACCGTCAACTTGTCTTCCGCCCGCAGTAGAGTCAGCCAGCGTTGAAAATGCTAAGCCGTTCACTGTTACACCTTTGAAGCTTCTGTTCACCACGCCGAAACCTTCAACCTCAGGAATGTAGAACGCCACTGCCTCGAAGCAGCCGCATGAAGTGTGTGGATGGTCAAACGCGGTGTACAGCCAAACACGGTCGACATCGCCTAAACTGCGTTTTTTGACTGCCTCGTTTACGCCTGAGAACTCGCCTTTCTCCGCGTTTAGCAATTCGCCTCTTTCGATAGCGAAAACGGGCCCTTTCGGGTCGATTTGCGCGGAGGCGCGTCCGTCGAACCAGCTGATGGCACCGCAGTTGCTGTATCGTTGGGGTGTGATGACGCAAACGTGGCTGGGAGCAAATGATTGGCATAGGACGCAACCGTAGAACTTGTCAACTTCCTCGTCTTTTAAACCTCTGGCTTTGGCATCTCTTGCCTCATAATCCTCCAAGGCTGCGGGGTACATCTCCTTCACCTTGGCGGGGTCAGTGATGAAAGTTATCTGCACTTTCTCGATGATGGGCAGTTCGCTCTTGAAAAGCTTGTAAAGCACTTTTCCGATGTACTCGAAAGAGTTCAAGCCTTTCTGGAAGGCTTTCTTGCCTAAGCGCATCCAGATGTCGTAGCGCTGGTTAAGGTGCATGAAGCCTTCAATGAAGTTCAGGTAGCCGTGTATGCGCCTTTCGATAACGCCTTCAAGCGCCGGTTCAAGGGTGGAGCCAGCGGCTTCAACTAGAATTCCCAGCGGGTATGCTTGTCCTTCCGTCATATCCTTGATGTCGGGACCGATTATGGTTACTTTTCCATCTTCAACTTGGTCAAGGGGTTTAACTTTTGCCCATTCAAATTTCTCTTTGATTGAGGGTCCACCGAGTTCTACTTGCATGTCTTTTCTGCGTATGCGTTCGCCCTCGTATATGACGCCAACATCTACGGGTATATCTTCAAACATTGACATTTTATTGTTGTCCTCCTTCAAATTTTGAAGTC
>CAZPND010000170.1:0-3487 GCA_964587975.1 uncultured Candidatus Bathyarchaeia archaeon
TAGCAAAGACCAAGCCATAGGCGGCCTAATCCTCGTCTTATGCGCACTTGTCGCAGTAGCCTTCATCGCCCTACTGTTCTTCTACGACCCCTACATCGCATCGTTCCTAAACATCGGAGCAGCCGCAGACGTCCAATTCTGGCTCATCGCAACCCCAGTCGCCATAGCATTCATCGCTATCATGGCCATAGGAGCATGGATCGGCTTGACAATGGCAACCACACCACCACCAAAACCAATAGAGGAAATCACAGCCGAAACCCCATCCTAAAACCCAACCTTTTCCCAACTAAACCCACATGTTTTCCCATATTTTAATATTTTATGCCGTCATCCTTCTCCCAAAACCGGAGATGACGAGTACCTAAACCTAACTCTAAACCCAACGCGCTATCAACCATCCATCAAAAAAACACCCGCTCTAAACTCAAAATATCCGCATCCTTAACCTCGAAAATATCCCTCCTAAATTACCACAAAAAAAGGAAAAAAAGGCGAAAGTCTACACCATGTTTACCCGTTAATACGGCCAGCCTTTGATGTATCCGAAGTGGCGTATGTAAGTGTTGTTGTAGTATGGTGGGACCATATATCCCTCACCAAGCCCGAAGCCTTCCACTTTATTAAATTGCCCGGAACCGCTCAACTGGAATGTGCCCTCATAAGTCACTTCTTCTGGCGCAATCAACGTTGCGTTAGGATACACTCTGTAGCCAGAAACCCGAGTCACCGTCCAATCGCTGACAATCGGACGCCCACGCATCTTAAACGTAATAGTAGCCTCACTTCTAAGAAGACCCTTCCCCGTAATAGCATTGAATTCAAAATGAAAAACGTGACTGTAATCGAAATCTTTGGGATAGTAATACACTTTATCATCAATCGTAACATTAGCCCCCAACAAAGTCCCAGAAGTGCCTTCAATTACGACATTATTTGGAGCACCACTAGTATCAACAAAAGTAACGGCACCATCACCAGCACCATTAAGCACAAGAGCGTAGCCCACGTACTCTGGCTTGCGCTTTCGAGGCCCCCAAGCTTCAGAAATCGCTATAATAGATGATGCTATAAGCAGCGTCGAAATCACAATTACAGATACCAAAACATTCTTCCTTTTCGTCTCTCTCACCTCCTTTAAAACGAATTAGAACCAAAAATTATTTTTGTTTCTTCTAACTTTTATGATTTGCGGAACAGTCTATATTGATTCATCCACCCCGCCACACATGGTTTAATCCAACCAAACCCAGTTGGGCGTGTTTTTAATGAAAAACTTTCCAAGAATAATTTGCACGCTTTAACGCCATAAGCCATACATAGACCATGCGAAGGGGGTTAACGTTAAAAACCTGCCAATTCCTTCGTCTCCGAAGAGGATAAAAGAACATGTGGCTAGCTAAAGCGAGACAACAACAAAAAAAGGTAAAGTGGATTCTAATTCCACACGCTTATGTTTCTGACTCTTCTGGCGGCGGAACCCATTTCTCTATCAACAAATCGTTGCCGCCCATCTTGAAGCTCACCTTGACAAATATCGAGTCTGCTCCCTTGAACGGGAACATACTATCTTCCGCAAGGTCTTTAGGCAAATAGATCAGGTATTTGCCGTCTTTCCTCCTGAACAAGCGCCCTCTTCCATCACTAACCATAATTTTCCCTCCTGATTTAATCATGTCACAAAGTACATTTTTGTACATATTAAGTAAATAAGATTTGCCCTGAAAAAAAATACAGCCATGCAAGCATCAATGTTTTCCCTTATAGGCAACTTTATGAAAACATACAAGTTCAAATCCATCGCCAAGTGAGTACTTGAGTTTAACATTGTCACTCATTACGCATTCTTTAAAGTATATTCCTCAGCTTGACATTAAAACAAAGAGTACTCCAGGTCCGTGCCAAACTTCAGCTAACTGTAGCGTTTAAACTCAGCCGGGCACTTTAAACATCTTAAATCATTTGGAGCTTCGGGCTTAAGTTTGCTACTTCAAATTTGCGTGGACTAAAACCTAACAAAAAATAGGTAGCGAGCAAGCTTGCCACCATTGCTACTCTAATACTTTGGAGCCGAAGCACTTACCGCCTAAGACTTTTAATCCGAGTATGGCAAGAATACCAGCTAGTGCCAGATCCACCAGGTCCCAGAGAACTTCAATTATCAGGAAACCAGCAGAATACCCGCCTCCACTTACATCTAAGAAACCGTAGATGGCGCTGAAGAAAAAAGTCAACCCCCACAAGATAAGAAACCAGCCAATAAGCATACGACACGGCAGTCCTTCAAACATTTTTGCTGTTTGCCCCATTAAGTATCACCTCCAAAAAACATAGTGACCCTTAGCTGACTAAATACCCCCTGTGATTTATGAAGGTTTATATGCTGTTGTTGTTGCATGACGGCAGTCACAAACTAATTTATTCCCATAAAATTACTAAACAGCATATGGATTTCAATTACTGAGAGGGTTGTGTGTCGTATTTTGAAGTATTACATTTTTAGAAACTTTGTTTATATCTCATTTCACAATAGATTGGATAATCGAGCGTAACAAGAAAGAAGGGAGAATATTTGATAGGTAATAACTTTACGTATGAAAAACCTTGTCAAATGCAGCTAATTATTGCTGCGTTGAATGAAGAACACGGGATTGGACCCACCTTAACGGATTTTCGTGGTTACATGGACACGTCTAACGTCCTTGTTGTCGACGGATATAGTGTCGATAGGACTGTGGAGATCGCTAAGAATATGGGTGCACAGATAGCTTTCCAGGATGGCCTCGGCAAAGGCAATGCTATAGCAAAAGCACTCGAACACATCGACCACAACGTGAAATACGTCGTACTCACAGATGCCGACTACACCTACCCTGCACAATACGTGCCAGAAATGATAAACGTCCTTGAAGAAAACCCGCAAGTAGGCATGGTATGCGGAAACCGTTTTAGCGGAAACATAGAACCCAAAGCCGTACGCAGCACCTTCTATTTAGGAAACAAACTCCTAGCATTCGCACATGAATTGTTGAACGGTGTTTCTCTACGTGATCCATTAACTGGATTGCGGGTAATTCGAGGAGAATTACTAAGAAGATGGTCTGTTAAATCACAAGGTTTTGATATCGAGGTTGAACTTAATCGCTATGTAGAAAGAAGTGGCTATTCAATAGTTGAGGTGCCTATCAAGTACCGCCAAAGGCTCGGCGAAAAGAAACTGAAAATGAGGCATGGCGCTACAATTCTGAAAAGAATATTCCAAGAAGCTACTTACTAGAAAAACAACAAAAACTATTTCTAACTCACAGCTGAAGGCATCAAATTCACATCCATCTAACCACCAGTAAGTTTCCGTTTTTTGGCATCTGCTCAACCTCGTTGAACCTCGCAATCGAATTTTGTGCGTAATGCTTAAGCCGCGGGAGACACTAGAAATAACCGTTAACGCATAAAACAGTGGAGAGAATGTCCGATCAGTCCTAGAAAG
>CAZPND010000171.1:0-3459 GCA_964587975.1 uncultured Candidatus Bathyarchaeia archaeon
AAGCGTTTCTCGCGCAGAGCCCACAACTGTACAAGGAGCAGTTAGTGATGAGTCTCGAGAAGGTTTTTGAGATCGGTGCCTTCTTCAGGGCGGAAGAATCACACACGCGGCGGCATTTAAGCGAATTCGTTTCCGTGGACATCGAGCAGGCGTTCGCTGACGCTGAAGCTGTCATGTCTCTTCTTGAACAACTGATGCAGCATACGTGCAGGGCGGTGAAGGAAAACTGCCCGAAAGAGTTAGAGGTGCTCAAGCATAAACTGAAGGTTCCCACCGTGCCTTTTAAGCGGTTAACTTACGCTGAGGTTCTCCGCGACCTGAAGAAAGAGGGCATAGAGGTTCCTTGGGGTGAGGACATACCGACCGAGGCTTTCAGAGTATTAGGCAAGCTATACCCGAGTTTCTATTTCATAACTGACTGGCCCACGCATTCTAAAGCTTTTTACATTAAACCGCGCGACGACAACCCTGACCTGTGCGAAGGCTTCGACTTGATGTGGCGCTGGATAGAGCTGGTTTCGGGCGGAACCAGAATAGCGGAAAAAGACCTTTTAGTGGCTCGGTTGAAGGAGCAGGGGCTGAACCCGGAGGCTTTCAGGTATCATCTTCAGGCTTTTGATTATGGAATGCCGCCTCACGCGGGATGGGCAATCGGCTTAGAAAGGCTTACTATGATGTTGACGGGGAAAAAGAATATTCGTGAAGTGACGTTTTATCCGAGAGACCGAGACCGGTTGACGCCTTAGCAGCTATTGTTATCGAGTTTTCTTATAGAACTTACCTTCAGAACAAATAATAACAAGGAATAACGAAAGTAAAACGAGGAGGAATGGAAGGCGAAATGGCAAAAAAATACGCGTTGCTATTCATAGTTGCGGTGCTGCTGGTTGTTGCAGTCAATTTTTCAGTAAGTAACACAGGCAACTCTTTGGTTTTCGCTCACAATCAACAGGATGGAGTCGTGGATAAAGCCGCAGGCGACGATTTCACGGTGAAAATCATGTTCAAGAACACTGGAAGCACCGAAGGCAACTGGAGCGTAAACATAGCTTTCGAAGACGAAGTTTGGTCTCAGGTCGGAACCCCCCAGAATTTGACGCTTAAGCCCGGAGAAACGGAGACTTTAACGTGGACCGGAGCGGTCCCAGCCAACGCTACCGTTGATTCCGTGGCAAGGCTTGTAGTGTACTATAACGATTCTTTCAAGGCGCTTAACTGGTGGATTCACGTGGTTCCAGGCGCAGAACTGTCCATAAGATCAAGCAGCGTCGAATAAACCCGAAAGAACCAACAGAAACCCCGATCACCGAAAACTTTAGCGGGGCATATAAAGGGGCGGGGGTAGCTGCACAGAGCGCTATCTCTGCACTGTGGTTTTTCGCCAACTCCCGCCTGTGTAAGAAAACGCCTGCTTTTGTAAATTCATAAATTCTTTAAGCGCACTGCATATACGTTATTGAAGGTTTGACCACACCTTGCTGTTTAAGGAAATCGAAGATTGGTTGTACATCTTTGCCACGCAGTACGGGTATCTAGGCATTTTCCTCATAAGCCTGATAGGAGCCATGTCGATTTTCGTTCCGATACCTTATCCCGTAGTCATCTTTATTCTGGGTGGTCTCCAGACGTTTGACCCTCTCTTGATCGCGGTTGCTGCTGGTTTTGGTTCTGCCATAGGCGAATTCTCAGGCTATCTCCTCGGCGTAGGAGGCAGAAAAGCGATAGGCAACAGATACAAGAAAAAAATGGATTTCATAACAAAACTCTTCAAAAAATACGGTTCAGTCGCCATCTTCATTTTTGCCCTCACACCACTTCCCGATGATTTGCTTTTCATCCCGTTGGGAGTTATGCGTTACAGCCTGCTTCGCGCGTTTATTCCCGCTTTGCTTGGCAAGTTCTTCTCCAATCTCATAATAGCCTATAGCGGTCGTTTGTCTCTGGAAATTATTGGAAATCTTTTCGGGGTGGAAGGCGAAGGCACCTCTCTGCTGGTCGGAACCATAATAGGGGTGGTTCTGCTCGTGATTGTTCTTATCATAATGTTCAAGTTTGATTGGGAAAAACACTTCGCAAAATACGTGGAAGAACCCACGCCAGCGGACACGACTGCAGATACGGCGGCCGAGAAAAAAGAGGACTAACTTTAAATCTGTTTCTCGCCTCCTATTTCCCTTGCTGGTTCATTAAAAATTCCAGAAGCGGCTGATTACCATGGAGCAACCTGTAAAAATTCTGGGTTTTGTTGGAAGTCTGCGCAAGGGCTCCTACAACAAGGCCTTGATGCGGACTGCAGTGGAGCTTGTGCCAGGCGACGCCACCATAGAAGTTTTTGACCTCGCCGGGATTCCGCCGTTCAATCAAGACTTGGAAAACGAGCCTCCGCAGACGGTGAAGGAGTTCAAAGCGAAAATCAGAAAAGCGGACGCGCTTCTGATAGCATCGCCAGAATATAACTATTCGGTACCTGGAGTTTTAAAAAACGCCATTGACTGGGCGTCTAGACCCCACGGCGACAACGCGTTTAAAGGCAAACCCGTCGCGGTCATGAGCACGTCCGTGGGTCATCTCGGCGGCGCACGCGCCCAGTATCATCTGCGGCAGTCTTTTGTTTTTCTGGATATGCATCCGCTTAACCGTCCAGAAGTCATGATGCCCTTTGCAGCGGATAATATTGACGCGGAGGGAAACGTGAATAACGAACAGACAAAGCAGCTGATACGGGAGCTGTTAGGAGCGCTGGTGCAGTGGACCAGAAGGCTTGAGGGTCACTGAGCAGGTGTTTTCGTGCATTAACTTTAAAATTGCCCGCGGCTATTTTACTGGGTAGGCGCGTAATTTGAGGGTAATCGCGGATCTGCATCTCACCACGCAAAACTTAAAAGTTATTAACGAATACATCGTTAAAATATAGCAATCATGCCCTTAACTCTGGAAGGTAATCAATTTTGCCAAAATGTCCGAATTGTACAGTGCACGCGCAACAGCCGGATAAGGAATGGAACTTTGGGCAATTCAGAGTCAAGATGTACAAGTGCACTAAGTGTGGAAATCAGTTCAGGGAGTACTTTATGGGAAATACATTGAAATTTGTGTTGAGCGCACACAACGGTGGTTTAGGAAAGATCAGAGCGACAAAAGAAACACTGGACAGACATAAGGCACATCAATGAAACTTCTCTCTCGCGTGAGCTATTGTTTGTGTTTTGGGGATTAAAGTCCTATTTGGCTATCTCGGCGTTTGCGGTCATACCACTTATTTTCGTGATCTTTATTTTGACATGGTCTCCAAGCTTTGCCTCAGCAACACGTACCACGAAACCTTGGATTCTAGCTATGCCTTCTACTTGAGGGCTCATTTCGGTTATTTCAACTTCGTATTCTTTTCCCATCTCAACCGGGCAACGCTTGAAGCCTTTACCATGGCCACGCCTTCCCTCGTAACTACCACCCTGTCTT
>CAZPND010000172.1:0-3448 GCA_964587975.1 uncultured Candidatus Bathyarchaeia archaeon
AGACGTAATAGAACAGTACCACATAAAACGGTAAAGTGACGTTTATGCCAGAAAAAATCAACGTTGAATTTTCCTCAGCTTACAGGCTTCTACATCCAATGCACACGGTTCTCGTTTCCTGCGTTGGAAAAAATGGAAAGCCAAACGTCTTGCCTTTAGCTTGGGCGATGCCCACTTCTCACAATCCACCGTTGGTTGCGATTAGCATATCGCCGAGCAGATATTCACATGGGCTTATCGCGGAAACAGACGAATTCGTGATAAACCTGCCAACAGTAGACATAGTCAAGGAAACGTTGGCTTGCGGAAGAACCAGCGGCAGAAACCACGACAAGTTTAGCGAAACAGGCTTGACGCCGTTGCCCGCCAGAAAAGTGAAAGCGCCCATAGTAAAAGAGTGCATAGCTCACTTAGAATGCAAAGTGCACAGCCAATTCAAAACTGGAGACCACACAGTTTACGTGGGGGAAATAGTTGAAGCCTACGCAAACAAAGGCGTTTTCACAGATAAATACTACGTAGACAAGGCAAGGATGCTTTTCCACTTGGGTGGCAACGTCTTTGCAACCCTTGACCCACAACTCTACAAACCTTAACCACAAAACCTTTTTCAATCAAGCACAAACCCACAGAAGTCTCGATAACGATTCAGCACGGACCAATAACGCACACAACACGCCGTTACAAAAAATCACAGAAAGTTACCAATTTGTTTTTTCAATAGTACACAACGCATTTTTCCCGTCAACCTTAACACTAACACTTAAGTTACGCCTCAGACTATCTTTCACATCAATCGCCCAGCATCAAAAACGAGTGAAAAATCAATGAGCCAATATGACGAAGACGCCCTGGAAAAATTCCGACTGTCAGGAAAGATTCTCCGCGAAAGCCGAGAAGAAATAAGAAAATTCGTGCGCGAAGACATGCCTATAATTCAGGTTTGCGAGAAAGCCGAAAGCCTCATACGAGAAAAAGGTGGAAAACCCGCTTTTCCCTGCAACGTCTCCATAAACGAAGTGGCTGCCCATTACACTTCACCCCCAAACGATGAACAACGAATTCCAGAAAAAGCCGTAGTGAAAGTGGATATGGGCGTCCACGTGGACGGTTACGTAACGGACACCGCATGCACAGTCTGCTTCAACCCCGAATACAAGAGTATGCAAACTGCAGCCGAACACGCTTTAGCCGCAGCTATCGAAAACATTCATGGAGACATGGCAACTTCACAGATTGGCGTGATAATAGAAAAAAACATAAAAAACCTCGGTTTCAAACCCATCTCAAACCTAACAGGTCACTCCGTAGGCAGATACTTGATTCACGCGGGAACATCAATTCCAAACGTTATGCAGATATCGTTCGGAAAGGTCAAGTCGGGAAGAGTGTACGCGATAGAGCCTTTCGTCACGGTTCCAGACGCCGTTGGTCGCGTTGAAAACAGCCCACAAGTAACGATTTTCCGTTTGGTCAAAGCCAAGTCCGTGAAGAACGCGTATGCAAAAAAGCTTCTGAAATACATAGATGAAAATTTTAGAACATTGCCTTTCGCTGAACGCTGGTTAAAAGGTGTGGTGCCCGAGAACCAGCATCGTGAAGCCTTCAAAGAATTACTCAAGCGCAAAGCGGTTATGGGGTATCCCGTATTCATAGAGGTCAGCAGAAAACCGGTTACTCAGGCTGAACATACGCTGCTTATAACGGAAAACGGCTGTGAAGTTTTAACTTAGACGCCGTAAGTTTTCTCTTTTTCCTTAACTTCCTTGTAGATACCTGTTATAATCATTGTGTCATCGCATTTTTGGCATGGATTCAGGTCTTTGAATACGAAGTCGCCTCGCTGGAATTCTCGGATGCTCTTAAAGCCGCACTTTCTGCACTCGACTGTTGTCATGACTTTTGGCGCTTCAATTTTCATGCTTGCCACGCGTTTCCGTGATTGAAACAGCACATAACCCGCTAAGCCCATGGCGATGAAACCTATGACCAGCAAGTATCCCGCTACAAGTTCGTTTCCTTCAACAAAAGCGCTGACAGAAAATATTAGGGATACTATTGATAACGCTAAGACTATTAGCACAATCATCAACAAGTAAGTTGACATTTTGGTGGGTGCAGACGATTGTGAAGTGTCACTCATTTCTCTTTTTTCTCCTACTGTCCAATTCCAATGGTGTTGCCGACACCGACGATTATTACGTTGTCCCCTTCCTTTGTTCGTTCCAAGATGACGTTTTTTACGCGGTCAATGACCTTGTCGGCTGAATCCGCAATTTCTTTTCGCATGGGCGAAACCGCGTCACCAATGTCTTCCTTAACTATCACAGCGTTAATCGGAATATGGTACTCCACAACGGCGTCTTCAATCTTGAACTGGTCAACGCCTGGACCACCAATTGCCGCGCCTATGCCCTCAGCGACTTCGCCGACCGTTTCACCTTCAAGCTTCAACCCCGCATCAATCATTATCACTGAAGCGATTTTTCCCTCGTTCTCTTCGATAACTGCTTTCACCGCGTCACCCGGCTTACCAACGTTTCCACCCGGTCCTTCAGCCTTTATGATGAAAGCGTTGCGGCCTTCTATGGGCACAGAAGCTACGACACAGTCTTTCGGCAATTTCCGTGTTTCGTAACCATGCATGAGTTTTGCAGCCACCAACGGGCCTGCGCCGTCGCCTATTGGCTGACCGTAAGCGAACGCTTTAAGCGCGCTGGCGTATGCTTCAGCTTCTTTCATGACCAGGGGCAGTATCATCTGCAGCTGCATGATGATGTAGAGGCTCAGGGTTTTCTTTCCTTGAATGTAATAATGCCTGACAACTTTGTAAATGAAGTTCAGCGCCATAGCGGCTTCCAACGTGTTCTCAAGATTGTTCACTTGAACCTCGTCGCTTGCAGGCGCCATAATTTTTACTTCATCTTTAAGACGGGTATCTCTTACGTCAAGGATGTGGTCCAGCTTGTATACTATACCTGCGGGATCCATGCTTTGCGGCGAGATTGTAAAGTATTCTAAGTAGCGGTCTACTCTGGTGGAGGGGTCGGTTTGTGGTTTGCCGATTTCTTTGATGGTTTCTATGGCGATTTTTCGTCCTTCTTCTTTTATGTACTTAAGCTTGAAAAGTGATCCTTCGACTTCGCGGATCATTACGTACATTTGGATTCTTTGTCCGTAAAATATGAAGACTATGAAGACCCCGTAGAACACTATGCTGATAATTTGCGATATTGCGTCGCTTCCTGGGACAAAGCTCATTTTATCATCACTCCACAAAAAACTCTTAGCTCTTAGTTATAAATCTTAGCTAAATCTCCCCGTGAATTTAAGTGTTTAAGTAGGCTGCCAGCTTTCCCAAGTTCACGTGGCCGAAGACCACACTACAGTTGGGAACGGAACGCGGTTTAACTTCTGAGTTCGGAATGGGATCAGGTGGGACCCGCGC
>CAZPND010000173.1:0-3428 GCA_964587975.1 uncultured Candidatus Bathyarchaeia archaeon
TACGGGCGAAGATTAGCGTGCCACCTGGCTACGCCATTACTGCCCATGCGTATCATGAATTTATTACAAAAACTGGTATAGCTGAGAAAATCTACAAAACGATTGAACAAATCGTCACTGATGTTAACGACCCCAAACAATACGAAGAGGCTTCTAAGAGAATCCGGAAACTAATTGAATCCACGCCTATGCCCCCTGAAATTGCTAAGGAAATCAAGGCTGCCTACTCTGAACTTGATGAAAAAATAGGCATGAAAGACGTTTTTGTAGCAGTTCGCTCGAGCGCCACAGCCGAAGATTTACCAGACGCTTCTTTTGCAGGTCAACAAGAAACCTTCTTGAATGTTAAAGGCACAGATGAACTCGTTGATAAAACCATGAAATGTTGGTCAAGCTTGTTCACGCCACGCGCCATATACTATCGAAATCAGAAATACTTCAGTCAAGAACAGGTCCTGATAAGTGTAGGCGTTCAAAAAATGGTCAACGCCAAGGCTGCTGGTGTAATCTTCACGCTGAATCCTGTCACGGGCGAATCCAACCAGATTGTGATTGAAGCCAATTGGGGACTAGGCGAATCTGTCGTGTCTGGTTCAGTTACTCCGGACCTTTACATATTGGATAAAAACACCCTCAAGATAATTGAAAAAAAGATAGCCAAAAAAACAGTTGAATACATACGGGATTTAAAGACGGGCAAAACCATTCATGGTAAAGTACCTGCAACAAGGCAGGAACAACCGTGCTTAAATGAGAAAGAAGTTAATCTGCTAACAGAAATCGCACGCAACATTGAGCAACACTATGGAAGAGCTCAAGACATCGAATTTTCCATAGACAAAGACTTGTCGTTTCCGGAAAACGTGTTCATTGTTCAGGCGAGGCCTGAAACAGTGTGGAGTTCTATAAAGAGCGAAGCAAAGGTTGAAGAAGCCCAATTGCCTGTTCCGCTCACTGTGCCGCCTGAGAGGAAAGTTGTGGTGAGAGGGCTTGCTGCTGGCAGACGGGATATAGGCATGGGAGTGGCTAAGGTTGCGTTGACCGCTCATGAGGCGGCAAAGATAATCCAGAAAGGCGACATCCTCGTTACCACTATGACTAATCCAGATTACGTGCCTTTCATGAAAATTGCAGGCGCCATAGTAACCGATAAAGGAGGAGTCACCGCCCATGCTTCCATAGTCAGCAGAGAACTAGGTATACCCTGCATAGTTGGCACGGAGACAGCAACACAAGTCATGATAACCGGACGCGAATATACGGTTGACGCTAAAAACGGCGTGGTTTACGAGGGAAGAATCGGGGCTCCAGAAGCAAGAGCTACGCAAGAAGGCTCGACTTCTGCACTTCCAGCAGCTATCCCTTCTGAACCAACGCCGGTTACAGCTACAAAAATCTACATGAACCTCGGAGTGCCTGACAAAATCGAGGAGTACAAACATCTTCCCTTTGACGGCATCGGGCTTATGCGGCTTGAGTTCATCCTCGCTAGTTATATTGGTCAACATCCGATGTACCTGCTTGAAACGGGTCAAGCCGACAAGTTTGTAAACCAACTAGCTGAAGGCATAGCAGCGGTAGCACGGGCTATACAGCCCCGTCTTTTAGTTGTGCGTCTCAGCGATTTTAAGACAAATGAGTATAGAGAGTTAGAGGGCGGAGCTAAATACGAAATCAAAGAAGAAAACCCGATGCTGGGTTGGCGGGGTGCCAGCCGCTACATTAGTCAATGGTACGAAAAAGCCTTCCGTCTAGAATGCAAAGCCATGCGAAAATGCCGTGACGAATGGGGGCTCAAAAACGTGTGGGTAATGCTCCCCATGATTCGAACGCTTTGGGAGGCTAAGAAATGCCTTCAAATCATGAAAGAAGAGGGCTTAGAGCGCACCAGAGACTTTCAGGTTTGGTTTATGGCCGAAACCCCTGCTATCGCAATTATGGCTGACGAGTTTTCCAAACTGTGTGATGGCTTCAGTATAGGCTCAAACGACATGACACAAGGCGTACTCATGATTGACCGAGACTCTGAAAGACTTGGATTAATGGGTTACTTTGACGAAAGAGATCCAGCGGTGAAACGCATAATCGCGCACTTAATCAAAGTGGCTCATCAAAACGGAGTCACCGTTTCCATTTGCGGCGAAGGACCATCTAACCTGCCCGATTTCGCAGAGTTTCTTGTGCAGTGCGGCATAGACAGCATCTCAGTTAACAATGATGCCGTTGTGCGCACCCGCCAGTTAGTTGCCAGCTTTGAAAAGAAGCTAATACTGAAAAGACTGAGAGAAATCCGAGAAAAAATCTCAAGGCAAACAACAACCAAGGCAGAACAATCCGAGCAAGATAGGACATTTGAGTGGGAAGACTGATTCCGAAGACAATCGATCGCTTTTGGGATAAGAATGGCGCGATTGTTTGCTAAGGATTTTTGCTCTTCTCTTTTACTCTGTTTTTGGGAATGTTCATGGTTGTGGGTCTTCTATTGTCGGGCATAGGACAAAAGCGGAGCGAGCGGGCAGATAGAGGCTGAGCATATATTGACTTTTTGCTTCAGTATTGTCCGCAATAGTGAAGTGGGTCTGCTGGGGTAACAGCCGGCCGTGTCCCCCGTACTTTAGTGCATCACAGTCTAGGATCATCCGATATTTTCCAGGGGGAGCTTCAAATCGATAATCAGTAAATGAATAATAGGGATTAAAATTGAAGGCAAAAATCAGATCAGCCCTTTTGAAGATAATTATTTTTTTCGTGGAATCTTCATGGAGTAGTTGCTGGTTGGAAGAGTCAAGGAGGCGGTGTGCCTTGGCCAGTGCAATCATGTCTCGGTCGAACCTGGCTAGCAAATGATACTTCAGGTGGACGTCGTCTGCCAGATGCCATTGCCGTCGAGCATACTTAAATGACCATGTGTTTCCCTCGCGGGGAAAATCGATCCATTCCGGGTGGCCGAATTCATTGCCCATAAAATTTAGATAGCCATGGCCAGAGGTAGCAAGGGTTATCAAGCGGATCATCTTGTGCAACGCTATTCCACGGGCGACCTTTAAGTTGTCATCATCGATCCACATGTGATGGTACATGTCTTCACCGATTAGTCGGAAAATAAGTGTTTGGTCTCCCACTAACGCCTGGTCGTGAGATTCGGCGTAACTAATGGTTTTCTCATCTGTCCTGCGGTTGGTAAGTTCAAACCAAAGATGACCAATGGGCCAGTTCTCATCTCTGAAATCTTTTATTAGATGGATCCAGTAATCAGGCACCCCCATTGCAAATCGATAGTCAAAACCGAACCCGCCCTCTGATTGGGAAACGGCCAAACCTGGCATGCCGCTGACATCTTCGGCTATGGTGACGGCGTCGGGCCGGATATCATGAATCACTCGGTTGGCCAGAGCCAAATAGGTCAAGGCATCTTCATCCACGCTGCC
>CAZPND010000174.1:0-3280 GCA_964587975.1 uncultured Candidatus Bathyarchaeia archaeon
TCGTGTCCAAAAATCCACAGCATCATGAGCGTGGATACCGAATTGAAACTGAAATTATGTGTGACGAAATCTGTATTCTTAAAAAAAGTATCAATTAGTATGCTAACACACTATGTGGTACGCTATAGACCATTGATTGAACTATTGTCAGCCATTCTACGACAATTCGGAAGCGCTGTATGATGAAGGTGATTGTGGTAGGAAAAATTATGTAAGCCGCACATTCAAAGCAACGTCTGTCTGCAAGTTGTTTCAGAATCTACGAGCCGTCTTTTGTTATTGCTGAATACTACCAAATTTTTAGTGAATAGTAAATGTTTAGCCCTCTTTATCTCTCTGAACCCTGCCCGCCATCGCTCTCGCTCAGGCGAGGCGGGCGGGTCTGTGAGCTCGATCGAATTCAACGAGTGGGCGAAAAAACTTTCCGCCTCAAGGTAACCCCTACGCCAAGAATCAGCAAATAAATGAGCAGTCCCATAAGTGCCAGAGTAATCCACAGACCAAGGTGCAGTGTCATCCAGCTCATGCCAACAATGGGCATCAGGCTCCAGCGCACCACCAAGCGTACAGTGTTATGACCGGCAATAAAGTCTGCTACAGGTGGTGAGTAGGTATTGTAGAGATTTATAAAAGCTTTACCCACTAAGTTATTAATCAGAAAACGATCACGGAAGTCACGCAATACCTTGACACGCGGCTCCATAGCTGTGCCATAAGCTGCTGTAGCAATAAAACAGCCACCTCCGCCACCTCCGCCACTTGAGGCAGGAGGAGGAGATTCAATGATATAGATCTCTGTATTCACCGACTCACTGGTTCCCTCATTGTCTTTGGAAAAGAACTTCAGTGTGGTGTCGGTACTGATTGAGATTGGGGATGAGTAGACTGAGGACGAAGAGTTCGGTGTGTTCCCGTCGGTAGTATAGTAGGTGGCTGCACAACCCGTGCCTGAGGCATCGCTGCAGGTTAGCACCACCGATTGCGCCGCGCTGTACGTCCCGCCTTGAGGAGACGCCGTGGTTGATGGGGGCACAAAGTTAAAAACAGCGAGACCATGGCGTGGCTTACCGCTCACCGTAAAAAAACCTCCCATCGCACAAAGTGTTGAATCAGAAAGGACAAGAGAATGGACTCCGGGATATAAATTTACACCAGTGATAGCAGGGTCCCATGTGCTAACGTTGCCGGTAGCAGTATCCAGCGCGGCGAGACTGTTGCGGGTCTGACCGCCGATTTCAGTATATTCTCCTCCAACATAAAGGGTTGAATCCGAAAGGGCCAGACAATCGATACCTTTGGAAAAACCTCCACCAGTGGCATTCGGGTTCCAGGCAGTGGCGTTACCGGTAGCAGTATCCAGAGCAGCGATATAGCTGCGAGACTCACCACCGCAAGAGCTAAATCTCCCCCCCACATACAGGGTTGAGCCGGAAAGGACCATGGTGTTGACATATGCCGGGTTCGCAGCGGGGTTCCAGGCAGTGGCGCAATTCGTGTCGACTGTGGTATCCAGGGCGGCTATACCGCTGCGGGCCTGGCCGCCAATAGAGGTAAAAACGCCCCCGACATACAGTGTTGAATTGCTGATGAGCATTGTATTGACCATACTATCCGCAGAGGGGTTCCAGGCAGTGGCATTACCGGAAAGAGTATCCACGGCTGCGATCCGGCTGCGAGCCTGCCCACCGATAGTGGCAAAATCTCCCCCTGCGTACAGGGTGGCGCCATTGAGGACCATAGCCTTCACAGTCCCATCGGCGCCGGGATCCCATAAGGTGGCGTTGCCGGTATTAGTATCCAGTGCCGCGATCCGGCTGCGAGCCTGGCCGCCGATAGTGGCAAAATCTCCCCCTGCATAGAGTGTTGAACCGGAAAGGACCAGGGAGTAGACAATATCATCGGCATCGGGGTCCCACGTGGTAGGGGAGCCATCAGAGATACTGAGCGCTGCGATGTTGTTGCGAATGTAGCCACCGGCAGAGCTAAACTGCCCGCCCACATACAGGGTTGAACCGGAAAGGACCATGGACCAAGGAGTGAAATTAGCACCGGGGTTCCAGACCATGGCGTTATTGGTATTGACTGCGGCATCCAGGGCCGCGATATAGCTCCGCGACTCACCGCCAATAGAAGTGAAATACCCTCCCACGTACACCGTGGATCCGGAAAGGAGCAGGGTTCGGACAGAGGCATTCGCATTCGGGTTCCATGCAGTGGCGTTACCGGTAGCAGTATCCAGTGCCGCGATATAGTTACGGGCTTGCCCGCCGATAGACTCAAACCTCCCCACAACATATAGGGTTGAACCGGAAAGGACCATGGAATAAACACTATTATCCGGGTTCGGATTCCAGGCCGTAGCGTTCCCCGTGGTAGTATCAAGTGCGGCGATCCGGTAACGATCCTTCCCCCCGATAGTGTTAAAGTAACCCCCCACATACAGGGTGGTTCCGCTAAGAACAAGGGATTCTACGGAGTTACTGGCATCGGGGTTCCATGCAGTGGCGTTGCCGGTAGCAGTATCCAGTGCCGCGATCCGACTGCGCGCCTGCCCCCCGATGGAGGCAAAGCCGCCCCCTACGTACATGGTGGTGCCATTGAGGACCATCGCTTTGACCCAGCCATCGGCATCAGGGTTCCAGGAGGTGGCGTTACCTGTAGTGGTATCCAGTGCCGCGATCCGACTGCGCGCCTGCCCCCCAATGGAGGCAAAGCCCCCCCCCACGTACATGGTGGTGCCATCAAGTAACAGGCATTGGACGGTGCTATCCGGAGTGGGATTAAATGCGGTATCGAGCGTTTTATCTGCCTTAATGTGGGCAAGGTTACTGCGGGCCTGCCCGTCGACATTGCCAAAAGATCCCCCGATATACCACCCGCCCGCTCCGTCAGCCACAACCACGTATACGTAGCCGTCTATTTTTGGAAGAGCACTGTCAACGATGCCAGTGACGGTGTCAATAGCAACCCCTTGTCCAGTATGGGGGCCGACGTATTGAAAATCACCGCCGATATAAATCGTAGAGCCATCGGTAACAGAGGAATAGACTACCCCGTTCGTTACCCAAAAATCCTCTTGCGGCCCGGTGACTGCTTGGGATAGGACGGGCAGAAAAATGATCAATGCAAAAGCCACAAAAATGATTCGTTTTATGTTATTCATTTGAGCATCTCTCCTTTCTTTACGCCAGGTTAAGGAAAGTATTTGAAAATCTTGTCAATCTTGTGATTGTGGTAGGAAAAATTATGTAAGCCGCACATTCAAAGCAACGTCTGTCTG
>CAZPND010000175.1:0-3257 GCA_964587975.1 uncultured Candidatus Bathyarchaeia archaeon
TCGCCAAGCGGACTTCGAAATTTCCAACTCCTTTTTTTGTTTGACAAATGACTACCTACGCACGCGAATTATCTGCAAGATAAGACTTCTATGAAACCTAATCTTCTTTATTCAATAGCCAAAATAGAATCTTGTGGCAAAATATGTTAATCAAGAAAAAGCTTGATCGACTCTCTGAGAAGGTATAATTGAAACCGGCACTAGTATAGAGAATCAAAGAGATAATGGACTTTGAGGGTTGGTATTCTTAGTGGGGGCGGTGATGCCCCAGGAACAAACGCTGTAATTCGAGCAGTTGTGCGGAAAGGCATAAGTGAATATAATGATGTGTTTTTTGGCGTGAAGGATGGGTGGCGGGGTCTAATGGAAGGCAGTTATGTACCGTTGGATTTGGAAAGAATAACGGGGATCCTAACTCTAGGCGGTTCTATACTGGGTTTCTCCAGGACCAACCCTTTCAAGCACAAGGAAGGAGTTGAAAAGGTTCTGGAGAACTTCAAAAAGGCAAGCTTGGATGCATTAATCGTAATCGGAGGGGATGATACTTTAAGTGTTGCCCATAAAATGGGGGCTTTTGGGCTCAATTGTGTCGGAGTTCCGAAAACGATTGATAATGACTTGGCAGGAACTGATTACACTTTCGGTTTCAATACTGCTGTTTCAATAGCTACAGAGACCCTTGATAGGCTACATAGCACGGCTGAAGCGCATCATAGAGTAATGATTCTAGAGGTTATGGGTAGATATACTGGTTGGATAGCCATAGCAGCTGGAATTGCGGGAGGAGCCGATGCCATACTTATTCCTGAAAAACCCTTCTCGGTATCTGCGATCTGCAAGTATATCAAATGTCGGCAAGACCGAGGTAGAAATTTCAGTTTGGTTGTTGTTGCAGAGGGCGCAAAACCAGAAGGTGGGAAGGAGGTTCTTTATGGGCAGAATGTTGATGAGTTTGGAAATGTTCGTTTCGGCGGGGTAGGTTACTGGCTTGGAAAGGAAATTGAAAAGTCTGTGGAGATTGAGACTAGGGTTGTAGTTTTGGGTCATCTGCAGCGAGGAGGCACTCCAACTGCCTTTGATAGAATTTTAGCTACTAGATTTGGTATAAGTGCCATAGATCTTGTTCACAATAAAGAATTTGGAAAAATGGTTGGTATCAGAGGAGATAGAATTCTTGCTGTTGAACTTAAAGACGTAATTGGAAAAAGGAAAACAGCAAGTTTGGGGCTTCTGGAAGTGGCTGAGGTATTCTTTGGATGAAAAACGGGTCCGTAAAGTATCTGCAGGGTATTCTTTTGTCTGTACCTTAGCTCAGCCATTTTTCACGTAAAACCAAAAAAAAGAGGGGTTATGCGGGTGATATCTCTACTTGTCTTGGGTTCGAGTCTTATCGGTGTCACATCAGCACACTCCAATTTAAAATTTGGTTCAAGTGAAGTTTTTGATGGTTAGCAGTTCCGGAAACTGTAAAATGTTAGGTTATTCAAATCAGGCTTACCAGAAATTAGAAAAGTATCCACTACCCCCTAAAGGTACCGAAACGCCGCCCTATTTTAATGTAGGAAACCTGCGGATTTTTTGACTTTCCCATTAAGCTATCAAATCACTTTGCGCGCGCGACTAACTACTCGCCCCCGCATCGTTTTCGTTATCTCTTTCGGAAAATTTTGTTTTTACTAATAAAAATTTGCCTCCAAATTGTGGTCACTCGTGAAAGCACTATCAATAAGGCTAAAATAGGCTCCTTTTGTCGAAATAAGCCCAAATAAATTTGGAAAAAACAGCGCCGGGGAAGGGATTCGAACCCCTGCGAGCACGAGGCCCACTGGCTGGCTTGCCCACTTTTGTGCTGTTTTGGATCTCGAGGCCAGCGCGATAACCACTCCGCCACCCCGGCTTGAATAGAGATTTGCAAGCGTGTCTAAAAGAGTTTTCATTTAGAGGTCACAAGCCAAACAGAAGAAGGCGTTGTTTGCCGCTGGAAGGCTTCGCATACAGGGTCGTTGCCATTTTCAAAGTATGGAGGCAGAGAATTTAACGACGACACAAAGAGCGCGTCTCATCTTTCCCGCTAGCAGGGTATGTACGCAGTAAACAGGCGTTTCAGCTTTCCATATGAGAAGTTAGATGCCTCGCGCAGACATAGCCGAAACTCGCTTAGAGCCTAATAGCCAAATGTACGTAGTAATTATAGGGTATATGGCCCGTGTTGGCACCGAAACACCCAATAGTATGCAGAGAAACAGCGCTCGCAGATTCCATGCAATTCACTATATATAAGGGGGGTATAGACAAAAATTCACACAACAGAAGGCAAGAGCACATCCCGTAACCAGCCGTAACCAAAAGTTATCAATTTGTGTTCTCAATCCTCACGCGCTAATTTCAGCAGAACCCATGAACAACGCCTTTAAACAACCAAGTCCGCCAAGTCCACGCTGTACTCGTAAATTTGCCTCAGAAAGGACGCAGCAGCCAACATTTGCGGCATCACCTCAACAGGTTGCACCTTCGTAACCTTCTCAATGTCAGCAAATAAAGCACGGATTTTCTCATTCATGTTCCGCACGTTCTCAGCCGAAGCAATCTCCTTGTCTATAAACGCCTTCAACGCCTGCTCATGAGCCTCATAACAAAGCGCCTGCAAACCACCTAACAGCTTCCGCAACTCTTCAGAAGGCTTCACCCCGTTAAGCTCCAACGTCTTAGCCGCGATTTTCACGGAAGCATCACCTATCGCTTCAACCAAACTCGCCGCCAAACGATAGTCCAAACACTCTATAGGAGGAATCCCAAGCTTCTCACTTAAACGAGGATTCTGAAGTATAGTACGCAAAATACGAACCAACAGGAAATAGAGCCTGTTGCTCTCATCATCCCGAGCGATAACGCTCTTAGCCCGATGCAAATCCCCATCAACAAAAGAACTGACAACATCACGGTTCATCCCCGCAACAATAGCATAGTTACGACGCAAAATCTTCTCCGGCGGAAAACCAGAAGGCTCCAACAAACACTGCAAAACAATCTGAGAATAATTCTCCTCCACAATCTCCAACCCAATCAAAGAACTCACAGTCGCCTTAACCACATTCCTAACATCAAAATCAATACGCTCCTTCGCCTCAACCCGAATAATATCAAAACCCAACAAGTAACGCCCAATAATCTCACGACCCAAAAACGACCCAACAGTCAAAGTCGCAACCCTAGGCACCTGCTCAACATCATACTTCGGATCAACAAGAAGCTTACCA
>CAZPND010000176.1:0-3250 GCA_964587975.1 uncultured Candidatus Bathyarchaeia archaeon
ATTACCCCTTTATACCTGCCTTTACTATCTAAGACCGCTAAAACAGGCGGCATTTCTTCTTTGAAACGTGATAGACAAGAAGAAAGCGTATCATTCTCATGCACTTCTAAGAACCCCTTTGAAAAAACATCTTTCACGATCTTAACCATGGAAAACACTTCAATACTAACTATTCTCATGGCTTAATTTAAGCATTAAAATAATACAGTTGCAGCCCTTTCGGAAAATAGGCAACAGTAGCGCAAGAGTTAGCAAAAGGCCGGGGGAAGTCAAATATTGTAATCGAGGAAAGCGTTGTTCATATGCTCTCGGTTCAATTAATCGACAACAATGGAGAATTAATCCGTGAGAAAACATTATGTCAATGAGCATTGATCTATTTCGGAGATCCCACTTTTGTTCTGCTGATTTTATCCGCTGCTAACCCTAGTGGCCAAAAACAGGGCGTATATAAAGAGTAGAATTGCTCCTTCTCGCCACCCGATTTTTTCGGTTGATAAGAAATGCCTCAAGAAAAGGTTAGCAACTAAAGAGAAAATAATTAATTCGGAAAAAGCCGTTAAGTCAACGCGGAAGGGCGCGGCTATCAACGTTATGCCTAAAATTAAGGTTATGTTCATAAAACAGCTTCCCACAATATTGCCTAGTGCAAGGTCTGCGTGGCCTTTTTTAATGGAGTCAAGGCTAGTGACTAATTCAGGCAAGCTTGTTCCAATAGCCACGATGGTTGCGCCGATAACCAATTTTGGAATACCCACGCTCAAGGCTATGTATGAAGCAGTTTCAACGATAAAATAGGCACTTGCCACGACTCCTGCTGCGCCTAACACCGCTATAACGACGTATTTTTTCAGTTTGCGGCTTTCCTCTCCCAACGCTGGTTTGTCTTTAACCTTTCTTGTTTTGGACAGTTGATATATGTTGTAACTGAAAACTGCTAATAGAATAGCGCCGATAACATAGCTTGCTGATCCTATGTAAAGCAAAGCTAAGGGAATAACAGAAGCAACCAGTAATGCGAAGTATAATCCTCCTGTTTCCTTTTTTGCCATGGCTGGGAGAAACTTGGCGTTGTCTGTGTATTTTAAAGCTATAAGTACGAAGATTATTCCAAGCACTAGGCATATGTTTGCTATGTTTGAGCCTAGAACGTTTCCTATGGATACGCCCACGTTTTCTGGTTCGATTATTGCGAATATGGCGACAAATAGTTCGGGTAACGAGGTTGTAAAAGCAACAAGGATAAACCCTATGGTTGTTTTTCCTAAGCCTGTTGCTCCTGCTACTTTTACGGAGTGGGTAATCGTCAAGTTGCTAGCTTGGTTTAGGGCAGCTAAGGCAGCTATAAGAATTAGCAGATTGCCTATCCACCCCAGTTCCTCAAACATAGTCTGCGCCTCACTTTACGGTTTGCTTCATTATAATTAGCATTAATTAGTGTTTAGGGCGGCTAAAAAATAATAGGCTACTTAATATGCTGCTCCATTGAGACCTTTTTTGTGGGAGTGATTTTAGAGATTGTTGGAATTGGGATACCGCGTGTTATTTAAACGTGAACTCGCAGGGGGTACAACAAAATTTTTGAGCAATTCTAAGTAAAATCCTGAAATAACTGAAATAATAGGCTGATTTGGCAAAAGAAGTAAAGCGCGGGATGTGGGATTCGAACCCACGCAACCTGAAAACGCGCGCGCGTGGGTACTATAATGGATATATGTTTGGGGTGGGTGGTACTAATGAATTAAATATACATGTGTATTTTCGGAGATTCATTTTTCTATTAGGTGTTAATAATGGGTCGCGGTCGCCCCTGTGATGGGGTAGAAGGTAAGAGGAACACGAACGTCACGCTCACGCCAAGCGTTTGGAGTGCATTCAGGGAGCTTGTGAAAACGAAGCTGCATTTGTCAGCGAGTAGTCATTTGGAAACTTTGATTAAGCAGGAGGTTAAGCGGCTTCGGGGTGAAGAGACGCCGGCGGTGGACGTGGAGGCCCTGCAGAAACGGTACGACGCGTGCGTCAAGAAGATGCGTACTATTGGAAATGATTTGGAAAAGTGGGTCAAGGACGAAACTATAACTAAGCTAGTAGACGCCTACAACATGGATTTTGACAGCTTCTCAAATATATCGGAAGCCATTGGCAAAATGCTGACAGATCAACTTCAAGGTGACGAAGAGACGCCCGTACATATGTTCCTAGAACTGGCAGATGAAGCAGACCTGTCACTCTTAATCACCTATCTGGAACTTAGAGTCCAGACGCATACGCTTAGAAAGCGGATGATGGAAGCTCACCGAGCAAAATATTTAGGGGCGATCACGCCTATCGAGGCATAAGCTTCCAACTTTCCAGTTTCCGGTAGTCTCTCGGGATTGAAAATAGCCGCGGTTCTGCAAGCTTTTATAGATTTTCGGAAAACGGACCCATTAGTCACACACACAAAAAAAACACTTCCAAGCCTATAGAAAATTCATACGAGAGAAGGTTTTGGGTTAAGTAGGCAGTTAATGAGTGTATTGAGGGACTGGAACTTTCTCAGGGACCTCATTCACTTCTGGAGAACCCTTGCAGTCACTAACAGGCTAAAACGCTTTTCAGAATCAAAGCATTAGCGCGCGCTCTTATTATTAATAACCTTCTTGTTGCTACTATTGTTGTCTCATTTTTTCTTCAATTGTTTTAGCGTTTACGATGAACTATAATGCGCTTTTCCAGTTTTTCTTTATTGAGGAGGCTGAACAATACTGGATAGGAATCTGGAGTTTGGATTCATCGATGACGATTAAGTTTAGCACGCTATTGTAGTTGCTGTTTTGCTTTTTTAGAATTGAGCCCGCTAATTTGAACCACCCAATTCAGGTAAGTCCGAAAATCCCCTGAAAGTACCAGAGAAGGCTCTACATAACAATGGAGACTGCATTCTTGGCAGTTCTGTGTTTCTTTCCAGTCAAATCCGGAGATTGCAGTTTTGATGCTGGTTTCAAAAACAGAAACGCTACCCGCATATTCATTCCGAACATAACAGGGCAGGACCAAATTGCCCTCTGGACTAACGTTAACTGATGCCCAAGGTTTACACATCCAGTTTTTCTCGTTAGCAAAGACTTTAAAATAGCTGACTGAATTTATAAGAGGATAACCCTTCTTCTTCATCTCAGCAAGTTTTCCAGCTAACTCTCTGACTTCGCGACCGGCAGCTGCGGACACCTTGACATTGCAGTACTCATGCGCTACAGCCACGGATATT
>CAZPND010000177.1:0-3171 GCA_964587975.1 uncultured Candidatus Bathyarchaeia archaeon
TGCCGTATTCGCTTCCGCAGTTGATGCATTTTTGATACGCCATCATTCCAACTCCGTTAGGTCCTGTAACATTGGGTAAGATGCATAATCAGCAAACAGTATCGAACTGTAAGTATTAATAATATTGCTGCTTCTTCGCAAGTTGAATTCTAAACAAGCCATTGCCTCTCAGGGTCTCCTCAGCCCACCAGGTTGGACAGAACCTCGTAAGCTTTGAGGCTGTCCTTTTTCTCCACCACGATAATTGTTTCGGTCCAGCAGGATATGAATTCAATTATGTTTACGTTCTGCTCCGCCAGCAATGTGGTTAAGAAGGCAACTACTCCAGGTGTTGCTTCCAGTTCCTCAGGAGAATGCATGACTATCATGGTGCAGTTGTCATGTTTGACTATGGCGTTGATTCTTTGAGGCAGGTCGCCTCGGTCCAGCAGGTAAACGTATTTGTTAAGCAGGTCTACTTTCATGCCCGTTTTTGTGTTTATCTCCTTGGTCGTTATCATCACGGATTTTCTGTCGTAAACTGCCATGGCGCTTCGTTTTAGGACTTGCAGGACTTTTTCCTCTCTTTTTTGCTTGTGCTTTTGCAGTTCTTCTGAAAATCTTCGCAGGGCGGCTTTTACGGCGCTTGTGTTGCCTATTTTCAGTTCTTCTTGAATCTGGCGGGATAGCTCGCTGAGGTTGACTATGCCTTTTTCCAAGGCTTCCAGCAGGTACGGCTTGTTCTGCAGGTGGCTTCTCACGTTTTGAGCGATTGTCATGGTGCATAGATGTATCAAATAGGACATTTAAAGCTTATTATGTGACAAAAAAGTCGCAACGTTTAAAAACGCCGTCCCCGAGGTAAGGGAATAATTCAACTCAAAAAACGGGGGAGCAAAAAACGACAGAGAAAATCGTGCTAGCCTACTCCGGCGGACTCGACACATCCGTGATGATCAAGTGGCTGCAAGAAAAATACAATGCAGAAGTCATAACCGTAACAGTTAACGTGGGTCAACCCGAAAACTTAGCGGAAGCAGAAGAAAAAGCCAACAACCTCGGCGTTTTAAAGCATTATTCGATTGACGCTAAAGACGAGTTCGCCAAAGACTACGTTTTCCCAGCCATAAAAGCCAATGCACTCTACGAAGGAAAATATCCCATAAGCACCACGCTGTCCAGACCGCTTATCGTCAAAAAAATGGTGGAAATCGCCGAAAAACACGGAGCCACCGCTTTAGCGCACGGCTGCACAGGCAAAGGCAACGACCAAGTACGCTTCGACATCTCAATCGGCGCCTTGGCACCCGACCTCAAGATAATTGCGCCTGTCCGAGAATGGAGCATGACCCGCGCTGAGGAAATCGAGTACGCCAAAGCAAACGGTATCCCGGTTTCAACCGCAGCCAAAAAGTACAGCATAGACCAAAGCATATGGGGCAGATCAATCGAATGCGGAATTCTGGAAGACGCCAGTCAAGAGCCGCCGGAAGATGCTTACGAATGGACCGTTTCCCCTGAAAAAGCGCCAAACACACCTGAATACGTGACCATAACTTTTGAAGCAGGTGTTCCAGTCGCCCTGAACGGAAAAGCGTTGGCGCCACTTGCACTTATTGAAGCGTTGAATGAGAAGGCGGGAAAACACGGCGTCGGACGCATAGATCACATCGAAGACCGCATGGTAGGCATCAAATCCCGAGAAATCTACGAATGCCCAGCCGCCACCGTCCTCATAGAAGCGCACAAAGACCTGGAGAAAATGGTCCTTACGCGGCATGAAGTGCTATTTAAGCAGCAAATCGACGCCCAATGGACGTTCTTGGCGTATGCAGGCTTATGGCTGGATCCTCTGCGGGAAGACCTTGACGCCTTCATAGCTAAGTCGCAGGAAAACGTCAGCGGTGAGGTGCGTGTAAAGCTCTACAAGGGAAACGCCCAGATTGTCGGGCGCTCTTCGCCCATATCGCTTTACGACCAGAACCTTGTGAACTACAACATCAAAACAGGCTTTAATCAGGCGTACTCCAAGGGCTTCATAGAGTTGTGGGGTCTCCAAACGCGAATGTCGAACGTTTTGAAGCGGAAAGCCAAGGAGCAGAAAACCGCAAAGGGCGAAGCGTAATGTCGAAACTGCTGCGTGGAGGACGGCTTACTCCAGTGCGGGAAGACGTTGCCCACTTCACCTCTTCAATGAAAGACGACGCCAGACTAGCGGACGCCGTGATAGCCATCAACAAGGCGCATGTGGTGATGCTGATTGAACAGAAAATCATTACGCAACAAGACGGCGCCAAGCTTCTCAAAGCCCTAGCCAAGTTCTCCAGCACCACGTTGGATGCTTCGGCTGAAGACGTTCACATGGCGGTGGAAAAGGCAGTGCTCAAGGAGGCGGGAGATGCGGCGGGCGGAAACCTCCACATCGCCAAGAGCCGAAACGACCAGGTAGCTACGGCTATCCGCATGGAACTGCGAAATGGGCTGCTTACTCTGATGCGCGCCGTAGCTCACGTGCAAGACCACTTAATCGAAGTGGCAGACGACCATGTAAACACCGTGATTCTGGAGTACACCCACCTACAACCAGCGCAGCCAGTGACGTTTGCTCATTACCTGCTGTCCCATGTCACCGCGTTGGAACGCGACCTGCAAAGACTGCAAAGCGCCTACACAAGAGTTAACATGTGCCCGCTGGGCGCAGGAGCCTTAGCCACAACAAGCTTCCCAATAAACCGCGACCGCACCGCCGAACTCTTAGGCTTCAACGGCTTAGCAGAAAACTCCATTGACGCGGTGGGCAGCCGAGACTTCATCACCGAACCCCTCGCCGCACTCACGCTAATCGCCGTAAACCTAAGCCGCTTCGCCGAGGACCTCATAATCTGGAGTTCACCCGGCTTCGACGTAGTGGAGCTTCCAGACGAGTTCACCAGCACAAGCAGCATCATGCCTCAGAAGAAGAACCCTGAAGTCTTGGAGGTTATCCGCGCCAGAGCCAGCCATGTGCTAGGCGATTTTGTGGCTTCAGCTGCCGCCGTGAAGAGCTTGCCGTCAACGTATAATCTTGACTTTCAAGAGGTTACGCCCAAGCTTTGGGATTCCATGGAAAACGTGCGTGCTTCGCTGGACATGTTTCACAAGCTGCTTCCAAAACTGAAAGTAACCACGGATGTCTCTGGCAAGGCTAACGCA
>CAZPND010000178.1:0-3159 GCA_964587975.1 uncultured Candidatus Bathyarchaeia archaeon
AACTCGCTTAAAACCCTTTTCCGACCGTTCTTTCCAAGCCATTTCCGTCTTTCCGGGTTTTCCAGCGAGCTTATGATTCCCCACGCGATGTCTGACGGGTTGTTTGGGTCTATGTGGTAGCCGCACTGTTCGTCACTGCAGCAAATCACTATTTCTCTCATTCCGCTGACGCCCGCCGCGCCCACCACAACCGGTTTCTCCATGCTCATTGCCTCAAGGGCAACTATGCCGAAAGGTTCATAATAGCTTGGGAAAACCGCCACGTCGCAAGCCGCGTAGTGCAGAATGCGTTCTTCTTCAGGTATGAAGTCAAAACGGAATCGCACGTACTCATTCAGCCTCATGGTTCGGGTCAAATTAATCAGGTATTCCTGCTGGTCGCCCACGCCTACGATGACTAATCTTGCGTTTGGAATCTTGGACAAAACATGAGGCATCGCCATAATCAACTTGTCCACGCCCTTCACCCCTACAAGTCTTCCTAGAAACAGGACCATGAAGTCGTCGTCTTTGAGGCCGTAAAACGCTTTGATTTTCCGCACTTGCTCACTGGACACGCTTTCCGGGTCATATTTTTGTGGGTCAACCCCGTTATACGCAACTTCGATTTTGTCCTTTGGAAAACCTAATTGGATTAGCTCATCTTTCATGGCGTAAGACACTGTGATAATCATGTCCGCCATCTTGGCTCCGCGCAATTCAATGTTGCTTACCACGCTTGAACCGTTTCCCAGGGTTCTTCCCTTCTCTGTTGAGTGAACGTGAAACACCAGTGGCAGGTCGCTTTCCTTCTTCACGGTGACCCCGCCCATTATTGAAAGCCAATCATGGGCAACCACGACGTCGTAGTTTACGCCTTCTTTCTTGATGAGTTCATTGATGAGTTTTGACGCTGTAAGGTAGTTGTAAACGAGAAGATTGCCAAATAACCGCAGCCCTCTGCCCCATTTTTTGATGTCCTCCGCAATCACGTCAGGCAAAGAGTCGGAAACGTCAATATGTAACGGCCGGTGGATTTCGATGCCGCGCCAAATCTCTCTCGTTGGAAGAGTACCACCGTCATCATTCATCGTGAAAACTGTCACATCGTTATCCATCAAAACAAATTTACGCGTTATTTCAGCAGCGTAGGTTCCTAGGCCACCCACGATTTTAGGAGGATATTCATAAACAAGCACAGCAATTTTCATTGTTGGCGTTCACCATTTTCCAGTTTAGCATTGATTATCTTCTTACTAAAGCTTTGCTTATTTCAGTTCAGTAAGCCGCTGAGAAACGTTGATTAGCCTGTATGCACATATAGCCCTCGTAGGTGTGTTGTAGCCAATGAGTTTATCACCAACTAAACATGAGATACTGGAAACCATGTTGCTGCTTGACAAGCCTGAGCGAGCAATGAGTATAGCGAAGGAAGTCGGCAAAGAATTTCCTTCCGTTATGATGCACATCATCGGACTCACTCGCATGGGATACATAGTTTCACCCGAAAAAGGAATTTACACCCTAACGGAGAAAGCTAAAAAAGCTTTAGGCATACCCGAAATCAACGAAGAAAACGCCAAAAAAGAATTAGCGGACATGCCGCAGGGCCAGTCATTCCACTTTTATGCAAGCATAGGAAAACCGTTAAGCCTCCAAGCCCGCAGCCTTCAAGATTTTCGTGACAAAATTCTGCAAGTCAACCTTGACTCCATAAAGTTCCATGAGAGCCGCGGAGATTTTGAAGCTTGGTTCGCAGGACTCGGTGACGTGGAACTCGCGAAAAAAGTAGCGTTGCTGAAAGAGAAAAAGATGGATGGCGAGGAACTGCGCAGTAGACTGCACGATATAGTTGAGAATCGATGCGCAGTGTTATCTAACGTGGCTGAACATTCGTTTTCAGCTGAGTCGGCTACTTCAGCGGCTTGAAGCGTTCTTCGAGTTTTCCCAGAACTTTCTGTATTGTCGTATACTCCATATCTTCAGCGCTTAAACGCGCGGGTTCAAATTCGCTCATGTTCCGCAGTGTGCAGGCGTTTTGCATGGTTTCTCGTCTTGCCAAAGCAAAGGCTGGGTCACCGAACAAGTTTTCGGGGAAACGTTTTGGAGAAAATATGAAATAATAAGAGTTGTATAGTCAGTGCAGGAGTGTGATGGCGCTGAGCGAGGTCAGAGTGGTTTCGGTGAAGCTTCCTGAAGAAGTTTATCATGAGATGGTTTTGCGCATTCCAGAAGGCGACAGGAGCAATTTCATTCGAGAAGCCATAATGGAAAAGCTTCAAAAAACGCCCAAGGCGGACAAGCTTTTGGAGCTGGAAGAGAGAATGAGCAAAATCGAACAGAGCGTCGGAGAAGTCAGGCGTTACCTTGCAGACTTGGAGTTGCTCACGTACCAGCATGGGAAAATAAATCCGCACACGTTCTGCATTGACGAAACAGACCACAAAATCGTGGATTACCTGCTGCATTACAAGGGCGCAACCACGCCTGAACTCGCGGAGTACACGAAGACTAACCGGTGGCTGGTGCTGAACCGGCTGAGGAAGATGCAGCGAAGCTCAAAGAAGCAGTTCGGCAAACCCATAATAGAGTATTACGCAGGAGAGAAATCGGGAAAGAAAAAGGCTTGGTGGATAAACGAAGAACTAATTCAAGAATAGCGCGCGGTTAGTTTTAAATCTGTCAACACCATTGTTTTGGAAAAGGGGCCCGTAGTCCAGCACGGATTAAGGCGTCGGCCTCCGGGCGCTTTGCGGAAGAAAGCCGAAGACCCTGGGTTCAAATCCCAGCGGGCCCGCCACCCCCCTTGTGTTGCAACCCTGCTTTTTCAGCTTAGATTCAAGATTGAACTTTTTGGGCGACATCTTTTGCCCAGCTGCGTATGGCGTTCAGGTCTCTTGTGTCGTATAGTCCAGGTTCCGTTTGGGGTACGCCAGCTTCTTCTAGTTGAGGCTTAATAGCCTGCATGAATTTTCCAAACAGCCAAGGCACCCTGTTGTAGTTGTAGACGCCTCCAAACAAGCCTAAAGCCACAGGCTGCAGATGGTATTTGGCGGCTTTTTCTTCCAGATACTTGGTTCTAGCTTTTTCGATGGATTCTGCTTTGTCTGTCTTGTCATCTAACGGTTGTGTGCTGCCGCAGCAGACAAACAGTGCCACTTTCTTTCCTGCCAGTTCTTT
>CAZPND010000179.1:0-3155 GCA_964587975.1 uncultured Candidatus Bathyarchaeia archaeon
CTCAGAGACAAAAGCAACATAAAAGGCAAATGCGGGGTTTGCGTGTTCTGCAGCCGCCGCAGATTTCCCGGTACTCGCAAACCCCGCATTTGCCTTTTATGTTGCTTTTGTCTCTGAGTTTGAGGTGTAGCTCAGAATGCTGCAGGTCATTCCATACTGATGTTAGCTTCTTTTCCTTTAGGTTTCCAAGTCTGTAGCCTTCGTGGAAGCCGCATGACCTGTAATCGCCGTTTTCGGTTACGCTGATGTAGTTGCCGCCGATGGTGCACTTGCCGAGGTAGCCGTTTTGGAACCAATCCCAGAAGTCAGTGGGGTTTTTTTGGCGCACAATTCGCGCATAAAACGGTGAGTAAACATTAATCTTGACTTTATTTGCCAACTTCACTTGCAAATCATAGATCTCATTGAACGCTGCTTCATACTCCTCTGGCGTGGGCGCCAAATCAGGCATGTTTGAGCCTGCTCTGCCAATAGGCACAAGATTATGGTAAACCACCATCCGCGCCTTGTACTCTTCTCCTAACGCCGCGGGGTGAGCCATGTCTTTAATGTTGTACTTGGTCATGGTTGTGACTACGCAGTCCAGGATTCCGTTTTCTGACAGTTTCTTCATGGCGTAAAGTGCTTTGTCGTAGCTTCCTTTCCGTCGGATAATGTCGTTTGATTCCCTGGTTCCGTCCACGCTTACAGCCGTGTGAACCTCGTATTTCGCGAGTTTGTCCAGTCTTTCCTGGTCGAAAGCGAAGCCGCTGGTGATTAGGCTAACTTCCATTCCGTACTCTTTCTTGGCGTAGGCTATAACGTCAAAAATATCTTTCCTGACAAGGGGTTCTCCACCACTTATTCCGAACCACGGAGAACCAAAATCGTGAATTTCATCAACCATCTTATAAGCGGTTTTAGTATCTATCTCAACATCCTTGGCGTATTCAGGCGTGTAGCTGCAATACAAGCAACTGCCAACGCACCTTCTCGTACATCGCCAAGTCACCATGTACAATGGCGCTTTTTTTGAAGCCATCAAGCTCACAAGCAAATTTAGATGAAATCTTTGCGATATAAGAGTTACGATAGAAACTCCGATTTTTCCTTGCACCAATTAGAAGACAAAAAAGCGAATGCTCACCTTCGAGGTGCAACACCACTGGTTCTCTTTCTATGTAGAGTTACTGCAAATTCTGTTGACTCAAAGACCCTTTTTAATGTTGAACCGTCCCGTTTGCTTTTTGAGAAAATCTTATAAATGTTTCAATATAGAGTGAGGTCAGGTTTAATCGAGGAGAGTGTGCGTAAGAATGTCTAAAGTTAAAGAATACTCAGCAATGACTAAAGATAGACTAATGACTTACACGTTTGTTGCACTTTTGGTTCTTGTTGGCGTGTCCTTTATTTCATTTGGAATAACTTCTCTAATCGTGGCTGCAATAGCTGTCCTAGTTGCTGTAGGAATTGATCTGCTGCTTGCAAAAGTTGCCGCCGACAGCCAGTTGAACATAATGTCTGCGGCAGTTTTCGGTTTGATCGTTGCTCTCTCATATTCCTTAGGGCTTCCCACAATGCGTACCATTGAAGCGTTGCCGTTGGAGGCACCAGACGCATACCTTTGGGTTGCGTTAATTTCAGCAGTAGGAATGACGCTGTTCAAGAAACTTCAAGGCCTAGCTGGCAGAAAATACGTAAACCCCGCTGCAACCGCAAAACTTCTGGTTTTCCTTCCATTCTTGAACACGATATTGTTGGCATCAGATCACCTCGCAAGCGGCGACCTAGGCATGCCTTCATTGGCAGGTCCTTTAGGCTATAACGTCATAAACAACAACGGCGCGTTATCCTTTGCTAGCTACTTGCAAACTTGCTTCTCTAATCCAACTGCTACCCTTCCTGCCACCACCACCCAATCTGACATAATGCAGCTGCTGCTTGTGCAGAAATGGCACGGTTGGGCAGGCGGCGTCTCAGCTATCGCCGTGATTGTGGTAGGTATTGTGCTGTTCGCTATCTGCAGACGATACATCAAATGGAGAATAACAGGGGCTTATCTTGCGACAGTTGCATTGTTTGCGCTTGCCTTAAGTTTCGCATATGCTGATGGTGATCCCCTCTTAAGAATAGCTTTTGAACTGTTCATTGGAAGCTCGATATTTCTGGCGTTTTTCATGGCTACTGACCCTGCGACAACTCCGCTGACGCATATAGGACAAGTGATATTCGGTGTAGGCCTAGGCATATTGACTGTGCTGATTCAGACGTACATGGGATTCTTTGGCGGTTCTATTCTGGCTTTGGTAATCATGAATCTAACTTCACCATGGCTGGATAAAGTAGGGAAAATGCGCCCCATAACGGAGAGAAAAGAGCCGTTACTTCCAAAAGCCAAGCAATTCACCGAAGTCAAAACCACACAATGCATCAGATGCGGCGCGTGCATGCGCGTGTGCTGCCACAAACTAAGCCCGATACTGATCAAAGAAGCATTTGACAAAGGCAAAGTTGAAAAACTGGCTAAACTTCAAGCAGATCTCTGTGATGGTTGTGGACACTGCAGTTTCGTTTGCCCAGCAAGAATCGACCTTAAAGGCGCTGTACTGCGGTCAAAGGCACTATTGCGTAAAAAGTAGAAGCTTAATTCAACTTCCTTACCTTTTCTTTCTTTAACAGCCTATTTTTTCTGTAAATTCCTGCGGCTCAGGTTTTTCTGAAAAATCAAGATATTTTCTTCGAGTTGCTTCATAATTCACGTTTTAGACCCCGAATAAATACCTACTTCTCTTGTTATTCACCCAGTCATAATGGAGTTTTGGGGATTAAATTTATTAACACGCCCAAACGTAATAGAGAAAAAGGTGACAAAAACAATGTCAACAGAACCATTCAAGCTAAAAGATGTCCTCTACGGCTTAGTCATACCAATAATCGTCGCTATAATAATACTTCTGTTTCCGACAGTAATTCGTCAGGCACTGGACACTTGGTTCCCAGCTGGAGATGTTATGACAGGGGAAGGCGCTTCACCATATGCCTTCCTGACAGTGATATTTACACACGGCTTTGCGCAGATGGTCATGTTCGGGGTTCCGCTTATTCTGGGCTTGATCTGGAATAAGTGGGCTGGCGGTGCTTCGGGCTTCATAATGGGTACGTTATTCTACGTTGCT
>CAZPND010000180.1:0-3102 GCA_964587975.1 uncultured Candidatus Bathyarchaeia archaeon
AAAAACAAAATAAAGAAACTGCCAATAGTTGAGGGAAACAAACTGGTTGGCATGGTCACCCTGACGGACATTGCTCGCGCCACGAGTGTTGATGAAGAAACAATGGAACTGGTTGAAAAACTCTCCAACCTGCACATTCTGGGTCATTAGCTTAGAACGCATAACATAATAATCACCTGTTTTAGGTGGCAAGACGAATTTTCTGGCCGAATGTTCCGACCCGGTTTGTTTGGGGAGGTGCAGCTCCACCACGCTTATTTTACTTTCAGAAGAGCCATAGTTACTCGAAGTCCGCTAACACGGCTGTTCTGGGCGATTAGGAAAGTTTTATGTGCATTGCTCTGAGCGCGTAGGCTGCTGAGGTTTTCACGGCTGATATGCCGTATGTGCCGCCTCTGCGCATCATCTTAAGCACGTAGCCTAGGCGCAGGTAAAAATCCTGATAAGCCTTGTAACGGATGTCCGCCAGCTGCTTCATACTCAGCCAGGGCGTTTCAAAAGTCGGTCCCGCAGTATCGTACTTGTTGAAGTCCGTGACTCTGAGCCACCCGTTCTTCTTGACCTGCTCGTACAAAGGCGTGCCAGGATAGGGCGTAGCCACATAAAAACCGACATCGTCAGGGTTCAGCTCCTTGACGAAATTGATTGTGGTCCTCGCAGTCTGCTCAGTCTCGCCTGGAAACCCTATCACCACGTTAGCAATCGTCATTAACCCAACTTCATGCGCAATCTTGTAAGCCCGGCGTGTTTGATCTAGTTTTATGCCTTTATTCATGGCGTCTAGGATGACTTCTGAGCCTGATTCCACGCCCATCCAAACGGCTATGCAGCCTGCATCATGCATGGTTTCAAGAAGTTCACGGTCAACCATATCTACACGCGTCCCGCAATCCCAGATTAAATCCAGCTTTCTAGCGTGAAGTTCTGCACAGATTTTCACGACGCGCTCGCGGTTTACTGAGAAAGCATCGTCGTAGAAGGTGAACTGGTTTATGCCGTACTTGTTGTGGATCATTTCCATTTCGTCAACCACGTTTTTGGGGCTACGCCAACGGTATCCTCTGCCGAACATGCGGACAGTGCTACAGAAGTCGCACCAGAAAACGCAGCCGCGGCTGGTCATTAAAGGAAAAAGCACTTTGCCCATTCGCTTCAGCGCATCAAGCGGCAGGAGATGATGTGCCGGGAAGGGCAAGGCGTCCAGGTCTTCGATGAAGGGTCGGTCTGGGTTGCGGATGATTTTGCCTTTTTGGTTGCGGAAGGTGACGCCTAGAACGCCGTTTAAGCTGGTTTTAGATTGAAGTTTATTGAGGACTTCGATGAAGGTTGCTTCGCCTTCTCTGCGTACGACCATATCTAAGCTTGGATACTCATTAAGGGCGTTTTCATCCCAGAAGGTTCCGTGAGACCCGCCAAGCATCGTGACCGCATGTGGGTGCGCCTCTTTGCCTATGTCAATTAGCTTCATGGCAGACTTGTACAGAAGAGTTGTTGCCGTAACCCCGATAACGTCCGAGGGGGTTCGTCTGACGCGTTCGCGGAAAGCTTCATAATTAAGTTTTTCCGCTTGGCAATCTATGACGGTGACTTCATGCCCGTCTTTTTCCGCAACTGCACCCAAATATGCAATTCCAAGCGGAATGAACGCTGGATGAGAGTGTACGCCTGGAGGATAAGGAGGGTTAACTAAGGTGACTTTCATTTCGGTACGCGTCCCTTCTGCAGGATGATTCTACGTTTGGACGACATATATTAGTTTCTAAGCTGAAGCGAAAAAAGCCTGAGGAGACCGCTTGAGCATTAAGCGCTTGGTTTGAGCAGGTTCTGAACCCATTTAGATTCAAGGACGAAACAGCCGCACCACACTTTTGAATAGTTGAAACAACAACGTTTTTATAAAGATGGGCAATCATGCCATAGAACATTGGTGAACAAGAAATGCCCAAGAGCAAGAAAGCCAAAGTGGAAGGTCTGGAAAAGCATAAACAGCTTCAAAGAGAAAAGGAAATGAAAAGAAAACAGAGAAAACAGGTTTCGCTTCCTGCAAAGCACACTAAAAAGAAATAGTTGCCCATTCTCTTAAATTCTGAATCAGCCTTTCAAATTTCCACGCTGTTTTCCCCAACTTTAAGCACGGGGTTTATAAGCATCACCGCAAACAATAGTTGCATCGTGTAAAAATCGTTTTTTGCACGCAAATCAGTAAACAGGAGTTGAAATAGCGAATGTACCGAGACCGAGAGACACACAAAGCAGTTTGTGCTGATTGCGGCCAAGAATGTCAGATTCCATTCAAACCCGACGGAACCAGGCCAGTATACTGCCGAGAATGTTACTCAAAAAGACGCCCACCTAGACGATACTAAATAGGCTAGCGGCAATAACCATAAACATTTTTACCCAAAATTTTTTTCAGTTTCCAACAATTTTTCACCATATCATGAATCTTGCACTCTGAAGTTAGCATAATTCTCTGTTCCACATCAAAATCTGTGGACAGAGATATGACCGTTTGAACGCAGCCAACAGAAAAGAAAATTGTGTTACTTGTTAAGTCGGAGCATTTAGTAACTCCATCGATTTAAGGTGTGGTTTGAGGACTTCGCTGTTGATCGTGCCTTTTTTTCCAAGGCTTAATTGCCTTTCGCCCCTAAACACGGATGCCTGAGCGTTCTCAATTTTAATAACATCGCCTACAGAGACGCCGTCTATTTGCCCATTCCATAGGCAAAGTTTGATTGTTCCAGTCTCATCTCCTACTAACACCTTAGCAACAGTAGCGTTGTTTCCATATCTCGTAACAACAGGCTTTGGCTCTGCAACTTCCAAAATTTTAGCCTTTAGATTAACATGGCTCATTCCAGTTCGCACATCTCTTATTGAATGGACAGGAGCCATTCTATTTTTTCTTGATAGATACTTACGAATCTTATCGGTTCCCATGAAATTTCTAAGACGATTGCTTCTATTCAGGAGAAATTCTCGGTCCATTCGGAATTGTGCAATGACTTCAGCTCCCCTCATAATTAAAAAGATCAATTTCGTTTTTATTCTACCTCGACACTGGATTGATAAGTTGCCACAATTGGATTTGCGTCCTTG
>CAZPND010000181.1:0-3010 GCA_964587975.1 uncultured Candidatus Bathyarchaeia archaeon
TTGTGTTTAACATGTCTCCAATATTATCTATTGAGACGTAATATTTAATAGACTGTGATGTCAAAGTACACTAACGGAGAACCAGTAATGCCAAAGCTACGCCTAAAACCGTCCCTCGGCGGTCTCAAAAAAATCAAAATAAACATCCGCTTCAAGAAAAAAGAGCAACAACTACCCATTCCTCCACCACCACCCAAACCAATACCAAAAGGACTGAAAGTCATCGAAAAATACCCGCTATACGAACCCTTCTCACACGTCGTAATCGTTCAAAACCCGAAAACCGGCGAACACCAATACATTTTAGACGAACTTCAACTAGACCCACTTGAAAAAGGCGTCTACGACCGCATACTAGAAATATTACTCGCCGAAATCGAATCGCCAAAAGAAGAAATTCTCGATCCACGCAAGTTCTTCGCAGAAGAAGCCAAAAAAATAGTTGACAAGTACCGAATCAGCTTAGGCTGGCTTCCAGATGTCTCATGGTACAAAATCCTTTACCACGCCGAAAGAGACCTCGTCGGCTTCGGCAGAATCGACCCGCTAATGCGGGACCCGAACATAGAAGACATTTCATGCGACGGAGTATTAAAGCCAGTTTATGTATGGCACCGAAACTACGAAAGCATCGAAACAAACCTCGAATTCCCAAACGACGAAGTTCTCGACAACACCGTCGTCAAACTAGTACACATGGCTGGAAAACACGTCAGCACCGCCTTCCCAATAGTCGACGCGTCTCTCCCAGGCAAACACAGGCTCGCAGTAGCCTACAGACGAGAAATCACCCCGTTCGGAACAGCCTTCACCATCAGAAAATTCAGAGAAGACCCCTACTCAATCATAGACCTAATCAACATAGGAACGTTCTCAGAAGAAATGGCCGCCTACTTCTGGATGTGCCTCGAAAACAGGTCTTCAATAATGGTTCTAGGCGGAACAGCAGCAGGCAAAACCACCGCTCTAAACACATTAGCCTGCCTGATCAAGCCTGGAAGCAAAATCATCACTATTGAAGAAACGGCCGAACTTAACCTTCCTCATGACAACTGGGTTTCACTTATCGCCCGCCAAAGTTACGGATTAGGCGGAAGCGGCGTAGGCGAAGTGTCCCTTTTCGATCTTGTCAAGACTTCCATGCGGCACCGCCCCGACATAATGATTGTGGGCGAGGTCAGAGGCAATGAGGCATATGTTCTCTTCCAAGCTTTAGCCACAGGACACGGCGGCATGTGCACAATGCACGCTGAAAACTTGGATTCAGCAGTAAAACGGCTCACGCAGAAACCCATGGACATCTCTCCAGCGTATATTCCGTTGATGAACATTGTCATTCCAATACAGCGCGTTCACCTCGTGAAAAACAACGAGAAAAAAGCGTACAGACGAGTCATCACGGTCAACGAGATCGCAGATTACGAAGATTACAAAACACCTTGCAAATGGGACCCCGCCAAAGATGAGCATCCAATGGATTTCGACAAGAGCGCATTGTTAACCTCTATAGCCGAGCGCCAAGGTGTCACCAAAAAAGACTTGATAGATGAAATCGGCAGACGCAAAGATGTCCTGCATTGGATGCGAGAACGCAACATAAGAAGCTACAAAGATGTTGCCGCAATCGTCGCAGAATACTACGCCAGACCCAAACACATTTACAATAAAGTAGTCGCAGGGGAGGAGGTAAAAGCAGTTGCCGCTTCTAGAAACTCTTGAGGCTTGGTCGTTTCGCCTCTTCGGAGGCATAGCCCCTTACTTTCTAAAACACATTTACCAATTTAAGGACATGCTTGAAAGGGCACGTATCAAAATTTACCCTGAAACATACGTATCCCTCATGTTCTTCACCGCGTTATTAACGATTCCAGTGTCCGTAATATCACTGGTTTTTCTACTCGTATTCGGCTTCATGCCAATCATCTTCTTAATTCCCTTCCCATTCTACATCATGGTAGGATTCCTGATAATCCCCATGTCCAAAGCCAGCGACCGAGCATCTGGTTTAGAACGCGAGATGCCCTTCGCAGCCGCCTACATCAGCGTCATGGCATCCGGAGGCATCGCGCCTTACACAAGCTTCAAACGCTTGGCAGACGTTGAGCTGATGCCCGCTATGCGTGGAGAAGCCAGAGAAATAATAAAAGATGTGGAAATCTTTGGCAGAGACCCCCTCTCAGCTTTGGAACAAGCGGCAAAAAAAAACCCACTGGACATATTCAGAGACTTCCTCTCAGGCTACGCATCCACCGTAATCATCGGCGGCGACATCGGACACTTCCTTGAACGAAAGGCTGAGGAAATCTTCAAAACACGCGCTCTACGCGTCAAAGCTGCCGCAGAACGACTCGGCATGCTGCTGGAAACTTTCATCATTGTGATGGTCATGATGTCGCTGTGCTTCTACATCCTGTTCAGCGTCGACTCAATCTACAGCGTCGGCGTAACACTGTACTCCGGCATCATACTGTACACGTACTTGTTCACGCCTTTGCTGTCGTTAATGTTCATCTACTTGGCGCACAGCATGCAACCGAAGACACCTATTACAGACATGCGACCCTACAAGGTGTACGGAATCTGCGGCGTAATCGGCATACTCCTGTTCCTGCTGCTCACGAACTTCATGGGCGCTGTAATGATATTCAGCGGTATTGACGCCGTAATTGACCTACCCGTGGCAATCACGATAGCGTTGTTCGTTGCAACATTTCCAGCCGCTGTTGTGCACATGAAGATCTCGAAACAAAAATCAGGTATGGAACAGGGAATCACCAGTTTCCTGAGAGACCTAACTGAAGTCAGAAAAACTGGGCTGTCACCGGAAAAATGCATAGAAAGCTTGTCAAAACGCGAGTACGGCGTATTCAGCAAGGAACTGCGCAAAATAAGCTCAGAGATTTCCTGGGGTATCCCCGTTAAGAACGTTATCATGCAGTTCCTTAAGCGTACAAAGAGCTGGATGACTCAGCTGGTCATGTTCCTTCTCGTTGAGACAATAGACGTCGGC
>CAZPND010000182.1:0-2934 GCA_964587975.1 uncultured Candidatus Bathyarchaeia archaeon
TTTTGCACTTCGCTGGTGGTCATCCCATAAAAGTTAATGAGCTCCGTAGATACTATTGTTGATTGTGATGTTGTTTGTGATGATACTGTGCTTGTTTTAATGCTTACAGTTATGATGGAAATAGCTAACAGTAGTGTCAAAAGTATTGGAGTTATTCTCTTCGATAGCTGCATTGTTTTTCTTCCCCTTGAGTTTGAACAGTCGAGTTTACCATGCATCGATTTTAAGTGTTTTTGAGAAGCTTGTTTTAGCGTATTGCGAAGTTTGTCTAGAGAAGCGGAAGTTATTTTTGCGAATTCTTTTTCACTATGAATTGTGTTCGGCCTCATTTTTCATCACCCGTATCGCAAGTCGTCATATTTAATAAAAGTTGTTGTCTAGGTGTAAAACACAAATACACAAGACAGTTTTTGGAGTCAAACTAACATGCGAAAAGCAAAAGGCAAATCATAACAGAAACAAGCGATTCGATTATCCCACAAGTCGAGAAGGTCTTCTTTGAACGCGAAATAAATGCTTTTAAATGCCCGCAGCAATAAGCTTTAGTTGGAGCGTTAATGAAAAAGCGTTGCGTATATCCGGCTGTCATTGTTTTACTTTTTTTCGTGCTTCTTCCAGCAGTTCGGTGCGATATTTGGGAGCCTTTTCACACGAAAGAAGAGAAGATCAACATGTGGATAGACCTTTGGAATGCTCATCCGAACACGATGTATTCTTCAGTTGGCAAAACCTACAACGGAAAAGACATCTGGCTGTTCACAGCAGGAAACGTGTCGGGCCAAAGAGTTCTTTGGGACGGAGAGTTACACGGCAACGAAGACAAGGGCAGCGAAATTCTATATCTTCTTGCAGAGTGGCTTCTAGAAAGTAACAAGCCCCAGGCAACTAAGATTCTTGAGGAAAATTCCATCATGTTCATACCCGTAGTAAACGATATGGATGCAAGAGGCAACGGCAACACCGAGACCTCTCGATACGGCGTTGATCTGAACAGAAACTTTGCGACCGGATGGACACGGTCAGATCCCAACTCGGATTTGTATTCTGGAGCTTACGCAGCGAGCGAGCCTGAAACGCAAGTGCTAAGAGGCGTTTTCTCAACCTATAAGCCAGTTTTCTATGTCAACATGCACTGCGGAGGAGGACCTTACGCTGCTTATTATAATGGAGGCAATCAAACGTTAGCAAACCAGGTTATTACTAGGACCAAAACCGTCGCCCAAGATATGGGAATATCTCCGTACCAGACTCGCAGTTTCGGCTCTGATGGTTTCGCCATAGGCGACGCGGTAGCCTTAGGAGTCCAATCAGCTTGGCTTATAGAAGCTGTGGGAAGCAGCACCGCTTGGCAGCATCTTCCAGAGCATTACAATGAACTGGTGAATATTTACTTCCCCAAGTGCCTCTCTATTCTTATCGCTATGTGTGAGCTAACATCTTCAGCCACTATGCCACCATCGCCTCAACCCATACCCAGCTCCACACCTTATTCCACGCCTGAACCAACAGTTAAGCCCACACCTACATCGTCAACGCCTAATTCTACGCCTTTTACTACACCACCAACAACGCCTGAACCTCCACAGCTATTAACCCCGCAGTCAACAGACTCCATATTATCCCAGCCATCTAAAGAACCCAAAACATTCGTGTACGCGATCGCGATAATTGCAGCTTATGCAATAATTGGCACTGTAGCTTTTGTTGCCAAGAGAAGACGATAGCACATAGTGAAGTCATCTAAATCTGGCGTATTCTTACGTGATGACGCGCATCATTTTAGGTTCTGCCTCCGAGGCAGCCACAAATATGAAAACCATGTTTTTCCGCTTCCCGTTAAGATTGCCCCTTTTTCTGAGCAAATCAGATGGCTAAGTTAATTCTCATATTTTGTTAGGTCTGTCCGTTATTCTTGGGGTATTAAGTTATTTGAGGTTAAACGTTATTTGACTATTATTTTTCTGGCATTGGAAGCATTTTTTTTAGTCATTAAAATATGACAGAATAATTCTCGCTTTTGGAGTCGCCGCATAGAAAACCTTGTTTTTTCCAAGATTTCTTTTTTCTGCCAATTCTTTCTGTATTAAGTCATTTAAAATTATTTTAAGCGGACTACAATTCATTTTGGCTTTATACGTAATTCGTGTAATCTTCATTGGTCCATAACAAACTAAAGCCTCAAGAGTTGAAACATACAGTTCCGTCTTGGACCTTTGCATAAGCAACACTTGAAGGGAAGAGCTGTGTCTTGGAAATAAAATTGTTACGAAGCTTAACTATAGCTCGTTAATATGAATTCAACCAATGACTATAGCCTTTAGTAGGGTTGAAAAGGGAAAGAGGCAACCCCGACTTGAAGCCTTCCTTTCTCCCTTCAGGTGGTTTAAGCGGACATTCACTTCCGGCATATCCAAGGAGGAACGTTGTTGTGATAACGTTTTCGTCCCAACTTTTATAGCTCAATTTAGAAACCTTCGATTCTCAACATCGAGTAACAGAGGGAAGGCCTAATTTTTACATGTGAAGTCATATGCGCTTCAACAAGCCAGCATTGGATTGTGCCAAAAGAAGGCGTTTATGATTCTTCTTTTTTGCTGCAGGTGTTTTCTTCGATTTTAGGCATCATGATGTGCTTTTTATTTCCTGCATTTTAGATTCTGTGGAAAAATGCACGACGGCGTTATCAACACTGCAGCGCTAACAGTACAGCGCATTAACGAACCCGACTGAGATCTTATGGGGAATTAGTAACTCGAAATTGATTCATGCGCGCTTTAATCTCACGCAAAATTTCAACTCTGAGCGCTTCTCCACATAAACTGTGAGAAATCCGACCAAGTCGCATAGCAAGCTCACCGTCGCCCAAAACCGCGCGTACCCATTTTTCAAAGTCGCCTCGAGCCTGATGGAAAGCGACAGACTCCACGTTAACCC
>CAZPND010000183.1:0-2934 GCA_964587975.1 uncultured Candidatus Bathyarchaeia archaeon
GGAAGCCTGCGGCTGCTGTGATTACGGCTATTATGAGGTTGAAGGTGGTTTGGCCTTGGCCGTTTATGAGGCCACCGATGCTTAGGTTGCCGAGTAACGTGTAGAGGTAGGTGATGGCGAGCAACGCGAGGAATAGGGGTGCTTCGGCGTATTTGTTTCCGAATAGGGTGGAGATGGCGGGTTGGGCGAGGGCCATGATCATGGCTGTTACTGGAACGACGAGGAGGGAGGCGTATTTCACTGATGTTTGGAAGACGTTTTTGAGTGTTTCAGGGTCTTTTTTGTGGTCTATTTTTGAGAAGGCGGGGAAGAGCATGATGGTTACGGGTGTGGCGAAGAAAGTTATGAGGACGACGAAGTTTTGGGCGATGGCGAGGTTGCCGATGATGGCGTTGTCTGCGACGTAGATGTAAAGGAGGAAGTTGTAGTACTGTAACAAAAAGCCCGTCAGGATAACGCCGATTGAGAGTGGTAGACCGTATTTTAGCATGATTTTTATGTTTTTCCCGATCTCCAGTTTGCCTCCTTCCGGTTTGGGTAGCTTCTTGTAGAGTGTGAACATGAGCAGTATACCAATTAGTCCGGCGAGGAGGGTGGCGACTGTGTAGCCTGTGATGGCGCCGTACGTGCCTAGACCTATAAGTACAAGCGCGATTATGAGGGCTGTTTTGATTACTGATTGGCTTACGACCATGATGCTGTTGAGGTGCATTTTTTCAATGCCAGTAAAAGCGGCGGTTGCGGTGTTCACCAGCGCGCTTGTTAGGACGCTCAGCGAGGCTATTTGGATGAGGGGTGTTATGGTGGGACGATTAAGAACGGTTACGGCTAGGAAATCCGAGAGAAAGAAGCCTATTAGGGAGAGGGCTATGCCCACGGCGATTTCGAAAATTAGTCCAGACATGAATATGCTTCGTATGTTGTGAGCTTTGTTTTCGGCGTTGCTTTGGGCGGTGTAGCGTATCATGGCGAGGTTTACGCCCCAGTCGCGGAACAGGATGATCATGGTTGGCGCGGTTATGGCGATGGCGTATAAACCGTAGTTTTCTTCTCCGAGGAGCAAAGCGATTATTACGGTGCCGACTGCCGAGATGACCGTGGAAGCGACTAACCCCCACATAACATGAAAGCCGCCCTTAACCGAAATCTTCGCCATGTCTGCCGCTTTGCTCATTTTGTTCGTTCCTTTCCAGTGCTTCGTGGAGTTTGTGGTTTAAATGGTGTTATGGAACGTGGTGTTTAATGGTTTTGGTTTAAGGTCTCACGCGTTTAGTTTAGGCAGTTAACTTCAGGGATTTGTGTTCCATAAACTTGGCATAGGAGAAGGCGTGTTTTGTTGTGTAAGAACTTAAAAGTTAAGGTTGAGAAGGCACTTTGGGTGTTTTGTGTTTGTGATTTGGCAGGGGGCAGCTTGCATGTTGTTCTGAATCTGGTTTATAATTTTTGTATTGTTTGGAGGATGGCGAGGACTCCGGCGTTTTTGGCTCTGTCTTCAAGATATTTTTCGTCGAGTTTATCAGCTTGTCTAACGAGTACGCTTTTTACGTCTTGTTCATCTGTTACTCCTCTGTCTGGACGTGCCAGTTTGGTTACAATGAAGTCTTCTGGGGAAACTATCCATGCTGTGAGTTCTGGGGTTAAGTTTGTTTTTCTTCTTCGTTTTAGTGTTTCTTTGTCGAAAACGATTCCGTCAGGTTTTGTCCATAATTCTAATTCTATTTTTTCTTTGCGGTCTTTCACTAGAATTAGAGGGTTTCGAGGAGAACAGATTGTTGGTTCGAAGTCTGCTGTCTGGAGTAGATTGAGGAGACGGTTAAATTCCGTTTTGGTTTCAATGGCGACTGCAAGGTCCAGGTCGACTGTTGTTCGGATTCTTCCGTAAAATGGCAGGGCGTAGCCGCCTATTATCATGTAATCGATTTTGTTTTCATCAAACAGGTTTATGATTTTCTGAAGAGTTCTTAATATTGCAGGCAATTGTGTTCAGCTCTAAGAAGATTTGAAATGGGGAATGGCCGGTTTCAACGAGTCTTTTAGCGTACTTTGCGTCTTTTGCGGCGTGGTTTAAGTCTGTTTTTCTTGACTTGAGTATGTTGAGGTTTAGTTTTTTGTAGGTTTTAAGAAATTCGTGGCCTAAAGAAGTGGTTATAACGCATTTTTTTGGTCTGCCTTTCTTTTCCTTTTTGGCGAATTGCGTGGTGATTAGCTGTTCTTCTTCCATTTTTTTTAACAGTGAAGTTATGTTGGATGTCTTCATTTTCAGTAGTTGGATTATGTCTCTTACGCCGCAAGTTTTTGATGTGGTGATTTCTAGGATTTTGGCTCGTTGCTCTAGAGACATTTTGTTTCCCTTATGGAAACATATTGAGGCGACTATTTAAGCGTATACGTGAAGGCAAGCCAAAAATAGTTTGTTGGGTGGGAAGAGGTGGTTTTTGCAGGTTTGTTGCATTTTTTGGGGGTTGGGTTGGGTGGTGTTGGTTTTTTTTGGATTTTGTTTTGGTTTTGCTTGGAGGGTTGGGTTTTTTGTGGTTTGGGTTGTGAAGTTTTTGGGGGGTTTGTTTTTAGTGGGGAGTGTGTGTGGTGGATTTGTTGTGTCGCAAGGGTTTTGTGGATTTTCTGGGTGGAAGTGTGGGTTGTGTTTGTTGGTGTGCTGTCTGGTTTTTGTTTAACGGAAATTCATTTTTTGGGCGGTTAATTAATGTGTTATGGGAGTTTTTAGGGGAAAGGCTAATATTAAACTGAATATATTTAATACAACATGGAGGTTTAGCTATGCCTGTAACATTCACAACTAGAATTGAAGAAGACTTAGCCAATCTCATAGATGAGGTCTCAAAGGAAGAAGGCATCGACAGATCAACAGTTATCCGAAGGTTTCTCATGAAAGCCGCCAAAGAATATTTGATTGAAAAAAGTCTAGAAGAATATGAG
>CAZPND010000184.1:0-2932 GCA_964587975.1 uncultured Candidatus Bathyarchaeia archaeon
TGTCGTAGATGTAGGATTGGTAGTATTTTATTCTTGATTCCCAGACTTTGATGTCTTCAGGCTGGATTGGGGTGCCTGAAACTTCGGGGTAGTCTTCGGGAATAATGTCCCGTATGGTGCCTTGTGGTCGTCCGCCGATGGCTAGTGGGTCGTCTGTGACGATTTTTGTGACTTGGACGTTTCTGTCAAGTAGCGCGTCAAAGCGTTCTTGGCGTTCGAAGTGGTTGAAGCCTTCGTGGTGTATGAGGCGGGGGATTTTTTCCAGTTCACGCGGCGAAAGGTTGGTGAGGCAGTAGGGTTTGTGTCCGGTGTTGTCGTACCAGAAGTAGATTTCGCCTGTTGTAGGCTCGTAGAGTTTGATGAGGGCTTTTCTTTGGCGTCCATCGTAGGTTGCGGAGACGAAGTAGGATGGTGGCAGGTTTTCGGGTGCGATGGGTGGGAAGGTTGGGTGTTTGTTTGTTTTTTTTGCGGTTTGGGGGATGGCGGCGTTTGTGGGGGGTGCGACTGTGCTTGTTTCCTCGTGTTTTTGGGGTTTTTGCTGTGTGGGTGCGTATTCTAGTAAGTTTTTTTGTGCCATCCCGCGTTTCGCCTTTGGCTACTCTATAGGTGTTGCAGACTAAAATCTTTACTGACTGTTACGTGGTGGTGTGGTTTTTGGAGGTTTGGACTTGCTGGACTGGCGTGCGATTTTTTTTCTATAGCCCCCTTATTTAAAGGAAGTGCCGTGCACTGTTTTCCACATGCTATTGCGCGGTTTCGGCGTCAATACGGACCTACCCCTCTATAGTTTCTGCAACGAACCGCTATTAGGATCCAAATAGGCGGCAAATATGATGGTTTGGCTCTTGTTATTGTTCGGCGGTAACCTTCTTATAAATGGGTTGAAGTTGTTTTGGCTTGAGAGGCGGGGTTTTTATTGAGCGGTGTGTGGGTTAGGGCTGTGTGAGTGCTTTGTTGAAGGATGCTTGGACGGTTGCCATCGAAACCTTGAGTTGGATTGAGCTGCAGAAGCTGAGTGAGCGCTTGGCGTTGGCGCGGACGGTTAAGCAGTTAGGCATACGCAACTCTGACGCTGTCCGATGCGCTCACGGGTTGGTTGTTGAGACTGTTCGGCGTAAAAACCTCATAGACAAGTTTGTGAACAGTGTGTTGCAGCCTCAGGAGATTGGCGAGTTTAATATGGGGGTTCAAGCGTTTCTGCGGCTTTATGTTTACCAGACGCGGGTTGTGACGGGCTGGGGCGCTGTTGACTTGGAAGAGGCTGAGAACATCGCGAAGTTGGGTAGGGCGATTTTGGGCTGGAGAACTTTGAGGGTGGTTGAGCCGTTTCTGGGTTTTCTGCTTACGCGGCAGCTTGCTCCCGTTTTGGAGGCGGTGGGTGATGTGGAAAGGGTGGGTTTGCAGACTTTTCATCCGACTTGGTTTGTGGAGTACTGTTTTAACCTGCTGGGGCGGAAGGAGGCTGTGGCTTTTTTGGAAGCGAACGTGAATGCGCCGCCGACTTACGTTAGGGTGAATACGCTTCGGGGTTCTGACGGGGCGATTTTGGAGAGGCTTGGTGCGGAGGGTGTTGGGTTGGAGAAGGTTGAGTTGTTGAGGCACGCTTACAGGGTGACCGATGCGGGGCAGCCTTTGACTGGCACGCGGAGTTTTCAGGAGGGCTTGTTTTACATTCAGGATAAGGCAAGCTGTTTTGCGGCGGAGGTTGCTGACCCGAAGCTTGGGATGACGGTTTTTGATGTTTGCGCGGCTCCGGGTGCCAAGACCACGTATTTGGCGCAGCTTATGCAGAACCACGGCGGAATTTTCTCGGTGGATTATTCGTTGCGGAGGATGCAGGTGTGGCGGAGAGAGGTGTCTCGTATGGGTGTGGAGATAGCTGAGCCGGTTATTGCGGATGCTTGTGTTTCTTTGCCTTTTGTGTTGGAGGCGGATGTGGTGGTTTTGGATCCGCCGTGCACGAGTACGGGCGTGTTTGCCAAGCAGCCGTCGGCTAAGTGGCGGCTTACTTCTGGGTCGATTGGGAAGATGGCTGATATTCAGCGGCGGATGATTAACAGCTGTGCTGAGAAGGTGAAGGTTGGGGGCGTTTTGGTTTATTCTACTTGCAGCATTACGGTGGAAGAGAATGAGTTGGTTGTGGAGCAGTTTTTGGAGGGGCATCCTGATTTTTCGCTTGTGGAGATTAATCCGAAGCTTGGGGTGCCTGGTCTTAGAGGGTTGCGTGAGTGTCAGAGGCTTTATCCGCATATTCATGCGAGTAACGGTTTTTTCATTGCTAAACTGCTGAGGAAGTGAGGTTCTCTGGATGGTGGCTGTGGCGTGTGTCTTTCGCGGGGATTGATAAAAGGTTGATTTGTCTATAGGAATGTTCTAAAAGATAAACTCATAAGGCATTTAAGTGTGGAGGCAACATGCTTGTTCAGGAGAGGGTAACGCACGGTTTCCAGAGTCATGCTGATTTTAGAGTTGCTCAGCGATGGGAAGTGGCATGAAATAGACGAGTTGTTAGTTAGTGTGAAGTTGACTGAGCAGAAGTTTCGTCAGGTCACCGAGTTTCTGGATAAGTATGGTTTTGTCGAGTTTGATCATGAGAACCGGAAAGTGAAGGTTAACAAGGATTTTAGGAAGTTGCTGATTCAAACAACCGTTGCTTAGCGATTAAGCGGGTTGGAGATGATTAAAAAAAATTTGGGGGCGGTTAGGGTGAAATTTGTTTTTGGATGTCTGCGTCGTCTGCGTCTTTTTCCATGAATATGCTGATTTTGTTTCCGTCGATTTTCATGCAGAGGACTTTGTTTTCTTTGCCTTCGATGAGGACGTTTTCAACATCGCCTGTTTCGAGTAGGTCTGAGATTTCTTGGCTGGAATCCAGCACTTGGGATGAGAAGATGGCGTATTCAACTATTTTTTCTGGTTCTTTGAGGTCTAT
>CAZPND010000185.1:0-2928 GCA_964587975.1 uncultured Candidatus Bathyarchaeia archaeon
GGCGTCAAAGGCCGTCTAGACCTTCCTTTCCGAAACAGTGACTATCCGTCCCTTGCGGCTGGCGGTCAATGAGCAGCTTCCGTAGGGAAGCCGATTTCATGGTTAACCAGGCGAACCCGGCCAGGCTCGGGAGAGAGCAACCTAAGTCTGGACGTTCAGCGCTCAAGGGGTCGCGGGTAAGAGCGTAGGGCTGGGGGGTGCCAGGCGGAGTCTAGGCGTCGAACCACAGTGATCCACCGCTACTGTTAGGGGTGTAAATTAGGTGGGTATTGTTTTTTTCGGGGTGTTGGGATGAGCGCGGCTTTGGGGTGTGTGGTATTTTGTTTGTGGTCAGCGGCGGAATTGTGGATTAATAAGCGAATATTTTTATAATTGGGTTCCAATCCCTCATTGGCATGAGGCTTTAAGATGCCCTTAGATAAGAAGACATTGTTAGATGCGGTTAAAGAGGCAAAGTCGCGGTCTGGAGAGAAGAAGTTTAACCAGACGGTAGAGTTGATTCTGGACATTAAGGAGATTGACATGAAGTCTCCTGAAGGGAAGATTCAAGCTGTTATTGATTTACCTCATGTTTCGGGGAAACCGAATAAGATTTTAGTTATTGCCAGCGGCGAATTGGCGATGAAAGCGAAGCAGTCGAAGGCGGATAACGTTATTGAAAGAGCTGAGTTAGAGGGTTATGCGGGTAAGAAAAAGCAGTTGCGGAAGCTGGCGAACGCTTATGACGTGTTTCTTTCTGAAGCGCCGTTAATGCCGCTTGTCGGCAAGATTTTAGGTCCTGTTTTGGGTCCGCGGGGAAAACTGCCTGTTCCTGTTCCGCCCAACGCGGATATTGCAGCTTTGATAACGAAGCACCGTAAGACGGTTGTGGTGAGAATGCGCAATCAGCCCATAATTCAGTGCGCGGTTGGCACAGCGGACATGAAAGAGGAAGAGTTGGTTGCTAACATGCAAGCTGTCCTAAGGCTTGTTGAGGGAAAGCTTAAACGGGGACTTAAAAACGTCAAGTTCGCTTTCGTCAAAACGTCCATGGGCGAGCCTGTGAAAATTAAACCTTAACCTGGAAGTGAGTGAGATGCCATCCCAGCAAGTACTAGAAGAAAAAATTAGTGAAGTTGAAGAGATCAAGGAGTTGCTTACCGGATACAAGTACATTGGAATTGCCAGTCTGCATAAGGTTCGCGCTGCGCAACTTCAGGCTTTAAAGAAAAATCTGACTAGCAAGGTTTACATGAGGGTTTTGAAGAATTCGCTGATTAAGTTTGCGATTGAGGATTTGGGGAAAGATGATCTTAAGAAACTTGAGGATCATTTGGAAGGATCAAACCTTTTCATGTTCACTGATCTTAATCCGTTTAAGTTGTCAATTCTTTTGGAACGGGGCAAGGTTAAAACCACTGCCAAGTCAGGTGACATTGCCGCTATGGATGTTACCATTCCAGCGGGTAGCACGGGTCAACCACCTGGTCCGATAATTAGCCAGTTAAACGCGGCTGGTTTGCCTACTAGGATTGAGTCTGGAAGCGTGTGGGTTAGTAAGGATACGTTGGTTGTTCGGAAGGGTGAGGTTATTTCTGAGCGGCTTGCTGCGGTGTTGTCAAAGCTTGGGGTGAAGGCTGTTGAGGCGGGTTTATCGATGAACGCTGTTTTGGATGAAGGTCTCATCATCGGTGGCGATTTGCTTAAAGTCGATGTGGAGGCTACACGTAAAAGCATCGAGCAAAATTATCAGGACGCTTTCGCTTTATCCTTAACCATTGTTTATCCTACAACTGAAAACATTGATGCCCTGTTGCAAAATGCCCATCAAGAAGCGTTTATACTTGCGTTAAGTGCTGCGGTTCCCTCTAAAGAGACGATTGCAGACCTTATACGAAAGGCACATACAGAAATGCTTAGTTTAAACAGTGCAGTGGAGAAAGCGACACCTAAGGCTTAATTGGTTATTACTGAGTTATCTGCGCTGAACTGGCGTGTGATTTTTTGTCTATACCCCCCTTATTTAAAGGCGGAAAGCTCATGCGCGAATAGACCCCTCTATAGTTTCTGCATAGAATCTCTATTAGGATCCAAATAGACGGCAAATATGCTGTTTGGTCAAGAAAATTTGACTAAGAAACTGGCGGTTAGTCAAGAAATCTTGACAAAAAACCGTTTACAGCCGAAATAATTCAATACTATATAAGGAAAATGGATTTGGTGTTGTTCATGGAAAGGAAAGCATTGGCATTTACACTAATCTTGGCTTTCATGGTATCCACGGTGGCAGGAGCAAAATTGGTTAATTGGGCAAAGGCGAATCCTTGGATGGGAACTGATTGGGTGGAACCAAAAAGCGCAACGAAACCGCCCATACTGACAGCAAAGGCTCCCGAAGAGAACAGCGTGCACCACTCAAGCAATGTTACCCTTAGCTTCAATGCGCGCCTCGGAGAATCATATTCGGCGAGTTATATGCGGCTAATGAAGGTTTATTACAAAACAGATTGGGAACAAAACGAAACCTGCGTCTACAATAATGAAGGCGTCTCTATTCCATATGATCCAAATGCAATAACGTACTTCGTTCATACCATCAACCTGACAGGAGTTCCAGAAGGAAAACGTTACATAACGGTTCACGCCGTCGAATGGGGCGCATACATCGATGACTCATTTGTACATATGTTCAGTATCAACGGTTCTTCATCAGTTAGCTTCACGATTGATGTTTCGCCAAGCGTTTCAGCCTTGTCACTTGTAAACATGACATACAACTCGGCGGATGTTCCGTTAATTTTCACAGTGAGTGAGCCTGTTTCGCAAATGTCATACAGCCTTGACGGAAAAGAAAACGTTACCGTTTCTGGGAACACAACCTTAACGGGATTGGCCAACGGAGACCATAACATAACGCTTTATGCAAAAGATATGACCGGAAACACGGGG
>CAZPND010000186.1:0-2897 GCA_964587975.1 uncultured Candidatus Bathyarchaeia archaeon
GTAGGCACACGTTAAGGCCTAGGCTTTTTGCGTAACCGATGATTTCAAATATGTCCTTTCGCAGCAGGGGTTCGCCGCCTTTAATGCCGAACCATTTGACGCCGAAACTGTGAATTTCATCAACTAAACGCTTAGCTTCTTCCGTTGTCAACTCTCTTGGCGCATGTTCACCTGTCGCGTCAACGTTGCAGTATCGGCAACGTGCGTTGCAGGCTCCTGTAGCCCGCCAAGAAGTCATAAGTAACGGACCTTTTTTTGTCAAATTAAAATGCACCCTTGAGCTAGTTCATTAGATATTTTAGAATTCTTACGTCTTAAAAAAGATTATGTGGAATCGCCGTTTCATCTCTCAAAGGTTCTGAAAGCAATTTGCCGCAGAAAAATCCGTGATGATAATTTGCGTTTGTTTGCTGTTCAGCTTATTCAGGGCTGTTTTGAAGGTTTTTTCTGTGTTTGCTGCAGGGGAAACATGCGGGCACCTTTTTGTTTTTTTCGTGCAAAATATATTAGGCACGCGCCTTCATGTATTTGTTGAAGCACCAGGCTTAGGGGAAAAAATTGAGAACTCATGTCACACTTGTGAACCCACCTTATCCAAGTGGGTCTCATCAGCATCCACCGTTTACTCCATTAGGCTTAGGGTATTTAGCGGCTGTTTTAGAGAAGGAAAAATATGAAGTTGACGTGATTGACTGTCAAGTGCTTGGGTGCTCTTACGACGAGTTTAGAAGCAGAATTAGCAAGATTAAAAAACCTGACATAGTCGGGATAACTTCGACCACGCTCACGTATAAGTCTGCGTTGCAAATCGCGAAAATAGCTAAAGAGGTCTGGCCGGAGTGCCTGACGCTTCTTGGCGGGTCTCATGTTACGTTCTGGGATAAGCAAGCACTGGAAGAGAGCGCGTTTTTAGACGTAATTGTGAGGAAAGAAGGTGAAAACACGATGTTGGAGCTTGCTGATAGAGTAGAGAAAGGCAAAGAGTACTATGATGTGCTGGGCACTACGGTCAGGAAAGACGGGGGAATTGTGAGAAACGAGGACCGCCCGTACATTGAAAACCTTGACGATCTGCCTTTTCCAGCTCATCATCTGTGGCCTTTGGAACGGCTGATGAAACATGGAGCGGTAATTTTTCCGTTGATGGCGAGTCGCGGTTGCGTTTTCTGGTGTGATTTCTGCAGCACTGTCCGGATGTTCGGGCGACGGTATCGAATGAGAAGCCCGAAGAACGTGGTGGATGAGATTGAGTTTCTTCATAAGACCTATGGGGCGCATCAGTTTACGTTCTATGATGACGCGTTCACCGTGGATCAAGACCGAGCGGCGGAGATTTGCAAGGAGATAATGAGGCGAAAACTGAAAATTGAGTGGGACTGTGAAACCCGCGTTGACATGGTTACTAAAGATTTGCTTCGCACCATGAAGGAGGCAGGCTGCTTCGCTGTGTGGTTCGGAGTAGAATCGGGTGCGCAGCCAGTTTTGGACGCCATGAGAAAAGGAATCACCCCCGCACAGACAATTAAAGCCTTTAATATGACAAAGGAAGCTGGGATGATGACCGTGGCGGGCGTGGTTCTGGGCTTTCCAGGTGAAACCAAAGAAACCATTTGGGAAACCGTGAAGTTTATAGACAGGCTCAAACCCGGCGACGTAGGCTACTACATTGCTACGCCGTATCCAGGAACGCCTCTGTATGAGCAGGTTGTAAGAGAAGGGCGGCTGAAGACACATGACTTTAACAGGTTCGACACTGCGACACCTGTTTTTGACTTGGGGACGATGACAGGTGAAGAGTTGAGGGAGCTGCGGGAACGGGCGTTTCAGAGGTTTTATCTTCGACCAGGATATTTCTTCAGTATGATAGGGAAAGGCAGGTTCTGGAGCTTCTCCATAATCCTCACGATACTTGCGCATTTCCGAAGGGCTGTGAAACTGCGGCTGGGAGTCAAGTAAACCCGCCAGTAGCGATTTTAATAGCGAAATTCAACATTGTTAACCTGTAATTTTTCAAATAACATATTTATCTTTCAAACTGCACACTGCTTATATTGTTGAGATTAATGAAAACAGCATGGACACTCGTTCTCATCGCATTACTGGTTTTTGCTGTTAGTTTACCTGTTTACGTTCATTATTCGAATGAAAGCGAGTCGTCTGTTCAGGATTTCTATTTCGGGGTTACGTTTGGGGGAAACACAACCCGCGAAGCCAAGTTGCTGATAGACAAGGTAAAAGGGTACACGAACCTATTCATTGTGGATTCTTGGGATATAAGCCAGAACGAGAGTGCCTTGAACGACATCTGCCAGTACGCTGTGGATTCGGGAATGAGCGTGATAGTGTATTTTGATTATGTGTTTTTCAATGTTGAGCCGTGGCTGTGGCTTCAGAATTGGTTTGAAACAGCTCAGGCAAAGTGGGGAGCCAATTTCCTCGGTGTTTACCTTTATGACGAGCCAGGTGGGAATCAGATTGACTCAAACCAGTGGCGGAGTGGCCCTTCGGCTAGGATAGCTATGGAAAACGCTTCCGACTACAGCGACGCGGCAGCACGGTTTGTGAAGGATATTCCCTCCACTATAAGCTGGCAGAACGTGGAGAAGGTGGGTCTCCGAACTTTTACTTCTGATTACGCGCTTTACTGGTGGGATTACCTGGCGGGTTACGACACCGTTTTTGTGGAGTTAGGATGGAACAACAGTCGGACTCAGCAGATAGCGCTGTGTCGCGGGGCGGCAAACGTTCAAGGCAAGGACTGGGGCGCCATAATAACGTGGACGTATGACAATCCGCCTTACATCGCAGGTGGACCCGATATTTATCAGGATATGCTTACGGCGTATGGTGCGGGGGCAAAGTACGTTGTCGTGTTTGATTACCCCAAGTATCCTGAA
>CAZPND010000187.1:0-2886 GCA_964587975.1 uncultured Candidatus Bathyarchaeia archaeon
TAAGCCACAACATAGTAGCCCTCTTCCAGCAGGTTCTGGTCCCACGCGCGTTTGAGGTAATGCCATTCCCTCTCGATATACTCATCCAAATAGGTCCAGTAGGCTTTTTTCTGGTTTATGAAAATTCCCAGGAGCCTGTCGGCTTCCACCCAGAGTTTGTGGTATTTCAGGATGACTTTTTTGCATTCTTCTATGAAGCGTTCTTCGCCTACGCGCTCCAGTAGCTCCCGCTTGTTCTTCACGCCCAGGAGCTTTTCCACTTCGAGTTCCACGGGTAAGCCTTGGCAGTCCCATCCCGCCCAGAAAGGCACGTAGTAGCCTTGCATGGTTTTCCAGCGGTAGCGGATGTCCTTCATCACGCGGCCTCGGGCGTGACCGATGTGGGGAATGCCGTTCAACGTGGGTGGTCCTTCCACGTAGCCTAAAACGCCTTTAGCGTCCTTTTCTCGCTGTTCCAGTTGGTCGCGGATCTGGCTTTTTTCCCAGAACTCGCGCACTTCCTTTTCCAGCTCAAGAGGACGGTAATCTGTTGATAAGCTCAAGTTGGAATCGTCTTTGGAGTTAGCAGTCAACTTTCATCCCAGCATACCCGCAAATACAAGGAGATAATATATAAAAGCATTAAGCTTTTCAGTTTGCGACATTTTCGAAACCCAAAAGCCCAAAAAGCACAAAACAAGCATGAAATCAGAAAAGCAGTCAATCATTAACAATTAATCAATCATATGGTCATTATTCTTATCAATTTTTCTGGTAAATGAATCACTGGAATAAGTCTTAAATCTGCATAGCGTAGAAATAGCCTAAATATTGAAACGGAAAAGCAACTGTGAATAATCAATAGAAACATCTTTCACAAATCATAAAACCTGAACGCAAAGATATCAATCTCTCTTCTCTGATTTGGCTATGCCTATCCATCTTGGAGTGCTATTCTTATACTTTCGATAGTCATCTTCGTACCTGTAAAGGCAATAACGTTCTTCAGCTGACAAATTGGCGTTGAGCAGAATCATCAGCACCACCGTTAGGACTAGATACAACCAAGAAGAGCAAGCTATACCCAAACCAATTTGCATTAGAAGCAAACCAACGTACATGGGGTTTCTTGAAAAACGATAAAGACCTTTAGTGATGACCTTACCCTTAGGACTAGAATCGAAATTCAGAACTGCAACAATGATGAAAACCATCCCAAACAGAAAGATAAGGAGACCACTGTATATCCATGTTGCACCAGATTGTAGAGGTAAGAAAACTGCATAAACTAAAGAAACGAACAGAATCAACATTAGAGCATTTATGACGCTTTTCTCTTTTCTGGTTAGCTTAAAATCTCCTGCTTCTTCTGTTGTCCTAGCAGCTGACACTCTCTCAGAAGCAAAGAAGACGATTAGCACAGGAATGACAAGAATCCAAGCATTCCATAAGCCTAACTCAAACGCTGGAATAAGAGTCACAATTTCCCTCTTTACAGTTAAAACTATCAACTATCTAACACTTTGGTATGAATCATTTAGAATCAAGCAAGTTCCTAAGGGTGAATGCTAAAAAAAAGCAACTGTGAATGAATCAATAGAAGTATCTTCCATAAATCATAAAAGCAGATAACAATAATGACTTTTGGTTCTAGTTCGCCAAAGAGGGGGTGAAAGAAATAAACAGAAAAATTATAGGAATAGCTGTAGTATTATTGGCTGCTGCTATGCTAGCGACTCCAGTCTTGGCAATAGGACCCATAAATGCCCCAGAAGACAACAATCCAAACATTGGTTTCCCTAGTTACGGGGTAGCCCTCAACTTACCAAGTAGGGTGTTTCACGAGTGGGTGCAGCTCATAGGCAAACATCTCACATACAAGGATGCAGCACAATTCAAGATCAAAAATGCAGATGTAGTGACAGATATTACTCAGGTGTCTGAACTACAAAACAAGTGGGTGTATTTCTCTGCAGCTACGTGGGGAGACTGGCTAGCCTTCGTTCTGGGAATTCCACAGTATATTGACGATCCCGACAATCCTGGCTCTACTATTTTGAATCCAAGTTGGATTGGCGTTCACCAATTTGCAATGAAATATTTCCCTGAAGGCGTCTACTATAAAGAAGGCTTGATAGGCAAATAAGCAATTAGCAGAATAATCATCCCTTTCCTCTTTTTCTCTATTTTAGCAAAGTTTTCTAGACGCTCCAAAATTGTTCTTTAATAAAATTTCAACTTTGAATGAATCAATAGAAATTTAGAATGTTTTATCTTTGGCATTTGTCAATACAAGCTACTTCAAAAATTTTAAAAGAAATAAAAACAATATAATATTTTGGTTCTAATTCACCTTAGAGGGGGTGAAAGAAGTAAATAGAAAAGTCTTAGGAATTGCTGTTTTCTTGTTGGCTGTAGCTATGCTGGCAACTCCACTAGTTTCAGCAAAACCAACTTCTGCAGCGAACAACCCCAAATCCATCAGTTTTCTATGGCATTCAGAGAATGGGGCAAGCACTATTACTGAGAGCAAGACTAATCCTCCATGGGCAGTACCAATGAGTCCTGACGCCATAGTTTCACATACTCAAGCAGTTTGGAATCTTAACCCTGAAGGAGATAATTATGTCCAAATAGGAGAAGATGAAGATGACAGAATCCCAATTGATGCAGAAACAGGCTATGAAGGCAACCTCTATGTTCAAACTGTTGCTTCCAGTCCTACATCTGCGGCAATGAACTACAGGGTCTACGAGACAATCATGTGGGGAGACGACGACTACATTGAAATCATGTGCCTTGAAAGAGCTTCTGCTGACATAAATGGATTCTATGCAAGTGGAACCTTTAACGGACATGGAATGATTGATGGACAGAAAGTTCAAGTGACTGGCATAAGAGAAGGAT
>CAZPND010000188.1:0-2792 GCA_964587975.1 uncultured Candidatus Bathyarchaeia archaeon
GTCTCCAGTCGTGTAATTCCACAAGGCGTCTCCGTTGAAGGCATCGAAACAGTACACATTATGATCCTCTGACCCCACGTATATTCTCCTGTCAACAACCGCGGGAGATGAACTCACCCCACCACCTGTCTTATAAGTCCAGAGGGTCGAGTTTGTGTTTGGCGCCGTTGACGCCGAATCTCCATTGTGCATCAAATCATGATGGAACATTGACCAGTCGTTGCTGTCGGAACTGCAGCTGACAGCTGGCACCGCCCAGAAAGCCAACAACAGCGTGGATAACAGAATCAGGCTAATGAACGCACTTAAGGGTGATTTCTTGTTCACAGCGCACGCCTCCATCTAAAATAACATATGCTCATAACAAAAGCGTTTCCGTAAAGATTTCTTGACTCAACTTTTCTTGACTAACTCACTTATAATCTTCTGATATGCGGCAGTAAGTCAGCACACTCCAAAGTCAATTAGCCAATCTCGCAGCAGCATTAAAAATTAATCCAAAAATTTGCTGTTTAATTTTTTTCGATTCCTATCCTTTTCAGAAGGCTGTTCGACGCCAGAATGATGAAAACGAGCACCGTCACCACTATTGCCATTGGGTAGTCGCCTATTCCAGCGGTTAAGCCGATGGCTGCCGTAGCCCACAAGCTGGCGGCGGTGGTTATGCCCTGCACCTTGTCCTTCTCCGCCCAGATGGTTCCCGCGCCTATGAAGCCGATTCCAGCCACGATGCCCGCGGCTATCCGCGCAGGGTCAAAGCTGAACCCGATGGAAACCACGGTGAACAGGCACGCGCCCAGCGAAACAAGCATGTACGTGCGCACCCCCGCAGGCTTATGATGTGCTTCCCGCTCGATGCCCACTATGGCGCCTAACGCCACGGCTAACAGCAAGCTCAGCAACGTGTCAAGAGTCAGCGCGGTCTGCATACTAAGCATTATTGCAGCTGTAGCTATAAAAATTCACTGCAAACCAGCCAGAACAGAAAACGATTTACCTATGCTCCGCCATTCACTTCTGAGATGCCCCATGATAGCCAACAGCATCCTCGACTTAATCGGCAACACCCCTATGGTGAGGATAAATCGCCTCAACAAGAATCCTGACCTGGAAATCTACGTGAAACTCGAAAAATTCAACATCGGCGGCTCAGTCAAAGACCGCATAGCCAAATACATGATTGGGCAGGCTGAGGCGGCTGGGCAGCTTACCAAAGACAAAACCGTTATCGAACCCACCAGCGGCAACACGGGCATAGGCTTAGCTCTCGTCTGCCGCGTAAAAGGCTACAACCTCTTCCTCGTCATGCCCGAAAACATGACCCTGGAACGAAGGCAGATCCTGAACGCCATAGGCGCCAAAATAATCCTTAGCGAGGCGGACAAGGGCATGGACGGCGCAGAAGACCTCGCCCGCAAAATAGCCAGCCAAAGCCCAGACAAGTACTTCATGCCCAACCAGTTTGCGAACGAGGCGAACGTGCGCGCACACTACGAAACCACCGCCCAGGAAATCTGGCGCGACACCAACGGGCGTGTGACCCACTTCATTGCGGGGATTGGCACCACGGGCACGCTCATGGGCGTCTCCAAACGGCTCAAGGAGTACAACCCGGGCATCCAGATTATTGCGGCTGAACCCGCCAAAGGCACCACCATCCAAGGCCTCAAAAACCTCGAAACCCAATACGTCCCCGCCATATGGAACAAGGCGCTCGTGGACGAAATCCACAAAGTCCACCCCAACCAAGCCGAGGAAGCCGCGCGACTTCTGGCGCTTCAGGAAGGCATATTCGTGGGACCCAGCTCAGGCGCCATATTTCACACCGCCCTGAAAAAAGCTGAGGAAATCTCAAGCGGCGTTATGGTCGCTATCGCTCCGGACGGCGGAGAAAAATACTTGTCCACCACTCTGTGTGACCCTAAACTTTGTTTGAAGTGCGCCAGGAAATACGGCATACGCTGCGCCTACATCGACGGAAGCCCCATAAGCAAATCTCCCGCCAAATGACAAAAAGTGGGGAAAGCACCCGGCAAACCCGCCTTTTCCCGTAACCTTTCCTGTTTCAGCCATTAAGCTTTAAAGGCGCCCCCGCATAGTCATCTATTGCAAGCTTAGGTTCAAGGGGGACACGTGTATGCCTTCATTAGCAAAAAAGAATAAGCAAAAAAAGAAGAAACATGACAAAAAGACGGGAAACTAACGCGAATTAAGTAGCGTTTGTGTCCAGTAAACTTTCTTTTTAACGCCGTAGCTGTGCCAATCTAACGGGCAACAGGGCTATAGGTCCCAAAGAGACAAGCCCGTCACGGCGTCACTCTTCCGCTCAGCCTTCTCGCCTACCAACTCGATTAGGTGAACTTCGGCGGCGAAAACCCTGCCCGCAAGCAGATGCCCCGCCCGCGCAACCCCCGCTTGGTCGGCTAAAACCGCGTGCGCATGAACAAACGGCGCGCCAGCCTTGAGGGAGATGTTGCCTACGCAGCTGGCGATCTCCTGCGGACCCGCAAGCACAGTTTCCACGTACACGTGCCGTTCTTGGTCGTAGAACCCCAGCTTCGCCTCTTTTAACGCGCCTACAGCCGTAAACGTCGCCGTTGCTATTCCCTGCTTCCGCGCAATGTCCGTCAGGAAATCCAGAAAGTCCGAATCGTGCCTGACACGTACCAGAAAGTGTCTGCCCGCATTAAAGTTTCTAACGCCCAACCCGCACGCCTCCACTTCAAACTACGCGTTGCGCATTAAAAAATTTTATAGTTTCCCGTATCGAACAAAAGAGGGCGCTAGGAGTT
>CAZPND010000189.1:0-2786 GCA_964587975.1 uncultured Candidatus Bathyarchaeia archaeon
CGCGTCCTTCGGAATGCCTAGAATCTCGTAGTAATTCTTTTTTTCAGCCATTACTATCACCTTCGAATCCTATACTGGCAAACGCTAACCAATCCAGAACGATGGTGACATGATTACTTAACCTTGCGATCCTTGGAATCAACAACCCGTCACCGCTGGCACCTGCCTGCTCTTTTTCTACTCCTCAGGTTTCGCCCTTCTGTCTTTGCTGTTCAGCAGCTGCTTGTTGATAAATTGCCGTGCCCAATTACTGGAGTACTTCGTTAAATTCTTCGGATCTCGCCTTTATCTTCTCAAAATCCGCTTGCATGTACTTCATCCGCGCAAGATCAACTGGATTATTCAAACAAGCATGCCTGCTTTTTACATTATGGTGTAGAGTGTCCCATCGATTCAATATTGGCTTATACTCGTTTGCAGGTCAAGGAGACTTAATGCTATGTTTTTCTTGCTATCCATTCACGAGTAAGTTTCTGAGCTTCCTCCAGTTTTGTCATCACGACATCAGTTTTTCCCTGCATTATATCCCATTCAATATCGCGTAAACTATCGATTATCATCTGCTTTGTTCTTTCTTCAGATTGTGCCACTCTGTTCGACAAGTTGTTTCCTCCAAAGAGGATTAATCCAGTGACTTACTGATAAACATTTGAATCGGAAAGGGCTGCTTTTAGGCTTGCTTTGAGAGAGCGTGTGCGAATTCTAAGTTCTTTACAGCGCTATTTAACGATATGTTACTGTGGATGCCAGCGACAGTCTTTGGCGCCTATCTGACAATGCCGAGATTTTTCATCAATGCCCGAGGGCCAGTTCCTTCTCGGTGCGGCCGCTGGGATTTGAACCCAGCCCTAATACTATGGGGAGGTTTAAGCTTCTTAATATAAGCAGTTGCTTATGTATTTACGACTTGAGCAACACCCCATAAGCAAAATCTCGCGCGCTACGATTGCTAACGGATTTTTTGCTTCTAAGAGCTTCCTAATTATGCATGTTGGACGGCAAGCAATGCGTTCACCTTCAAATGAAAAAAGGCGATGTTTTTTTCAAAGGAAGGAAATTAAAATTTAATCTTTTTCCCCTTCTTTTTAAAAGTGATTTGAGGCTGATGGAAGCTGTTAAAAGCATTTGGCGTAATATTGCGTTTTTGAGTGAAGGCAATGGCAGCAGTTTCTATAACTATGTGTAAGTTGATAACTGGAATCGTAATTGCTATTTTGGCCGCGAGCGCAATTTCCATTGGCGCTTCCATAATGTTAGCAGCTGGACCCGAAGGACCAGAGGGACCACAAGGCGATACTGGACCGCAAGGACCAAAAGGAGAAACAGGCGATACAGGACCCGCAGGAGCGACTGGCGCAACAGGGGCAACAGGAGCGACAGGAGCTACGGGCGCACCGGGTCCTCAAGGACCGCAGGGCGAACGAGGCTTTGGATTTGAACCCGCAGGCAACATTTCAATTGGGTATTATGCATTCGTGCCACTCCAGTATTCTGACAATGTCACATATCTACCTGGTCAGGGACTATTAAGTTTCAACACTGCTTCATTTGTCGGTTGCATGGCACCACTTCAGCTTCCGCATGGAACCACCATAATAAACGCAACTTTCTACTTCTATGACAACGACAACGGCTATTTCCTTTTCTTTTTGCTTCGGGAAAACCAAACAGACTCTAATTTTATGGGCATGGTTGACAATTATCCTGGGGTGGACACGCCTGGATACGCCAATGTTACCTTTAGCTCCATAGACTACGCAACAATCGACAACAACAACTACCATTACTATCTTTACGTTGGTATTCCACACAGCTCCACCGATCCCTACAACTACCGTTTCCAATACGCGCTTGTAGAATACTCATATCCAACATAGCCACCAAATAACATTCCTTCTTTTTTTTATTTCAAAACAATTAAAGTCTAAAAATGGTCGAAATGAGGTATTTTATATCGGAAAAGAGTCGTTTTCATGATCCCTCATAACCCTTTCTCCTCTCGGTTAAGATAGTTTATAGCATGTCTTAATAAAGCGGTTATTCTGAAACGCGCACGTTCAGTTTATCGAATATATTACGCTAATGAAACACGCTTTTTATACATCAAAAAACATTGAGCTTCAAGGGTTGAAGAGAGGAGGTCTGAGGGTCTTCTCTCTTCTCTCCTTTCCCCAAACATTTTTTACTCAGTTAGTGTGGGAAACTGCCCCTAGACAATACGACCTCTAAGAAAGACAGAGAGATTTAGACAACAAAATAGGAGTTAGAATAAAAAGGAAGGAACTTAAAATTTAAGTCTCTGAACATGCACAATAGAAGCTATGCGTCTTGTCAAAAACATCTTACGTTGCTACGAGTGCCAAAAAACCAGCAGCTACGCGGAAGTGGAGATAGTGAATCGAGGCGGAAAGAAATTTTGGGTTTGCCCTCACTGCGCCTTTGAAACTCCATTCTTTGAAAAGAAAGCTCCGCATGTAAAAAGAATTAAGAATACCTAGTAGACTATCTCACAGGAATGAATAGATCAATTGTGGGCTTGAGCATCCTTCTTCTAATAGTTGGGGTGCCGCTCTGGCTCTACCCAGAGGACCCATACCACCGATTTGGCTTCATCTTATCCTTGACTGGCACTATACTTTTGATTGTGGGCACAGCTATCCAAAGAAGAGCTCGCTCAAGAAAGATACACGTAAATGAATTATTACTGTTTAACCCGACGCAGTCACATATTTTATAAGGCGGGTTATGTTAAAAAACTCGACAAAATGAGGGACTTGTTGAGATTG
>CAZPND010000190.1:0-2763 GCA_964587975.1 uncultured Candidatus Bathyarchaeia archaeon
TCATCAATACGGTTCAAGAACTCTGGCTTAAACCGCTGGTGAAGTATATCCATTAATTCTTCTTTAAGCGCAGCATATGGCTTGGCTTTTGCAGCAGTCAAATTTTCTTGAATAATATCAGAACCTATGTTACTAGTTGCAATAATGATAGTGTTGGTGAAGTCGACAACTCGCCCTTTCCCGTCTGTTAAGCGCCCCTCGTCAAATACCTGCAGCAAAATGTTAACTACCTCTGGATGCGCTTTCTCGATTTCATCCAGCAAGACAACCGAATACGGTCTTCTCCGCACTATTTCCGTTAGCTGGCCGCCTTCCTCGTAGCCGACATATCCCGGTGGAGCACCAATTAACCGGCTGACTGTGTGGCGTTCCATGTACTCCGACATGTCAATTCTAACAACTGCATCTTCGTCGCCAAACACTACCCACGCTAAAGCTTTGGCAAGTTCAGTTTTGCCTACACCTGTTGGGCCAATGAATAAGAACGCTGCGATAGGACGTTTACCTTCAGTAAGCCCTGCTCGGCTTCGAAGAATAGCATCAGACACCGCCTTCACCGCTTCTTCTTGACCAATAATTCGTTCATGCAGTCTTTCTTTCATTTTGAGCAGCTTCTCTTTCTCCTCCTGAGTTAAGTCTGTCACTGGAATGCCCGTGACTTTGGAGACAATTTCAGCAATGTGCACCCGCTTGACTTCAGAAGTAGTAACGCCTTTCTCTTTGCGCCACCTATTTTCAGTCTCAGAACGCTGTTTCTCCAGCTTCTCAATTCTTGCTTCCAAGTTCTTAGCGTCTTCAAATTTCTTGCGCAAAGAAGCCGATTCGCGCTCCCGTTTCAACGCGTTAATCTTTTTGTCCAATTCAGCAACTTCTGGTGGACGCGAGGTAATGCCAATTCTAACCCGCGCAGCCGCTTGATCGATGAGGTCAATGGCTTTGTCTGGCAAGAAACGGTTAGCAACATACCTGTCAGATAATTCTGCAGCAGCAACAATAGCTTCATCTGTGATTTTCACTTTATGATGAGCTTCATAGCGGTCGCGGAGACCTCGCAGTATCTCGATGGTCTGGGGAACCGTCGGCTCAGAAATGAAAACTGGCTGGAACCGGCGTTCAAGAGCCGCATCTTTTTCGATGTGTTTCTGGTATTCATTCAGAGTTGTTGCTCCAATTAGATGCAACTCACCACGGGCTAAGTGCGGCTTAATGATCTGGGAAACATCCAAACCGCCTTCTTCACCAGTTCCCCCAGCTTTCATAATAGTGTGTAGTTCATCCACGAACAAAATCAGGTCGTCTTTCTGGGCTAACACTTCATCTATAACTTTTTTAATTCTTTCTTCAAATTCTCCACGGTACTTCGAACCCGCAACCAAAGAATTAATGTTAAGTTCGATTAACCGTTTACCCTGAAGTACTTCCGGAACCTCTTCATGCATTATCCTCTGGGCAAGTCCTTCGACAATTGCAGTCTTGCCAACGCCTGGTTCACCAATCAATACTGGATTGTTTTTTGTTCTACGCGCCAAAATCTCAATTGTTGTCTCAATTTCATCTGCGCGACCAATGACTGGGTCGAGCTTTCCTTCTCGGGCAAGCTTTGTCAAATCCCTTGAGTACTTGTCTAACTGAGGTGTGGTACTTTGTGCTTCTACGCGCCCTTCTTGGGCTCCTTTACCGACGACTTTGATGATTTTTTGCCTGACTGCTTGTGGCGACAAGCCGTACTTGCGGAGAAGGTCTCCTGCCATGCCGTCTTCTTCTTCTATAAGTCCGACAAGCAGATGTTCTGGGCCGATGTAGCTGTGGCCGAGCTCTTGAGCTGCTTGGAAAGCTAGTTCGAACACGTTTTTGACTCTTGGCGAAATGTAAAGCTGGGTTGCTTCGCCTTGCTTGACTTCCCTCTCGCCTTTAGGCGTGTTTGCTTCAATGTAGTTTTTAATTTCATCTGGGTTGACTTTGAACTGCTTATAAATTTCTTTAACAACGTCGCTATTGGAAATTGCATAGAGCAGGTGTTCCGTATCCACTTCGTCACGTTTGAACTTTAAAGCTGTCTGGGCGGCTTCTTGAAGCAATTCTTTTGTGTGGGCAGAAAGGTACTGGTCAATGTCCACTGCTTCACGATGACGAGGCAATGGATATCCCAATCTTGAGGAAAAGTCTCCGAACTCGTCAATGTCTTGGAACAAATTATCTGACAAGGCGCCACCGAACATTCGGTCAAAGGGTGAAGCAGACTGCTGTTGGAGTTTCCGCAAATCTTGTGTGCAGACATGTAAAACTTTTTTCCTTCCATTTTCTAACACGGTAACTTTAGCTGTTGCAGGTCTGGTCTTGCAGATATCACATAATATTCCGGACATAATTTTCACGCCTACTTTTATGTGCGTCGGCTCGCTTCAGATAGTATCAATGGGAGGGAACCTCATTAAGCTTATGTAATGTTCTAGTCACTCCTGTAAAGGCTGAAGTCAGGTTCAGGCTTCATTTTCTTGGGTCTGTTTTCGACTTGGCATGACTTTCTCAACTAAGAAAAGCAAGGACCCTGCTCAACTGACTAAACTAAACTCCGAGACTGAAGTAAATGTGTCAGGCCCTCATCAGGTACGCTCTCTAGTGGCTATGTTTTCAAATAGTGTCTTTATCGCTTAAATGTTTAAGATAATAAACCAATACTCTTATAAGCGTGTGTGTATATAGTATATTATGTGAATAAGCGAGTTAAAGGTGAATGAAAATGATAACAACAAAAATAAACGT
>CAZPND010000191.1:0-2750 GCA_964587975.1 uncultured Candidatus Bathyarchaeia archaeon
AATTGTTGATTACATTAACGGGTTGGAGGCGTTCGTAATCGCTGTTGACGTGCCAACTGGAATAGACTCGGACACCGGTGACGTTTTAGGCAACGCCGTAAAGGCAGACGTTACGGTAACTTTTCACAAAGCAAAGATTGGACTGCGCCACGCCAAGAAGCACGTTGGCGAATTAGTCGTACGGGACATAGGTTTGCCCTGTGAGCTGGAGACGTTTGCGGGTCCAGGTGACGTTTTTTTGGTGAACAAGCCGCGAACCGCAAACGCGCATAAGGGTGATTTTGGGCGTTTGCTAGTGGTTGGCGGCAGCGAGGTTTTTTCAGGTGCTCCTGCTTTGGTGTCGTTGGCTGCGTTGCGAACTGGCGTGGACATTGTTTATCTTGCGGCTCCGGCGAAAACTGCTTATGCTGTGTCTTCGATGTCTCCGGATTTGATAACGTTGAAGCTTAAAGGTGACCATCTGAGCGAGGGTAACGTGGCGGCGTTGCAGCCGTACTTGGAGACGGTTGACGCGGTGGTCGTGGGACCGGGATTGGGGTTTAATGCTGAAACTCGAGAGTTTGTCAAGGCTTTTGTTTCAGCCGTGGAAGGCGCGGGCAAGCCGTTGCTGCTGGACGCGGACGGGTTGAAGGCGTTCGCCGATTTTAAGCGCCCGTTGAAGGTGCCGCTTGTTCTCACGCCTCACGCTGGCGAATACGAGATACTTACAAGCCGAAAATTGCCTGAGCGTCGTGAAGAGCGAGTTGCAGAGGTGCGGGAGACCGCGAAAGAGCTTAACGCTGTTTTTTTGGTGAAGGGTGAGGTGGACGTTGTTTGCGACGGGAAGCGGGTTAAGCTGAACTTTACGGGCAATCCTGGCATGACGGTTGGTGGCACAGGCGACGTTCTTTCAGGTGTTGTAGGTGCTTTGTTGGCGCAGAAAGCCGGTGCTTTTGAGGCGGCGGTTGCTGGAGCCTTCGTTAATGGGGCGGCTGGGGACTTTGTTGCGGGTGAGAAAGGTTTTCATTTGGTGGCTAGTGACCTTCTTGAGTGGATTCCCCGCGTTTTAATTGACCCGATGAGTCACGGTAAGCTGCATAAGACGGGTGGAAACGTCGGTTAGGTTAACCATTTACCACGCGAAACAGTGTGACCCGAAGCGTTGCACGGGCTTGAAGTTGAAGCGGCATGGGTTGGCTAGGATTGTTAGCAGCATCAGGTTTTTGCCGAGGCGTGCCATCGTGCTTAACCCGTTTGGGGAGATTGCGTTTTCGCCTGCGGATAGGCAGCGGATTCAGGATTTTGGTTTAGCCGCTTTGGATTGCAGCTGGGAGCACGCGCAAAAGGTGCTGTCGTCCCACGTGAAAGGTACAAGTCGTTGCTTGCCCATTTTATTGGCGGGGAACCCGACTAACTATGCGAAGGCTACCAAGCTGTCCACGGTTGAAGCGCTCGCTGGAGCGTTGTATATTGCTGGGTTCAGGGAGGAAGCAGAGAAAATTCTTTCGATTTTCATGTGGGGGCACACTTTTTTGGAGTTAAATGCGGATTTGCTTGAAGCATATGCAGGAGCGAAGGATAGCACGGAAATCGTGAAAATGCAGAGTACGCTTGGCAGGAAAGGGGCGGAATAAATGAGAAAAATGTGTTTTGGGCGATGCTTTTGTATACAGAACTTGTCTTTATGGAATAATTGTTGAAAGGAAAGCCGCAAGTTAAGATAGACAGTATTTTCTAAGAACGTTTATTAGCTGAGCAAAGAAAGTTTGATTCGAACATCCGTCAGCAGGAGAGTTGCAGATTAACAGGGTGTGGCGAGTGAGCTGAAAACATGGCGTACATCACCGACTTCTACTTATTCCTTTCTTCCGTCGCCCTCATCTCCATGTCAGGCGTTCTGTTGCCAGGTCCATTGTTTGCAGTCACCATAGAGAAAGCTTCAAAACGTAAAACCGCAGGTGCCCTTATTGCTTTCGGGCATGGCGTCGTCGAGTTTCCCCTCATGTTTCTAATTTATTTCGTGTTAAGCCAATTTGCCATTCCAGATATAGTGCAGGTAGGAGTCGGCTTCGTGGGTGGCTTGCTCATGATTTTCATGGGCGCCCAAGCGTTCAGAAACAGGCACAAAACCACGGAGGCACACGTGGCTTCAAAACGTGACTCACTTTTCGCTGGAATATGGACGACAGCAGCTAACGCAGGCTTCATACTATGGTGGCTAACCATAGGCACCGCACTGGTTTTGAACGCAAAAATTTTCGGACTTCTAGGCTTCTCCGTCTTCGCAGGCGTCCACTGGTTCTGCGACTTCCTCTGGTACACCGCCGTGGCTTTCTTGATTTTCAAGTCTCGGCGCTTCTGGACCGAACGCGTTCACCTAGGGATAACATTTTTCTGTATGGCTGTTTTTGTTGGTTTTGGAGCGTACTTTTTCGGTTCCGCCATATGGCAAGCAGCAAGCACACTTCTATAGAGTTGAGAAAAATGAGTGAAAAAGAATTTCATGTGGAAAAAACGCGTGTCCGCCTGGTTAGAGGAGACATCACCAATATGGAAACAGACGCCATCGTGAACGCAGCAAACTCTTCGCTTATGGGCGGAGGCGGCGTTGACGGAGCAATCCACCGCAGAGGCGGGCCCACAATACTGGAGGAGTGCAAGAAAATACGAGCTACAGAATGGCCACAGGGCCTTCCAACGGGAAAAGCCGTCATAACTTCTGGCGGCAATCTTAAAGCCAAATATGTCATCCACACAGTTGGTCCAATTTG
>CAZPND010000192.1:0-2729 GCA_964587975.1 uncultured Candidatus Bathyarchaeia archaeon
CCTTACACTTGCTTTTTGCACAGGGAGGCCTTTGTATGAACAACCCACTATCCAGTTTAGTTCTTCTGGAAACCATTTTGGATATCCATTTTCCCAAGAAGGGCTGATAAATCCTCCTACACCAACAACGTTTGTATCTTCATAATTTTTGACAAGATTTTCCAGCCATTTTTCATCGGCTACGGCGTCGTCATCTATAAAGGAGACAATGTCTCCTTTTGCATTCTTTACACCCGCATTTCTGGCATTGGATAGCCCCGGATTCTGACTTACAACAACCCGTACGTCCTTGGAGAATCTTGATTCATAAAATTCTATTAAATCCGGAAAAGGGTCCAAAACCAGAATGATTTCATCGGGTTTCAACGACTGTTTTGTTAGAGACACTATACATTCTGAAAGATAGTTTAGTCTTTCTTTTGAATAGGTAGAGATTACTACAGAAACTTGTGCCAAGCTGATTCCAACCATAGCTTAAACGTATTTGAACTATTTTAATAAATTCAGACTTTACCTAATCAGTTGCTTAGGTTCTATTGCTAAAATATGGTTAAGACTTTACTGCATCAGTTAAGATTCTTTTTAAGATTGTAAAACCATGTCTGATTTGCAGTTTTTTCTCGCCCACGCGTGGCCTGTAGTGTATCGGTATTTCTGCTATTTGATAGCCTGTGCGTTCTATGTAGTAGTTTAGTTCTACTTCCACGTCGAAGCCCCATGATTTTGGTTGCCAATTTTTGAGTGCTTTCCACCGCACGACTCTTAGGCCTGTTAAGGGATCGCGCATGTTTACGCCGTTTAGCAGATTATGAATAAACGCTATCAAACGGTTACCCGTATAAAGTATATTGTGCATTCTGCCCAGATGAACATGATTGTTGAATCTGTTTCCGCATACCATTCCAATTCGAGGGTTCTTCTTCAAAATCCTAATCATCTCAAGCAAATACTCAGCTGGATACGTGAAGTCTGCATCCGTAAAAACCACATATTCGACGTCAAGGTTATTTGCATACTCAACAGCCGTTGCTATGGCGTCACCTTTGCCCGAACTTTTCTGAAATACAACCTGCGCGCCCATTTCTTTAGCAATTTTAACCGTGTTGTCGTCGCTTCGTCCATCAACAACTAGGTACAGTGCATTATCTAAATTATCGTTTATCTCGGATAAGGTTGGGCCTATGCCTTCTTCTTCGTTTAATGCGGCAACGACCACCAGTATCTTTGCCTTTTTTTCATTTCTGTTTAAATTCATTTTTGTCGCCATTTTGTGCTTATCTATCATCATTGGTGTGGAGCCAGCCTCTGCCGCCTTTCTTTTGCTGCCGCTTGCCTTTCTTTTCATTGTTAGAAAGTAGCGTTTGCTTCTGATTTAGCGACTTCTGCTTTGCGATGTTCGTTTTGATAAATTTGTTCCATCCGCCAATCTGAGGACTAGGTGCAATGAATTGATCTGAATTCAGTAAATTGTGTTGGTGTAAAATTTCTTTGAAGTCCAAAGCCTTCGAATTGTGTGTTGCGTGAATTATTGTTCCTTTCTCAATGGAAATGTCACGATAGTCAGCCGTGGCTATGCCTTCAGCTCTCAGCTTGTCCTTTGCTTGTTCCTGCCACAGCTTTTTCCATTGCATACGTAGTTTCTCAGCTTTTTCCTTCTCCAATAGATCCAAGGTACTTAAATCCTCCTCGACTAAATTGTATGAAAACAAAAAATGCGCATTGATCCTCTATAACTGTTCCTTTTTAGTTCAAAGCTGTCTTTAAAGCAACACGAATGAGTAACCATTTAACTTATTGACAAAAAGATTGAGGTGGATAGAGCTTCTTGAAAAAATCGGATCTGTTGTTCATTCCCCAATACATCCTTCTTTTGACTTTATTGAACAACTCTTTTAACACGCGTTCTCCTAAAATCGTTTGTTAAGAACTGCTTTGATGAAAAAGGTGTGAGCTTAGACTGTCATATTAAGCTGCAAAGATGTGTAACGTTGATGATACTGAAAGCCGCCTGTTGTATCATTGTAAATCCAGAGTTCAAAGAACAAGTTACCCGTGAACCCATTTCTCTCAGCGTCCCATGCAGTTGGATAACCTCTAAGATTCAAAGGGAGCCCGTTGAACATCAGGTCATCAAAGGTTACTTTCGAGAGGCTTGAGTTAGGGTTCAAGATGTACGTGTAATCAAACGAAAACGTCAACGTCAGGGTTAAAGTTTCCTTGTCAGCCACAAAAGAGGTAAAGCTGTAAAGCGGCGGTAAACTGCTTGCCGTACGATTAAATGGGTCGGGTGCCGATTGAGTTAGATTCCTGAACTTCACCTGAACCGAGTAGTAAGCGCAGGAACCCAACTGGTTCTCGATTCCCAAGTAAACATTGTAGCTGGCGCCGCTTTTCAGGTTAGATGGAAGATTTTCAGCCTGACCTTCTGGACCTAGGAGCCACATTGCACTGAAGAATTCGGTCTGAGGATAAACCAGAAACCTTTCCAGAGCAGGCGAAGCCACAAGCAACGCTAGAACAGCCGTGACGACAAGTAACAATGCCTTATACCCTTGAAGATTCACTCACGTTGCCTCAGATGTTTCATACTTTCTTTTCAAATAAATGCAAGCCACAAATCCAGCAATCAAAATAACCAAAGTTGCGCTGATCGAGCCTACAACGTTAATTAAAAAGTCTTGATTCTGCTGCTGCAAGGCTGCAGTAAGTGCGTCCAGCTTCTTCTCGAG
>CAZPND010000193.1:0-2689 GCA_964587975.1 uncultured Candidatus Bathyarchaeia archaeon
AGACTCATCACTAACTGCTCCTTGTACAGTTGTGGGCTCTGCGCGAGAAACGCTTTTTCGCCGAAGTAATCTACAGCGAACAGTGCTGCGCCGCCTTCTGTTGCGGAGGCAATAATTCGCGGTGTGTGAACCTCCAGAAAGCCTTTTTGGAAGAGGAAACCGCGTATTGCAGCTAGGGCGGAGTGCTGAATCTTGAACGTCGCAATGTTCGATTCTTGACAGAGGTCTAGTGCTCGCGCGTCCAAACGCGCTTCGATGAGTGCAGGGGTCTTGCCAGTGATGTCTATGGGCAATTGTCCGGTGGCTGTGCTGAAAATTTTTATCTCCTTCGGCAACACTTCGATGCCTCTGGGCGTCATATTGGTCTTTTTTACGGTGCCTTTCACGGCGACGCTGTACCGCCTTTGCAGAGCATCAGACTTCGATAGCACTTCGGCGCTCACTTTCTTCCGCAGAACAGTAACTTGTATCGTGCCTTCCCTGTCCTGAAGTATGACGAAGCGGATGCCACCTAGGTCCCGTATTTCTTGAACCCACCCGAAAAGCGTGACTTCTTCGCCGTCCATATCCGGAGTTACATTTGCAGAGTAGCCTGTTCTAACCCAATCGCCAATGGAATCCAACTTCATGAATTAAGCGCTCCTAGTCAGCAAACTCAACACGTAACGACATTTTCCGTACTTTACGCGCTATCTCCTTTAAAGCCTTAAGGTCGAAAGGCAATTGGCTTCCGCGATTCCTTCTTAAAATAACTCTTGTCTCAGTGGTTCCGTCAGGCAGCCAAATCGTGTTGATGGTAAGAATGCTGAGAGGCATGAACAAATCTTCTAAAAACTTGCGGTCGTCAACACCGTACTCTAAAACGCGAACGGACTTGCCAGTTTCCTCGCCCAGCGCTTTAATTATCTTACCTCCGTAGCCTAAAAGCCTAGGCACATCGCCATGCCCAACAATTATAGCCAAACTTCGACCGACACTGACAGCTTTATAAAAGCAAACGTTTTGAAGCGAAGGATACTTTTCCTCTAAAGACAATAACAAACGGGCGATTCTCAGGTCTAACTCACTGATTTCGCCAGCCTTAACTTTAGCTGAACACTTTTGGCATAGTATACCGCTCTTTAAACAGAAGCTACATAGTTCGGTCTTCATTTAGAAGGCATCCTCCCTCAAGCAAAGGAGGAGCGGCGAATCGCTGTCCTCCACGTTGAGTGGGAATTTATCGTTCCAAGACTATTTCAATTGTGCTGACGTTAGTCAGCCCATTACCGTCTTCTCGAGGCGCAATCTGATCTGTGCCGATGCCTATTCTCGCGACTTTTACATCGGGCAGAAACCTACGTCTAACGACTTCCACGACGTCGATTGCTCTGCTGATGGCTCTTCCACGTGCTTTGACGCTTACTTCTTTTGCTCCACCATGGAAGAAAGTGATACAGGCCAGCACATAGTTCATCACTGGTTTTCTCCCGATCAACACTGAGTTGCTTTCTGACATTGTCAACGCTTCACTCCTAGTTTCCACTTTTGTTCGGTTTCATAAATTTTTTTGTCCATAAATAAATACATTGTGGTGTTACCTCGAGATTCTGGTTTTAACTAAAAAAGGAGTGGCGATTTCGAAAAACAGGTTCAAAACTTATGTTCATACACTAAAATTTTAAATAACGCGATAATTGTAAAGGATTAACTTAACAAACATATCATAAAAGTGAAAGCATTTGGACCCACTCACTAAACGTTCAGTTCAGCTTTTGAGGACGCTGTATGAGAAAAGCAAGGCTACAAACACCTACACTCTAAGCGTCAAACAGGATGAGCTATCAGCACAACTAGGCATAAGCAGGCAAGCCTTGAACGTACACCTCAGAAAACTCAAGAACAGAGGCTACATCCGCACAGGCCGAGGCTTCATAGACGTCACAGACAAAGGATTAAAAGCCCTCGGCATCTCAACCATACCAGCCTTCATCCTCATCAAAGTATCACCCACCAAAAGAATCCAAGTGTACGACAAGATAAAAGAAGTCGCAGTGTCACAAGCCTTCAGAATAGCGGGAGACGCTGACGCCTTAATAATCGTGGAAAGAGAAAACATGGACAAAATTCTCAAAAAACTATACGCCATAGACGGAATTCAAGACACCAAATCTTACGTCACAATTGAAACCATCAAATGAGGCGTAAGCATTTCTTGAAACTTTATGAGTACGAAGCAAAAAACATACTCAAACGACATGGACTACCTGTCCCGCAAGGAGCATTAATCACAAGCGCCAACCATGCAAGTGGGGCAGCGGCTAAATTAAAACCGCCACTCGCGGTTAAAGCACAAGTTTTGATAGCGGGAAGAGGAAAAGCAGGAGGCATCTTGTTCGCTGATTCCTTTGAAGACGCAGAAAAAACCGCTGAAAAACTGCTGAAAACAAATGTTAAAGGCATCCCCGTGAAGCAAATTTTGATAGAAGAAAAACAATCAATTAAAAAAGAACTGTACTGTGGCGTAACTATAGACCGTTTTTCGCGAAGCTACGTTTTCATAGCGTCAGCGGTGGGCGGCATGGAGATAGAAGAAATCGCGGAGAAAACGCCTCAAGCAATTCTGAAAGTCTTAATCAACCCGCAACAGGGATTTCACGCTTTTCAAGCCAGGCAAATCGCAAGAAAACTCGGGTATCGCGGTGCCTCC
>CAZPND010000194.1:0-2679 GCA_964587975.1 uncultured Candidatus Bathyarchaeia archaeon
TTAATTTTGGATTGCGAAAAGAAATCGAACGTTCACATTTTACATTTAAAAGTTAAAAATCGTTGGCGGGATACACGGGAAAATGCAGGTAAGTATTAAAATTCATGGGAAATCCGGCTGCTTCAGCGGTTCTTGATGATACGATTTGCGAAGGTGACAGGGACATAAGCGCCAATCAACTAAAACAGAATTTAAAAGTGTGGAACGGCTTTATGGCAACTTGATGATGCAGCGTTGAATTGGCAACGGTTAAAGTGGTCGAGAGAGGCTTCAAAAGTGTGTTTGGGTGATGCTTTTGTATACGGAGGTTCCGAGATAAGGTCCCAGAGTTTTGGCGGTTATATACAGCCCTTCAACGCGCCAGGTTTTTGGCAGTTTCATGCATATTTATGGGTGCTTAGCCATGGTTATTGAGCGGGATCTGTTAATTTCCCTCTTGAAACTGACGAAAGACGTGTCTGTTTTAGTTGAAACTGTCAATAAAGACTCGAGAATAGCCTCTGATATTGTTATAAAATTGCTTGAAAACCTTCAAAATCAGGGCTTGGTTTATCTTAAAGACGGTTTTGTCGGAACCGACAGTGACGGTCGGCTCATGATTGCGGTTAAGGCGGCATCCTTAGGCGGAGACATCGAACGGATTAGCGCTTTTTTCAGTTGGCAGGAGTTTGAGGAAATTGCGGCGCTTGCGTTGAAAAGAAACGGCTATGTCGCCATCAGAAATGTGCGGTTCAAGCATAGTGGTCGGCGTTGGGAAATCGATGTGGTTGGCTGCAGAAAGCCCTTAGTTTTATGCGTTGACTGCAAGCATTGGCATCGTGGATTGAAGCCTTCTGCGTTACGGCGGATTGTTGAGGCGCAAGTGGATAGAACCCGCGCATTCGCAAATACGTTGCCCGCTGCGACATTAAAGATTGAATGTTCCAAGTGGAAAAAAGCCAAGTTTGTTCCTATGATTCTGTCGCTTATTCCAGGCAGCTTAAAATTTTACGACAATGTTCCCATCGTTCCCATTCTCCAACTGCAGGATTTTCTAATGCAATTGCCTGCACAGGTGGAGGAATTAAAGTATTTCAGGAAAGATTTCATTCATTTATGACATGATTTTCAGTATTGGTTTCCTGGCAAATCTTATTGCAGGGTAGAGGCTTAACAGAAACATTCCAGCCAAAGCCGATAAGAGCCATGCCGCAATAGCTAAGATGGTCAGGCTTGTCACCACAGGCTGGGAAATCAGAATAAGAAGCGTGATTATCACTCCGAGAGAAATTCCAACGGCAAAGCTGGAAAACAGAATGATTAAGCTTTGGACAGCAAGGATTGTCACCACGGTTTTGGGCTTGACACCCATAGCCCGCAAGACCGCAAATTCTTGATGCTGCTCATCTATGGCAAGCACCAGATACGCTATTAGGCACAGGGTTGCTGCCACTAAAGTGAAAAGCGGCAAAAACATGACAACCGACCATATGGCGCTGAGAAAGTTAACGTTTTTTTCCAACGTCGCAGTGAGTTCAAAAACCATTAAATCCGAGTTTACAGACGCCAACCGCTCTTGAATTTGCACAATGGCACTGGCGCGGTCAACTGAGGAATCCAGCTGAAGAAGCGCAATGTTGGGGCTTGAAATCATGTTCAGGCTTTCAAGTTTTTCAAGAGCAACAAACGTGACAAACCCGTTGTTTATAGGGTCTAAACACAAGCCAACAACATTGAAAGTAGCATTTTGCATCACAAAGCTCTGAGACAACGGCGTTTCAAACATGCGTGCAACGACGGAATCTCCAACAACCGCTTCTGAGGAGTTGTCTCCACGTAGGAACCTTCCCTCAATAAACCATGATGAGAGAACTTTTTCAGGCTCTACGCCAACAATCAAAGAGTTCGTTTCGCGGTTGTCGCCAATGGGAATGGTTGCTTGAGTCTCAGGGTCGATGGTGAAATTCATCAACTCCCGCATGTGCCCCTCGCAAACTAGGCGTGTTTCCAAATGTGCTATGCCACTTATGTTATTCAATTGCTGAAGGGCAGCATCAGGTAAAGCCAAATTCGGATCCAAATAATTGAAATCTGTTGTTTCTTTTCCTCCAGAGAATTTTGATAGCAACGCAATGTACTGGTTACCTATATCTTTGTGCGCTACAAGGAGTAGGTCTTTGCCTGCGGCTTTTTCAACCCTTGTCGTAGTGGTGTCGTTGGCGATTATGCTTCCTGTGATGGAGACAGTTAATAAGATAAACACTATTGAAAGGAAGAATACGATTCTGACGGTGGCGGATTGGCGCCTGAACAGGCTTCTCGTAGCTATATTCAGCGTTAATCTGGACTTGGAAAGCGCCTTAAACTTATTCCCCTTGGTTAACCCGAAATACTGCATAGGCGAAAGAGCAGCAATCGGCGAAAGTCTTGAGGCGTTAAGCAAAGGCTTCAACCCAAATATCAAGCCGAAAACAAAGAACGCAGCAAAAACCAACGGCGCGTACCAAAAATTAAGCGCTTTAGGGTAAGCCTGAAAGGCGCTCAAGTTGATGACCGCATAATCTGTTAGGAAACCAAGTGCCACTCCCAAAATGCAGCCCATAAACAGCACAATAAAAAGCTCAGTAAAGAAGTAACTGAAGACGAGACCGTTCGGGCATCCAGCCGCCTTAATAAGTCCAAAGTCTCTTGTTCGCTGAG
>CAZPND010000195.1:0-2593 GCA_964587975.1 uncultured Candidatus Bathyarchaeia archaeon
TTCTCCCTTTTACTTTTCACCCTACGCCTTTAATAAACCTTCACCGGCACGCTGAAACTGAATACGGCGAAGACGGTATAGTCACGCGTGATGCTCTCGGACACGTGGTCCTGTGTCCTGCTGTACTGCCCCCGGAGGGAAAAGGTCTGTTTGCCCTTGTCAAAAAGCAACTTCTCCAAATGCCAGTTCACCTGTGCGATCCCGTTGAATGTGCTGGTATGACTGGAACCATCATTCGTTTTGTTGTCCAGGTAGGACAGGGTCCCATTCAGATCCACCATCCGTTCGTACAGGGAAAGCACCGTGCCCAGGGTCCCCTGATAGGTCTCGATGGTCAAGGCCGTGACGTCCGTGTGCATGTTGGTGTAAGACATGGACGGGTTGATGGAAAAGATGTCCGTGGGCCGCAGAGATCCGGAGAAAACCGCCACATGAGTATTGCTGTCATTATCCGTTATGCTTGATTTATCATTAAAGGCAGTGAAGGTGTACGCGGGAGATATGCTCCAGCGACTGCCAGACATGGAAAAGCCTCCTCCAACTGTCTGAGTCTGGTTCTTGATAGGTGAATAATTGTCCGGTTCCTTTGTGCTGTCCTGGTTGTTGAGTGTGTAATTCAGAAAAAAGGCAGGCCACTTGGCCTTTGCCAGGTTGTAGTTAAAGGCACCTGTTGTATTCCTGATGACAGGCATGAGCGGGTCCTCGTCCACATTGTCAGATGTCCGTAGAGCGGTTATCCTGAAGTTTGAAGAAAGTGCCCTCAGGCCAAAGCCAGCATTAAATTCATCCCTGTCATTTGCCCCAGTGGCATTGACAACGGTCTGAAAGTCGGGCCCCAGATACTTGTATCCCGCTTCCCAGTCATAGATATTTCCTTTACCTAAAACCTTGGTGCGCCATGCCTTGCCGGATTCCTTGCCCAGATTGTCAGACACATCGCTATCATACCTTCCTGAGCTGAATTCGCCTTCCAGGTTAAGCTTTCCTTTTAGGAATTCACTTGAAAGCCCTATGCTGTAAATGTCTCCTTCATTCCCTGCCTCAAGGGTGCTTACATTGTAGTCGTCAGGGTTATGATTACGCCCTGTGACATAGACTCCCTTTATGGTTAATACCTTGTCCTTGATGAGATCGGTCGCAAGAGATACACCCACAAGGCGCTGGTCAGGATCCTCCACGCCCACGAGATGGTCAAAGCCTGTTATGGCATTGCTCCGAAGGGCAAAGCCCTGTGCTCGAGTGTCACCAAGATTCATCTCCACCATGCTCCCACGTCGGGCGATGCTCTGGCTGATAAGCTCCGTGCCTTCAACAGTCATATCTCCCAACGCAACAGACTGTTTTCCGTATTGGGCCTTGTATAAATAGTTGTTGAGGTTGAACTTGTCACCTGCCGGTTCCGGGCCTTCCTCATCCGTGTACCAGGCATTGGCATCAAGGGAGGTCTTGAAGCCTCCTGATTCAAGCACTGATTTCAAAGTGGCGCTTGACTGCAGATGCCATGACGGATCCTGGTTGCTATCGTCTCTGGCCACTATGTGCCTGAACTCGCCGTCCCATTTGACTTCAGCGCTGGCATTCTGGAGACGCGCCGTGCGCGGGATAATAAATTCCCAACTCTGTGGCATCATACGATTTCCGCAAACATCACTCATCTCGACTGCAACAGTATGACGGCCATGTGTGAGTTCTTTGGGGGGCTGGTAAGAGAGCTCTGCGTCCACGATCTTTGCCAATTGCGTGACATCGGTATTGTCTACAGAGATCCGTACTGTCTTTTTATCAACCTTTGTTTCTTTATCTTTAAAGGTAATCCTGATTACAGGGCGTGTCTGGCTCAAGGAGCTTCCTTCGGCAGGGGAAAATTCCAATATATGGGGTGGCTGTTTATCCAGATCTATCTTCAGGGAATAGGGTTTTTTCTTTGGGTCCAGTTTGGGGAAAGTGAAGGTATGTCCTGCCTTATCCTGGACCACAAAAAAGAACTCGATCCCCGGAGGTATGACTTTTTCGGCCTTGAGGAGTGCCCTGAAATCGACCGGTGTTTCCTTTTTCATCGGAATCCGGCGGAATATCCTAATCCCAATAGCCCTGTAATAGACGGTTGCCTTATCAGGAAGCACGATATTCTTCGGCTGGATGTGAAAAAGTATAGGTTGTCCGGCAAAGTGGGGTCGCTTCGGAGAGAGAACAGATATGTTCTCGGCAGCAAGTGCAGAAAAGGAATGAAAGGCCAAGGATACAAATAGGAGTGAAAGCAGGAACCTTCTTCCTATACTGGCGCTACCCATACGGAGCCCCTTTCTTTTCGGTGTCGGAAGTAGGAAAATTTAAATATGATTACGAGGAAAAATTAGGCCGGCCAAAGGATCACTTTTTGGTGGCAGGTCTCAATCAATTTTCATTTTATAGCCAACTAAAAATATTTATTTGCTAATTATTCTACTATGTCAAGAAAAAAATTGGTACTGTCAGTTACGAATAAATACCAATCAGCTTTACCGAGAAGTCAATGGGAGAACGAGTTGAGGGATCAGGGTGAATCCCGCTGTCACAAAATGAACATCAAAGGAGAAGGCTTGTTCAATGCCAT
>CAZPND010000196.1:0-2553 GCA_964587975.1 uncultured Candidatus Bathyarchaeia archaeon
GCCAATCTGAAAAGTTCTCTCAGACGATGTTCAATCATCATTATGGTGATCCCTTCCATCTGCAGCTTTTCAAGGAGCGGGATCATGCTCGCAATTTCGGACATGCTTAGACCGGAGAAGACCTCGTCGCACAGGATAACTTCCGGTCTCAGGGCAATGCATCTCGCTAATTCAAGACGTTTGAGATATCCCAAGGGGAGAGAACCCGCAGTTTTATAGGGAACACGGGCATCCCGTTCAAAACCGATTTCTTCTAAGATATCGATAGCCACGGAATCCCTATCCCCCAATTTCCCCTCGCTGGTCCGTCGAACACGGGGCGAGTTCAAGGGAACAATAAGGTTTTTAAAGGCGGCCAGGCTGTGATAGGGCCTCATTACCTGAAAGGTCCTGACGAGACCGAGATTGGCGATTTTGTGAGGCTGGAACCCCTTGATATTTTTTCCCTTAAACAAAACGCTACCAGCATTGGGTTTAACAAAGCCGGTAATAAGATTGATCAGAGTAGTTTTCCCGGCCCCGTTGGGACCGATTATACCTAAGATCTCTCCCTTGAACAGATCGAAACTCACGTCGAGCACGGCCTTAACCCCGCCGAATGCCTTGGAAAGGCCGTTGACCTGGAGGATAGGTTTTTTGTCCATCCCTACACCTTTTCCCAGCGCTCGAACTGATTGTACTTACGCTCGAGGTAGTTCATTAACCCTTCCGGCTTGTAGAGAATAAAACCTATGAGCACAAGGCAATAGAGGACGACCCTGAGCTGTCCAAAACCTCGAAGCGCCTCGGACATGGGGGTCAGGATGATGGCCCCTATTACCGGACCCACTAAGGTCCCCATTCCCCCCATGACGGCCGCGGCAATCGGCAGGATGGAAAAATCCATGGCAAAAAGGGACAGGCCCAGCCAACCGTAAAGATGGCTGAGATAGGCCCCGGCAAAAGAACCTATTAACGATGCAATGAATACGGCCTTGATTCGGTACGAGGTTATGCTTATACCGGATGCCCTCACGGCCTGGTCATTATCCTTTATCCCGCGGAAAATCAGACCGATATCCTCATTTACCAATCTCCTGATTGCAAACAGGGCCACGATAATGGCCACTATGATAACATACTGTTCGACCCATATATTCGGAAGGGTATCAAGGGCGCTGATCCCCTCGGTGCTTCCGAACAGGCCTAATGCGATAATTATATAGACCGAAAACAGGGGGAGCATGAAGCTTACAATGGCGAAATAGATGCCCCGCAATCGAAGGCAGGGGATAAAGACCAGGGTGCTCATAACCGCCCCGCCCAGGGTGGCAATCGGGATCGTCACAATGGGCGACCATTCAAAATAGGAATTCAGAACGCCCGAGGTGTATCCGCCGAAACCGATGAACATTGCGCCGCCAAGACAGACTAGGCCGACGTATTCGGCCAGGAAATCAAAGCTCAAGGCCAACAGTGCATAAATGCCCGCGGTACAGAGCACCCTTTGCCAATACATGTCCAGCGTGAATGGAAGAACAAGGAGCCCTAAGATCAAGAGGAGTCTCGGCATGGCCAGAAAGCCCATCTCGCGCCATGAAGAAATGGCATAGAGGCCCTCACACCGAACCTTAACGCTTCTGTCCAACCTCTTCTTGCGCCTCTCTTTTTCAGCCACTTAGACCCTCTCCTCCAACTCTTTTTGTTTTCCCATCAGCCCTGAAGGCTTGAATAGCAATATCAGGATTATGCTCCCTATCAAGACAACATTCTCCCACAGGGCACCGAACAGGAACGTGCTTGTGATCATGGAAAAGCCGAGGACAAAAGATGCTAAAATAGTTCCTGCCCAGCTTCCGAGACCGCCGATAATGCATACGGCAAGTGCATAGACCAGGACTCGGTATCCCTGTTCCGCAGCGATGTTGCCCAAAGGGAGGATTAACACGGCGGCTAAGCCGGCCAGGGCAGAACCGATTGCGAGGGATATCATTGCAGTGCGATCGGAATTCACACCAAGCATCATGGCTGCCTGCTCGTCCTGGGCAATGGCCCTGAGGGACAACCCGGTTTTAGTATAGTGGGTAAAGAGCCATATTAATGTCAGGACCACCAGGCCGCCCGCAATAATTATGAGTCTCTGATAATCCACAAACACGCCGAATATGCTGATTTTACCCTCGATAAAGGGTTGAAGGACATAGAACGGACCGATGAAGCCTTTGAAACCGGCTATGCCCTGCATTCGCAGGCCTTCCAATATGATCAGGCTGACCGCAAAGGAGGCGATTATCTCCGAAGTCGGCATCCCTCTCAGACGTATAAGTATAAAGCGATAGATGACAAAGCCGATAATCGAGGCAATGAACAGGGACATGATAATGGCAAGGGCGTAATTCAATCTCAGATCATTGACGAAACTCCATGTCAAAAAGCCTGCCAGGACATATATGGAGCCATGGGCAAAATTGGGTATCCTGCTCACACCATAGACCAAGCTAAAGCCAACGGCAATCAGAGCGAATATTATACTGTTAACAGTCCCGTATATTAGGATGTCCATAGGTACGTATC
>CAZPND010000197.1:0-2551 GCA_964587975.1 uncultured Candidatus Bathyarchaeia archaeon
TTTTTCCTGAAATTACGGCTTTTCCAGCGTTAACTATGATTACTTTTTCTCCGTTTAACAGTTTTTTGGCGACTTTGCTGGCCATTCTGCCGACGATTAGTCCGTCAGCGTTTATCAGAGTGATTGGGGTGTTTGCGGTTTGCATTTTCTTTTCACCGAATTATCTTGATGTTTGTTCCGTTCGGGTTTTTTTCCACGAGTTCTGTGATTGACAGGTATTTTGCTTTTGCCGCTTTCAGTTTTTCTTTTGCCTTTTCAGACGCGCTGAAGGCTGCTACGGTTACGGAGTGGTCTATGGCTCCTGCCGCTAGGAGTTTGCCGGGAACGATTACTTCATCGCCTTTTTTTGTGTGTCTGTTTATGCGGCTTAGGTTCACGACGGCGCGTTGTTGTCTTGCCTTGGCTAATTGTTCAGCTACGTCTCGCCAGATAGCGGCTTCTTTTTCGCGGCCTTGTTTTTTCAGGAAGCGGATAAGTTGGATGAGTTCGGGGTTTGTGGTTTTGGTTTGTTTCATTTTATTTCCACCTTCACTTGCTCTTCGAATTCTTTTAGTTGCTTGTCCAGCATTTTGGTGGCTTCTTGGATTATTCTTTCTGGAGGTAGCACGCCTGTTGATTCTATGTTCATGATGAAGGCGTTTTTTTCCCACTCCACTGTTATGGCTGGCGGTTTTTGTGGGCATGCTTCGACGCAGTCCATGCAGAGGTTGCATGCTAAAAGGTCGCGAACTTCGACTTTGTTCTCTTTCATGGTGTATACTTTTTTGGGGCATATGTCCACGCATTTTGTGCAGTTGTCGCATTCTTTGGTTGGGACCGTGATTTTCGGGTAGTATTTGTATGCGCATACGGCTACGGGTTGCCATTTTGCGTGGTTTTTGCCTTTTCCAAGTCTGGCGTATGCTTCAAGTTTTAGTTTTTGTCCTTTAGCCAGTTTTATGATGGGAACTTTGTCGGAGATTGGGACTATTTCTGGGTTTTCGGAGACAAGTTCTCCTGAGTAGACCGTTCGGGTGCCTTCTGTTGCTTCTGCGTCCATGGTGAGTGTTACGCGGCAGAGGGAGCAGCCGAATTCGCTTTGGCACTCGCATTCGCCGGGGAGGTTGTAGCTGTCTAGGTCTGTTTTTAATGGGGTGAGTCCAAGTCTGTGTGCTATGATTTCATCTTGTAGGATGGATGAGTTTTCGATCATGACAACTTCGGCTATTGCCATGCTGGGGACTTCGGCGAGTGCTATTCGCCGTAGGGCGTTCATGAGAGGTACGTCTGCCCCTTTGATGGCTAGGCGAAGGTCTGTTTCGTTTTTTTCAAGCACTTCAATTTTCACTTGATGTGAACACTCCATAATGGTTATGATGGTGACTGTGCGGTTCAATAGAAGTAACAGTGCATTATTTCAATTTTTCTGTTAATAAAGGTGGAAAGTTGAAAGTTATACACGTCTTCCTCTTCTGCCACCGGGCCTTCTTGTGCCATCGTGGGGAACTGGTGTGACTTCTTCGATGCGTTCTATGCGGAAGCCGAATCTGGCGAGGGCGCGTATGGCTGCTTGGGCGCCGGGTCCGGGTGTTCTTGGGCCTGATCCGCCTGGAGCGCGGACTTTGATGTGGATGGCGGTTATGCCTTTGTCTCGGGCCATTTCTGCGGCTGCTGTTGCGGCGCGCATGGCTGCGTAGGGTGAGGATTCCATGCGGTCTGCTTTGACGAACATTCCGCCTGAGGTGCGGGAGATTGTTTCGGCGCCTGAGATGTCGGTTATGTGGATTAAGGTGTTGTTGTAGCTGCTGAAGATGTGGACGATTCCCCATTTTTCGGTTCTTTTGCTGCTCAGCGTCTGCGTCCTCCTCTTCTGCCTCTTGGCGGTGGTCTTATTTCGGGTTCTTTAGCTACGATTGAGAGGGCTTGGCGTAGGGGGTGGGTGTCGTTGGTGAGCATGCTTTGGGGTGAGTATATGATGTTTGGTTCTTCTTGTTTGGACACGGTGTAGCTGGGTACTGTTACGCGTCGGTTTCCTACGGTTACGTGTCCATGTGTTATGAGTTGGCGTGATTGGAAAGCTGTTCGTGCTAAGCCTTTTCGGAAGACGATTGTTTGGAGTCTGCGTTCCAGCAGGTCTTCTATGGATAGGTCGAGCACGTTGTCGAGTACTGCGGTTTCGGTTAGTATTCCGAGTTTTTTTAGGCGTGTTAGGAGTTCGTTTTCCATTTTTACGCGTTCTTCGGGTGTTTTGCCTATGAGTGATCGGGCGATGCCTCTGGTTTTTGAGAGCATGGTTTTGTGGCGCCAGAGTTCGTGTTTGTTTCTTAAGCCGTATTGGCCTATGAGTTTGAGTTCTTCTTGCAGGATGTCTTTTCGCCATCGGAAACGGGGGGTTTCGAATTTTTTCCGTTGTTTCTTAGGGTCTCCCATGGTTACCTACCTGCTTATGAGCCTCCAGGTTTCTGTTGGAGGGTTTTTTTCTTGACGCCTAGGGCTTTTCCTGCTCTTCCGGTGGTTTTGGTGTGTTGACCGCGTACTTTTAGGCCGTAGGCGTGGCGGTATCCGCGCCAGG
>CAZPND010000198.1:0-2502 GCA_964587975.1 uncultured Candidatus Bathyarchaeia archaeon
TTTTGGATATCTGCTCCAGTGTAGGGAAAGAACTGTCTTCAAGCCGCATGAAGTAGATAAAATCCCATGGCGCATTAACCCGCGCGAGATTATCCTCCACAGACTTCCGCGCCGTCAATAAGCAGCCTAACTTCAGGTTCTTAAGCTTAACGTTTGCGCGTAAGAAATCCCGGCCTGCCTCAGAGGATTTCAACATTTTTATGGGTTCGCCGAACTTGGGCACGTCGCCCATGGTGATTGCTAAGCCGTCAACACCCATGATGTCCGCTGCTAAAGCCAAACCGCCCACTTCAACTGGACCTTTGTAGTGCAGTATGAATATGGGTACGATTATTTTCTCAGGGTATTTAGACTTAAGAACGCAGCTTACGGCTGTGCCACTGGCCGCTGGGAAACCAGCAGCGCTGTCGGTGACGTTCCATCCATCCACTAGGTCTTTGATTTCTTCGGCAAGTTTAAGAAATTTACGTGTTGGAACAAACTCGTTTAGTATTTTCATCGAGACATCATCTCGGCTTAAGAGAATACGCAATGAATATAAAATCTTTTGCATAGTCCATTTCTTCTTGTTTCAAGGAAACGTAAATAAACAATCAAACGAAAGTAATTTTCCACTGGGAGAATGCTTATGAAGGTTGCAGTTTCTGGCAAAGGCGGTGTTGGCAAAACCCTAATCGCCGCGGGCCTCGCACGGGGTTTCGTGGAGAGAGGACTGAAAACGATGGCTATAGACGCGGATTCTTCGCCTAATCTCGGTTTAACTTTGGGCTTATCCGCGGAAGAAACACGTAAAATCGTGCCGATAACTGAAAACAAGGAGCTTGTTGAATCCAAAACAAGCACCGGATACTCCGGCGTCTACCGCTTATCCTTCACCGTGGATGACATCGTCCGCGACTACTCCGTGAACACCCCTTTGGGGGTGAACCTGATAGTTATGGGCACGGTGCGGTCAATGGGATCAGGCTGCATGTGCGCCCCAAACGCCGTTATCCGCGCCTTGCTCCGCCACTTGATTGTTGACCGTAACGAGGCGGTGGTTTTGGATTTGGAAGCAGGCGTTGAGCACATAGGCCGAGGAACCGCACGGCAAGTGGACGCGTTGTTGATTGTGGCGGATTCAAACCTGAAATCTCTCGAGATAGCCAAGCACATACATGATTTGGCGGCGAACGCGGGAATGAAGCAGCTCTACCTCATCGGAAACAGGATTATGAACGAAACACAGAAAAAAGCCGTCACAAGTTTTGCAGAGAAAAACGGTTTAAACCTCCTCACTTTCATTCCATTCGACGAGAAGGTGACCGAGGCGGACATGCTTGGGGAAACACCGCTTAAGCACAAGGAGATTGCGGCGATGCAAGCCATAGACAATATATGCGACTTTCTCCTAAAGAAGGACATCTAGTTCATTGGAGTTTGTGTTTATGAAAACGCTTGTAACCATAGGTCGCGGAGGAACAGGCAAATCCAGCTTTACGGCTTTAATGACAAAATGCTTTGTTGAAGCGGGTCAAACTCCTTTGTTGCTGGTGGACGCTGACCCTGACCAGAACCTAGCTGAAATGGTGGGCGTAGACCTGAAAGAAGCCGGGAAATCCACCATCGCCGAGCTGCTCGTCACTACCTTCATTAAAAAAGGCGGAACCACCGTGGGCGTTCCACCCACAGAGCGAATAGAAAGCCGGATTTGGGAGAACGGATTGTTTGAAAGCGACAACTTTGACTTCTTATCGGTTGGCACAAAATGGGTTGAAGGCTGCTATTGTATGCCTAACTCCGCGCTGAAAGGCGCATTGGGATCGTTAACCAAGAACTACAAGTACGTGCTTATCGATTCCCCCGCGGGTCTTGAACACTTAAACCGGCGCATCACGTCAAAAGTGAATGACATCTTTGACATTCTTGATCACTCAAAGAAGTCCATGGACCACGTCAAAAGAGCGCACCGCATCGCCAAGGAAGTTGACATGGAGTTTGAAAATTTCTACCTCATAGGCGGGTACAGGTTCCCCGCGGAATTGGGCGTTCACGCAGAAACCGCTCTGAACTTCAAGTATTTGGGGAAGATAGCGGCGGACGCAACCTTGGATGAATACGTGCTTGAAGGGAAATCGCTGCTGGAGCTGCCTTCAGACAACGCGGCTTGCGTTTCGGTGAAGAAAATCATGAAAACTGTGGGCTACCTCTGAAACCGCCTTTTACATTTTCAGCTTGCATACATATAGATGCACCATGACTTTTGATAAAAAATTCTGGAAAAGTTTAAAAAGATTGTAAGGGTGTTACTAGCTAAACCTTTACAGAGGTTTGAATTTGACCAGCAAAAACGTGCGTGTTAAAATAGGTGAAATGAAGACCAACACTGGTCTTGTTAAAAATCTTGAATTATCCATAGGGAAAGTTGTTGATGACTCTTGGGCGGAACCCATGGGACCCACACCCATGCCCAGTTTGACCACCCTGAGAAACTGGGACATGACGCTCCTCAACAAGTATAAG